>CAZUBT010000076.1:0-15614 GCA_964618815.1 uncultured Desulfobacterales bacterium | reverse complement strand
GTGGGGCGGGCCTCCGTGCCCGCCAAAGTAGGGTGCGTTCCACGCACCATCAATAATTGCCACTTTTCATGATTTACGGGTGAGCCGAAAGCTCATGCGCGACTGCTTATAAAATGTTTTTCCGAACCGCGTCCACCTCATCTTCTCTTTGCGTCTTTGCGCCTTTGCGTGAGAAATATATGACGCCAAGGGATATGGCCACTTTTGCTCAACAGCCTCTCCGGGATGGCGGCGCCGGTTCGGTGAGCTTATCCAGCAGCTCTTCCCCGAATTTATAGATGTCCCCCGCGCCCAGGGTCAGGACCAGGTCACCGGGGTGCAGATGCTCTAAAATAACCTCGGCCACGCTCTCTTTTTCCTCAACAAAATGCACGCAGGGATGGCCGTGGCGGCGGATGCCGTCAAACACCGCCCGCCCCGACAGCCCGTCCAAGGCCGGCTCCCCGGCGCTGTAAATTTCGGTGATGAACACCGCGCCGGCCCTCTGAAACACCGGGAAAAACTCCGGCAGCAAGGCCCGGGTGCGGCTGAAGCGATGGGGCTGGAAGGCCACCACCAGGCGCCGGTCCGGAAAGGCCCGGGCCAGACCCTCCAGAGTGGCGGCGATCTCCGTGGGATGGTGGCCGTAGTCATCCATCACCAGGACGCCCCGGGCCTCCCCCTTCACCTGGAGGCGCCGGTGAATCCGGCCCAAATCCTTAAGGCCCCGGCGCCAGACCTCGAAAGGCAGCCCCAGGGTGTGACCCACCGCGCACGCGGCCATGGCGTTGAGCACATAGTGTTCCCCGGCCAGGGGCAGGCTTATCGTACCCAGCGACCGGCCCTGGTACGTCAGGATGAACCGGGAGCCCAGGCCCGCGGATTCATGGTTGGAGGCCCGGAAATCTCCCGGGCCCGGCTCCAGACTGTAAGTCACCTGGCGGGAAAAATCCCGGAGCAGCGGCGTCAGGTGCGGGTCATCGGCCCAGGCCACCACCCGGGCGCCCGGGGGCAGTTTCGCCAGATAACCGGCAAAGACCTCTTTGATGTGGTCCAGGTCCCGGTAAAAATCCAAATGCTCCCGGTCCAAATTGGTGATCACGGAAATCTGGGGGCTGAGCAAAGCAAAAGACGCGTCGCTTTCATCGGCTTCCGCCACGAAATACTCTCCCCGCCCCAGGACCGCGTTGGACCCCAGATTGTCCCACACCGCGCCCACCGACACCGTGGGGTCCAACCCCCCGGCCCGGAGAATGGCGGCTACCATGGCGGTGGTGGAGGTCTTGCCGTGGGCCCCGGTGATGGCGATCTGGAAGTGTCCCTCCATCAAGCGGGCCAGCATCTCTCCCCGGCGCAGCAACTCCCGGCCCTGCTCCTTAGCCGCGGCGAACTCCGGGTTGTCCGGCTTCACCGCGGAAGAATAGACCACCACTTGGGCCCCGCCGATATGCTCCGGGCGGTGGCCCTGATATATGGCGGCCCCCAGCTCCTCTAAGCGCCGGGTCTGGGCATTGGCGGCCAGATCCGAGCCGCTCACCCGGGCCCCTTGCCGCACCAGCAGCTCCGCCAAGCCGCTCATGCCGATGCCGCCGACGCCGATGAAATGGTAGGTGGTTATATTAGTCATATTGAGGAATTATGGTGGGCAGTGCCCACTACATTTTTGTCTTTATGAATAGAGTATAAGATATTGATTAGAATCAGATTATTCAAATTATTCAAAATCATATTTCAATTTCAGAAATTTCCCATAGGCCCAAAGAGCCTCATCTACTTTTTTGAGAGGAAATTCAAGAAATTCACTCCAAAATGGTAGATAGTGTTCAATATACATTTGCACCTTCTCTCTATTTTGAGAAGGTATTTCGAGTCCATTCCAGCCATTAAGCTTCGCCATGGCGCGATGGACGTGTTGATCGTAAATTGGGTATTCATTTGGATGGTTGCAGTGCAACCAAAAAATTCGCCAAATCGCCCCACCAGGATTATTGAGATAAGATGAAAGAACAGTACTATCAGAGTATGCCGGTATTTTAATTCTTTCTTTTATATAATTTTCTTTGACGGATTTTTTTTTCTTCTCTGAAAGAGGCCCGCGATTTTTCCAATGGAATAAGGCCCAAATACGATCTTCGGTTAACTCCTTTCCTATATTGTCGTCGTAGAGAGGGTCATTCTCATCGGAGTTTTGCCTGCTCCAAAAATTAATGAATTCAGACTTGTTAACCAAGTCTTTTCTGAACAGTGGAAGCTGCACGTTATCTCCTCCGAACGCTGGAGTATGTAGGGTGGGCACTGCCCACCAATTCCTTAAAAATTATTCCCCAAAAGTAACATCAAATTTGAGGTCGATACTCTCCCCCCAATTAGCCGGGTAAAGGTTCCGGCTGACAAAATCCCGGAAGCTGGAATATGGCCAGGCCCCCGGCGAGTTCACCAAGCCATGTTTCACCGGGTTGAAGTGAATATAATCCAGGTGCACTTCCAAATCCCGGTCATCGCGGATCTGGTGCTCCCAGAACCGACGCTGCCAAATGGTGCTTTCCCGGTGGCGGATTCTGGAGCCGGTGAGCAGGGCGGACCTGCCCGCCTCTTGGGATATCGCCTTGGTGAACTTTGCTTTGATCAACCCCCAGCGTTTGGAATAATCCGCCTCACCCGGCGGCAGGGTCCAGAGACAATGAAGGTGGTCGGGCAAGAAAACCCAGGCATCCAGGGTGAACGGATAGTCTTTCCGGACCTCGGTGATGATGTTGCTTAAGATTTCAGGATGTTTCGGGTTGTCAAATAATCTCCTTCTTTGAAAGGTAACCACCGTAAAGAAAAAGGTGCCGCCCGGCGTTCTGGATCTCAGGTAAGTGGGCATTTTTATTATAGATAAGGAATTGGTGGGCAGTGCCCACCCTACATTCTGGCAGGTAGTGCCTGCCCTATTTTTCAATCAACTCCATACACCCCTGCACAATCTCCTTCGTCGCGTCGGGTTTAGCCAGGCGGCGGGCCGCGGCCTCCATGGCTTCCCGCTTTTCGGGATGGGCCAGCATCTCTCGTATTGTACCAGCCATGAGCGCCCCGGTAAAATCTTTATTTAAAATCATTTCCCCGGCCCCCGCGTCCATGAAGAACCGGGCGTTGAATTCCTGGTGGTTGTTGGCCGCGAAGGGGTAGGGCACTAAAATGGCGGCCCGGCCCAGGGCGGCGAGCTCCGCCAGGGTGGAGGCCCCGGCCCGGGACACCACCAGATGGGCCCGGGCCAGCCATTTGGCCATCTCCGGGGTAAAGGCCGCCACCTCCCCGGCAAACCCCGCCTGCTCATACCCCGCGGCCACCGCGTCCCGGTCCGCATCCCCGGTGAGATGGAGAAAGGAGACGCGGTCTTTCAGGTCCTCTAAAAGAGGCAGCGCCTTGATGACTTCCATATTGACATGGTGCGCGCCCTGGCTACCCCCGGTAACCATCACCGTGAAAGGCTCGGCAGGACGCTCATACTCCATCCGGTAAAACTCCTCCCGGATGGGGTTGCCGGTCCACACCACCTTATCCACGGGCAAATAACTGCAGGTGGCGGGAAAAGACACGAAGACCCGTTTAGCCCACCGGGCCAGCCAGCGGTTGGCGGCGCCGGGAATGGCGTTTTGTTCATGGAGGGCCAGGGGAATGCCCAATCGGTGCGCCGCCACCCCCACCGGACCGGAGGTGTGTCCCCCCATGCCCAGGACCAGGTGGGGCTTAAGGGCCCGAAGCCGGGCCCTGGCCCGCCGGATGCTGAAAGGAATCTTCACCAGCGCCCGGATGCGCCCCAAAAATCCCTTTCCGTACAAGGCCCGGGACTCAATGGCCTCCCAGGCGAAACCGTACTTCTCCAGAATTTGCCCGGTTACGGCCTTGGGGGTGGTGATGAAGGTGAGCTCCGCGCCGAACCGGCCCTGGAACTCCTGGGCCACGGCAATCCCCGGAAAAAGATGGCCCCCGGTGCCGCCTCCGGTGATAACTATCCTGAGGGGGGTGGCGCGGTTTTCGGTTTTCGGTTTTCGGTTTTCGGTTATGGGTTTATCGGCAGAGGCTGATTGCTCGCGGGGGAGCAGATTTTCCTGCGGAGCGGCATGGGTGTAGGAAGGTCCCTTAGGCATAAAAAAGAACCAAAACCTTCATAATGGCGGTTAGCACTCAATCTCGATCAGGCTCGTTCCCAAGCTTCCGCCCTGAGAATTGTTATAGGGCGGGCCGCGCCCGCCATATTGCGGCGGCCACGGGCCGCCCTATAAGCAAGCCGATAACATGGTGGGCCATGCCCACCCTACGGTTGCCTTTCCCAACCTTCGGTTGGGGCCGTGGAATTCGGCCTCTCACCGGTTTTTTGAACAGAAAACAGAAAACGGAAAACGGAAAACAGAAAACCGTCCCCTCAATCCCGCTTCCCGTTAAGGCCGTTGCCGGCCGACGTCCGCGTGAGGACCGGGGCCCCGGATTGATCCACCCGTTTGATCTGGCTGCTGATATTGAGCAAGATCCCCACGGCCAGCAGGTTGGCCATGAGGCAGGACCCCCCGTAACTGAGGAAGGGCAGGGACAGCCCCTTGGTGGGGAAGATGCCGCTCACCACCCCCATGTTGATGATGGCCGGCAACCCGATAACCAGGGTTAGCCCCAGGGCCAGGTAAGAGCCGAAGCTGTCCGGGGCCCGGAGGCTGATCCAGATGCCCCGGGAGACGATAATGCCGAAGAGGGTCAACACCAGCATAAATCCCCAAAAGCCCAGTTCTTCGCTCAAGATGGAGAGGATGAAGTCGGTGTGCGCGTCGGGCAGGTAAAAGAGCTTGGCCCGGCTCTGGCCCGGCCCCATTCCCAGCAGGCCCCCGGAGCCGATGGCCAGGAGCGAATGTTTCAACTGATACCCCACGTCCTGGCCATGTTTCCAGGGGTCTATAAAGGAGAGGAACCGGGCCCATTTCTTGGGGTCTTTCATAACCATATAGGCCCCCAGGGGCACGGCCCCGGCCAGGGCCAGGAGAAGTTGGGTAACCCGGGTGCCCCCCACGAACAGCATGACAAACACAATGGCCCCCAGGGTGACCGCGGTGCCGAAATCCGGCTCCCTGCCGATCAAGGCGATGAACACCCCCGCCACCAGCATGTGGGGGAGAAAGCCGATGGCGAAATATTTCATCTTCTCCTGCTTCTGGCTCAGAGAATACGCCAGGAACAGGGCTATGCCGATTTTGGCGAACTCCGAGGGCTGCACAGTGAAGGGCCCCAGCCGGATCCAGCGGGCCGCGCCCCTCACTTTGGCGCCGATGAACGGCACGAACACCAGGAGCAGGCCCAGGAGGCAGAGGAACAGGATGAGATACACGTGTTTCTTGTAACGGTGATAGTCGATGGAACGGCCCAGGAGGAGGGCGCCCACGCCCAATAAGGCGTAGATTCCCTGGCGCTTGATGAAATAGTAGGCGTCATTGTACTGGCTCTGGGCCATGACATTGCTGGAACTGAATACCATGGCCAGCCCCAGGGCCATCAAGGCGAACGCGGTGATCTGGAGAATCTGGTCGTGATGTACCGCAGCCGCGGGCATGGAAGATTTAGGATTTGCCTGCATCTTTCAATTCCCCCACAATTTGCTGAAAGATTCGTCCCCGATGGGCATAGTCCTGAAACATGTCGAAGCTGGCGCAGGCCGGAGACAGGAGCACCACTTCTCCGGGCCGGGCCAGGTGATATGCCTGAGTCACCGCGTCCCGCAGGTCCGCCGCCCCATAAGCCGGGGCCAGGCCCTGCCACACCTGCAGCAGGCGCTCCCGGGTTTCCCCCAACAGCACCAGGGCCTTGACATGTTCCCGGATGGCGGAATTGAGCAGGGTGAAATCGCTGTCCTTGTCCCGGCCTCCGGCAATGAGGATCACCGGCTTATCAAAGAAAGCCAGGGACTGGGCCACGGCCCCCACGTTGGTGCCTTTGGAATCGTCGTAAAACTCCACCCCGCCAAGGTCCGCCACCCATTCCAGGCGGTGGGGCAGACCCTGGAAATCGGCCAGGACTTCCCGGCAGGCCACCGGGTCGGCCCCCGCGTCCAGGGTCAGGAGCAGCGCGGCCATGACATTCTCCAGGTTATGGCGGCCGGGCAGCCGGATCCGGCTCCGGGGAAAGACTTCTTCCTGCCCCTCGGCCAGCCTCACCTTGAGAGCGCCGCCCTCCAGCCAGGCCCCCCGGGACAGGACCCGGGTGGTGGAGAAATAATATACCCGCCCCGGCCCCTGGCCCATGCCGGCCATGGCCGGGTCATCGGCATTGAGGACCTTCAAGTCGCGCCCGTTCTGGCGCCCAAAGAGACGGGCCTTGGACGCGATGTACGCCCCCCAATCGGCATAGCGGTCCAGGTGGTCCGGGGTGAGGTTGAGGAGCGCCGCGGCCTGGGGATGAAAGCTGGGCGCGGTGTCCAACTGAAAACTGCTCACCTCCGCCACCAGCCAATCCGCCGCGTCCTGCCGGGCCAGCAGCGAAATCAGCGGCGTGCCGATATTGCCCCCCACCAGGGCCTTGATCCCCGAGGCCCGGAGCAGTTCCCCCACCAGGGTGGTGGTGGTGGTCTTGCCGTTGGTGCCGCTCACCGCCATGAGGGGGCGGGTGATAAAGTGGGAGGCCAGTTCGTACTCGCCCCACACGGGAATCCCGGCCTGGCGTGCAGCCTCCAGCCAGGGCAACTCCGGCGGCACCCCGGGGCTTAGGAGGATGAGGTCGAACCCGTGGGTGTCCGGATTGGGAATCCCCAATAGTTCCGAAATCCCCAAACCCGCAATTTCCCCGCGGTAGGCTTCCAGGTCCTGGGTCTGGGCCTGATCCGTCACCGTCACCTTAGCCCCGTGCTCCGCCAGAAAGCGGCACAGGGCCACGCCGGTGCGGGCCAGACCGACTACCAGGAGGTTTTTGCCGTTTAGTTCCATTTTGTCCGATTGCGGGTTAGCAGTTAGCTATTAGTTTTAGATTTCTGGATATGAGCAGTAAAAATAATTTCTGATTTCTGACCCCTAACTGCTAACTGCTCCCCCGGCCCCCTCTCCCAAGCTCCTCTACCTCAGCTTCAACGCGCTCAGGGACAGCAGTCCCAGGACGATGGCGATGATCCAGAAGCGCACGATGACCTTGGGCTCCGACCAGCCTTTTAATTCAAAATGATGGTGCAGCGGGGCCATGCGAAAGATGCGCTTGCCGTTGGACACCTTGAAGAAGCCCACCTGCAAGATCACCGACAGGGCCTCCACCACAAACAGGCCCCCCACGATGGCCAGGAGGATTTCCTGCTTGATGGCCAGGGCCGCGGTACCCAGGATGCCCCCCAGGGCCAGCGCCCCCACGTCCCCCATGAAGACCTGGGCCGGATAGGAGTTGAACCACAAAAAGCCGACGCCCGCGCCCACCACCGCGCCCAGGAAGATGGAGACCTCGCCCACGTTGCGCACGTAGGGGACGGCCAGGTACGCGGCGATGGTCTTGTGCCCGGCCAGATAGGCGAACACCATGTAGAAGCCCGCGGCGATGGTCACCGGTCCGATGGCCAAGCCGTCCAGGCCGTCGGTCAAGTTAACCGCGTTGGCGGTGCCCACGATGATAAATACGGCAAAGGGGATGAACAGCCACCCCAGGTCCGGATTGAACTGCTTGAAAAAGGGAATGGTCAGGGTGGTGTTGAAATTGGGGCTGAGATAGAGCCACACGGCCGGCACCAGGGCCACCATGGCCTGGCCCAGCAGCTTTTGCCGGCCGGTCAACCCCCGGTTGTGCTTCTTGACCACCTTGAGGTAATCGTCTAAAAAGCCGATGAACCCAAAACCCAGGGTAACCACGATGAGCATCCAGATATAGGAATTTGCCAGGTCCACCCATAGCAGGGTGGTGGCCACGATGGCGAAGATGATCATCAGGCCCCCCATGGTGGGGGTGCCTTTCTTGGAATGGTGGGATTGCGGGCCGTCTTCCCGGATGTACTGGCCGATCTGGAGTTCCTGGAGCTTCTTGATGAACCAGTTCCCGATGACCAGGGAAATCACCAGGGCCGTGAGAATCGCGAAAATGGTCCGGAAGGTGATGTACCGAAAGACATTGAACCCTCCGAACACCGTTTTTAGAGGATATAAGAGATGGTAGAGCAAATTAAACCTTCCCCTTCAGGATAACGGTGGGCCATGCCCACCCTGCATTTCTCGGTGGCACCGGCATCCTGCCTGTGCGAAAATATCAATTCTTTAGATTCTAAACCTCCAAAAGCTCAATCACCGCCTCCATGCGCATGGATCGGGAGCCTTTTACCAGGAGCCAGTCACCCGGTTCCAAAAATTCTTTTAAAAGCCGCGCCCCGGCTTCCCTGGTATCCACGGGCACGATGCGGTCTGGGGCCATGCCGGCCTCCCTGGCCCCTTCGGCTACTTCCTGTCTAAAATTGCCGTAAATCACCAGTAAATCCAGGCCCGCGGCGGCCGCCCGGCGTCCCAAGTCCCGGTGGGCCGCCACCGACCCGTCTCCCAACTCCAGCATGTCCGCCAGGGCCGCAGCCATCCGGCCATCATCCCGAAGTTCCGCGAGATTCTGGAGGGCCATGGCCATGGAGCCGGGGTTGGCGTTGTAGCAATCATTGAGAAGATGCACCCCGGAAGGCAGGGTCAGGACCTGGGAGCGCCGGGCCACAGGCTTGAAACCGGCCAGGGCCGCGGCGGTGATCTCCGGGGACATCCCCGCAGCCAGGCCCACCGCGGTGGCGGCCAGGGCGTTGTAAAGCATGTGCAGCCCCGGAACGTGCAAGCTCAGAGGCCAGCTCCGCCCCTGAAAATGTACCACGGCCCCCTGGCCCCGACGGCCCTGGTGGACCCGATCCCGGGCCTGCAGGTCCGCCTCCGGACTGAGGCCGAAGGACAGGCTGCGGCCCGGAAACTTCCGGCACTGGGGGGCCAGCCAGGGATCATCGGCGTTGAAAATCAGGGTGGCGCCGCGGTTCAAAGCTCCGATGAGCTCCCCCTTGGCCCGGGCCACCCCTGACACATCCCCCACCCCTTCGGTGTGCGCCGGGTGCACGTTCAGCAGCACCCCGATGGTTGGGGCCGCGATGCGGGTCAGCCGGTCAATCTCGCCGAAGCGGTTCATGCCCATCTCCACCACCGCGGCCTCGTGGGTGGCGTCCAGCTCCAATAAGGTTTGCGGCGCGCCGATGAGATTGTTGAGGTTCATGGAATTTTTCAACACCCGGAAACTCCTGGACAACACCGCGGCGGCCATCTCCTTGGTGGTGGTCTTGCCGCAACTGCCGGTCAAGGCTATCACCGGGACCTTAAAGCGCCGGCGCCAGGCATGGGCCAGGTCCCCCAGGGCCGTGAGGGTGTCGGGGACCTTGATGACGGTTACTTCCGTCGGTGTCGTAGGGGCGGGTTTCAAACCCGCCCCTACACCGGTGCCGCCAAGCATTCTTTTCTCAACTAAAACCCCGCGCGCTCCCCGGCGCAAGGCCCCGGGGATGAATTTGTGGCCGTCGTGGCGCTCCCCCTTCAGGGGGATAAACAGGTCCCCCGTCTGGCAGGTCCGGGAATCGGTGCTGACTCCTGCGAAGGTGTCCGCAACCCCGCCCCGGATCAGGGTTCCCCCAGTGGCGGCGATAATTTCCGGAATGGTGAAGTAAGCGGCCATCAGCCGTCAGTCCTTATAATACCGTTTTCGGTTTTCGGATAAGATAGAACCAATACCCTCGATGGCCAGGATTTATTGAGAATCCCTATCCTTAAGCGCCTGGGCCACTTCTTCCCGGTCGTCGAAATGGCGGCGCTCGCTGCCGAAGATTTGATAATCTTCGTGGCCCTTGCCCGCCACCAGTACCGCGTCCCCGGGCGCGGCCAGCTTTACCGCCAGGCGGATGGCCTCCCGGCGGTCCGGGACCACCAGGTAACCCCGGTCCCCCTGCCGGGCCGCGGCCTCGGAGATTGGCGCCAGGCCCCGGGCCCGGACGCCCGGCTCAATCTCCCGGATGATGGTCAGGGGGTCCTCACTCCGGGGATTGTCGCTGGTCACTATGACCAGATGGGACCCCGCCGCGGCCGCGGCCCCCATCAAGGGACGCTTGGTGCGGTCCCGATCGCCCCCGCAGCCGAACACGGTGATCAACCGGGAAAAATCCAGGATCTGCAAGGCTGCAATTGCTTGGGCCAGGGCCTCCGGAGTATGGGCGTAATCCACGAAAATACTGGGACCTGCGGGGGGCCCGAAGCGCTCCAATCGTCCCGGCACTCCGGATAAGGCCGCGATGCCCCGGGCAATGGTTTCCAGAGAAACCCCCAACCCCAGGGCCGTGGCCACCGCGGCCAGGATATTGGACAGGTTGAAGGGCCCCACCAGGCGAGAGTCGATGGACAATTCCCCGGCGGGCGTAATCAGCCGGGCCTCCAGACCGTCCCGGCGGTACCGGTAGGAGAGGGGCCTCACCTGGCTGTCGGGATGGCAGCCGTAGGTGATGGTTTCCACCGCCACCCGGTCGCGCAATTCCCGGCCCCGGGGGTCATCCAGGTTGATGACCGCCAACCCCGGAGCGCCGCCGCCATTGGGCAAAATTTCTAAAAAAAGCCTGGACTTGGCGGCAAAATAGTCCTCCAAATCCCGGTGATAATCCAGATGGTCCTGGGACAGGTTGGTGAAGACGCCCGCGCTGAATCTGGCTCGGTCCACCCGCCTGAGGTCCAGGGCATGGGAGGAAACCTCCAGGAAGACGTGGCTCACGCCCCGCCGGCGCATCTCCCGCAGGAGCCGCTGGAGGTCCAGGGACTCGGGGGTGGTCACCGCCGCGGGCCAGATTTCGCCGCCCACCCGGTAATTGACGGTGCCCACCACCCCCACCCGGGACCCTTGGGCGGTGAGGATGGCTTCCAGCAAGAAGGTGGCGCTGGTCTTGCCGTTGGTGCCGGTAATCCCCACCAGAATCAGTTCCCGGCTGGGATGATCGTAGAACCCGGCGCTGAGATGGGCCAGGGCCAGGCGGGCCTGGGGGACTTGAACCGCGGTGACATCGGAAATCTGTTCCAGCTCTTCTTCGGCGACAATCACCCGGGCGCCTCGCTCCAGGGCCTGGGAAATAAAGCGGTGCCCGTCGGTGCGGCAGCCTTTCAGGGCAACAAAGACGCCTCCGGGGATTACTTCCTGGGAGTGGTAGGCCAGCCCGGGAACGGGGACGCGCTCATCGCCCCGGATCCGGCAGCCTTCCAGGCCGGCCAGCAGCTCTCTCAAGGTCTTGGGGGACACTGGGTCTTTCTGCACCGGCCCTCTCGCGGTTTCAGGCGGGTTGTGCCGAGGCTCAAGGCATCCTTCCCATCCTGTCCCCCAATTTCGCCATTTTGGGGGAATTTGGGAGAAATATCGGGGATTATCAGCTTCAGATAGACATAAGCTTATTTTATCCTATAAAAACTCCCTGAACTTTGCAATAAGCCGCCTCAGGAACTGGATCGAAACTTCACCAGGCAGGTGGCCCCAGGAGTGATGGCAGCCCCGGGCGCGGGGTCCTGGCTGACGGCCATGCCGCTGCCTTCAAAGCGGCAGTGGACACCGGACCGATGCAGCAGGTCCAGCGCCTGGCGGATGGTGAAGCCCTTGAGATCCGGCATGACTTTCAGGGGTTCCATGGGAACCTCTTTCCGAGCCGAAACGGCTTTGACCTCAAGAGCCGGGTAGGCGGTGGGTATGATCCCGGCCACCACCGGCGCAGTTTCCTTGGGAACCTCGGGCTTGGAGGCCTTAGCCGGCTTGTCCTTTTTGGGATCTTTCTTGGCCAACACCGATTCCGGCTCTTTTTTCGGCTCGTTGCTGGGATAATAACCCAGGACCCGCAGAGACTGGGCGGCAACTTCCTTGAAGATGGGCGCGGCCACCACGCCGCCGTAGATGGCCCCTTTGGGCTCATCGATGATCACGGTGATGGCCAAAACCGGCTTTTCCGCGGGCACCAGGCCGATGAACAGGGCGTTAAATTTGCTGTGGGAATAAGCCCGGCCCACCAGTTTCTGGGCAGTGCCGGTCTTGCCGGCCGCGGTGAAGCCCTCGGGCTTCGCCCCCGGCGCAGTACCCCCCGGCTGGCACACCGTCGCCATAATACTCAGCATCTGCTCCGCGGTGCCTTGGGACAGCACCCGTCTCAAGGGCCGGGGAGGATATTCCGTGATCTTCTCTCCCAGAGGGCTGACGATTTCCTTGACCAACATGGGATCCATCAGGACCCCGCCATTGCCCATGGCCGACATGGCCATGGTCATTTGGAGGGGAGTCACGGATACTCCCTGGCCAAAGGCCACCGTAGCCCGGTCAATGGCGGAGCGGGCCGCCTTCAGAGACCGCAAGAGGCCGGCGTTCTCCCCAGGGAAGATGACCCCGCTGCGTCGCCCGAAGCCGAAATCCCGCAGATAGTTGTCAAGGCGGGCGGGCCCAATCTTGTTGGAAACTTTATAAGCCCCGATATTGCTGGACTTCGTAATAATCTGCTCCACCGTCAGGCCGCCGTAGGGATGGACGTCATGAATCACCTCTTTGGCTCCTAAACGGTAGATCCCGTTTTCGCAATGAATCTTGTCAGTGGCCTTGACTGCATGGACGTCCAGGGCCGAGGCAACGATAAAGATTTTGTACGTGGAGCCTGGTTCCAGGGCATGAGTGACAATGCGGTTGCGGCGGCTGTCTTCGGGAAACTTGGTATAGAAGTTGGGGTCCATGGACGGGACCTGGGCCATGGCCAGGATTTCCCCGGTCTGGGGCTGCATCACCAGGACCATGCCCCCTGCGGCATGATATTTCTCCACTCCCTTGGCCAGTTCTTTTTCCGCGATGTACTGCAGGGTCCGGTCAATGCTCAGGACCAGGTTGCTGCCCATGACTTCCGGGTCCCAGGCCTTTTCCCCGGTGACCACGATGTGGCCCCGGGCGTCGATCATCTTCCAACACTGCTTGGGCTTGCCGTACAATTCCTCGTCGAACTGGTGCTCCAGCCCTTCCAGCCCCCGCCCGTCCATGTCGCAGAACCCCAAAATCTGGCCGGCCAGAAATTGCTGGGGATAATAACGCTTGGCCTCGGGGATCAGGTACACCGCGTCAATATCCCGGCGGCCGGTGAGGTTCTTTCCGGCTTTTTCCCGCTTTTCGACCTCGGCCTTCCAGGTCAGCAGGGCCTCTTCCTTTTCCGGGGTGAGGTGGCGTTTCAGCCAGACAAAAGGGCGGGCCCGGGTGAGGACTTCTTTGACCTCCATGGTCCGCATGCCCAACAGGGGGGCCAGTTCCCGGCTCAGGCGGGCGGCGTTCTGAACTTGGCTGGGATGGGCCACCAGGGAAGAGACCCGGGCGCTGATGGCCAGCTCAATACCCCGGCGGTCCAGAATCTTACCCCGCACCGGCAAAATGGGGCAATATTTCTCGTACTCCCCCGCGGCCTCTTCTCTAAGCTCGCTGCCCCGGATGACCTGGATCTGAAAAAACCTGCCGGTGAGCCACAAGCCGAAGCCCAGGAGGCCCAGGCCTACCAGAATGATGCGCAATCGCGCCCACTTGCCCAGGCCTGGAGTCACGGCAGGCTCACCACCTGATGCGGCTGGGGAGCCCCCATGCCATATTCCGACGCCAGTTTCTCCAGGCGGGAAATAGCTGTGAGATTGGCCATCTCCAGGCGCAGCTTGGCGTTTAAATCCAGCAATTGTTTTTGGGTCTCCTGAGTCTGGGAGATCTGATAGCTCATGGTGATGTACTGGAGGTCACTCCAGGCCCGAAAGAAGGAAGTAAGCATGACCCCGGCGGTAGCCAGGACCAGGACCAGGACCATAGCCCGACCCCAGCGCCACGGCTGGCTCACCTTGCGGTTGCGAGAAATCAGGTCTTGTCCGACGGCAGTTAACCGGAGGGTGATATTGCTGGGCATCCCTTTACCTCCTCAGAAGATTAAGAGGGTTTTTCAGCTATGCGTAGTTTGGCGCTGCGCGCCCGGGGATTGCGGTTAATTTCGGCAGTTGAAGGTGTGAGGGGTTTCCGGGTGACCCGGCGCATCACCCCCGCCTTCTCCCAGGCGGCCAGGCGCTGTTTTACCAGCCGGTCTTCCAGGGAGTGATAGGAGATGATCACCAGGCGCCCTCCAGGCAGCAGCCAGGCCGGAGCCTGGCCCAAAAAGACCTCAATCTGCTCCAGTTCCCGGTTTACCGCAATGCGCAAGGCCTGGAAGACCCGGGTGGCGGGATGCAGTTTCCCCCCCCTCCGCCCTCCGGGTCCCATGGCCTGTTGAATGAACTCTACCAGTTGCCGCGTGGTGTTCAAAGGTTGGCGCCGCCGGTTCTCCACCACCCACCGGGCCAGGCGCCGGGCCTGAGGCTCCTCTCCATATTCCCGGAAAATCTTCTCCAGGGTGGCCCCGGACGCAGTTTTGAGGAGGTGGGCCGCGGTCTGGCCGGCCTCAGGGTTGAAGCGCATATCCAGGGGCTCGTCTCCCTGGAAAGAAAACCCCCGCCCGGATCTCTGCAACTGATGAGAAGACAGACCCAGGTCTAGGAGGATTCCGGCCACCCCTGGGACCCCGGCTTCTTCCAGAAGCTCCCCCAGTTGGGTATAGGAACGGTGAAACAGCTGAAAACTGGAAGCGTGGTGGGCCAGCCGGACTGTTGCCATTTGCAGGGCCGCGAGATCCTGATCCAATCCCCAGAGCTCCCCACCCGGGGCGGTGCGGTCCAGGATGGCTGAGGCATGCCCCCCCTCACCCACAGTGCCATCCACATACAAGCGGCCAGGCCGGCAATCGAGGCCCACCAACACCTCCATCACCATAACCGGTTCATGGACCGGATATTGGTACTCGTTTAAATCAGTAATTCGTGCAGCACCTCTTCGTTGATTTGGCCCTTGAGCAGTTTGCGATGGGCTTCAAACCCGGTGCGATCCCAAATTTCAAAGCAGCGCACCGCGCCCACCAGGGCCACTTCCCGGGAAAGTTGGGCGTAATCGCGTAAAGTGGGGGGAATGAGGATGCGGCCTTGACGATCCAGGGGGCACTCTTCCACCCCGGACATCAGAAACCGTTGCAACAGCCTGAGGTCTTTCCGCAACAAGGGCTGCGCCGCCAGTCTGGCCTCAACCTTGACCCATTCGGATTGGGGAAACGCCAGGATATAATCTTCCCAGTTGGTGAGGATGAGCAGGCGGTCTTGGCTTTCTTGCAAAACCTCCCGGTAGCGGGTAGGGATGCTGATTCGACCCTTATTGTCCATCAAATGGACGTGGCTACCCTTGAACATCTCCCCCGTCTCCCCACTTCATACCACTTTTTTCCACCCAGGCTTAAAATACGGCTTTTTTTAGGGAGATGTCAAGAAAAAAATTACGGGATGCGTGTAATTATTTAGGGGGCGCTAAAGCGGTCCAGGCCTGAACCAACCTCCCCCCTCAATGGGAGCTAAAGGGGGGATAGCCGTATAGACTCTTCCTAAAATGTTTATCTCGAAGCCGCTTTATGCTCTAAATTAGGGCGTAGGACCCACCGGACTATTGAAAAGTTCTTCGGGGGGGGATGGACGAGGGGTCGGATTGATACCGCGTTGCTATCAAAGAGGTGTTAAAATGTAGGGGCGAACCTTGTGTTCGCCCACCAT
>CAZUBT010000075.1:0-16056 GCA_964618815.1 uncultured Desulfobacterales bacterium | reverse complement strand
CCGTGAGCACTTCCCTTAGCCGTTGGTCCGCCGATTCTTTATTGGGGCCGATACGTTCCCGCCGCCGTTGGCCGTCCACAAGGTAGTCAATCCAATAAACCCGCCCCGAAAACTTCGCCAGGGCAAAGCTACATTTGCAGGTCTTAGCCTTTTGGCTATTCCGCTTTTTGCACTCCGGGCACTCAACCAGTAAGGCCATCTTTACCTCCTTTCATCATCCGATGTTCCAGGGCCTCCAGGGCCAGGGGAAGAACGGGCGTGGGAACCTGAACCCCCCGCTCCCATCTACTGACGGTCATCACATCAACACCTAAAGCCTGGGCCAGCTTGATTTGGGTCAGGCCCCACCGTTTTCGCCATTCGGTTAGATCGCGTTCCTTCATGTCATCAAATATAGACGAATCGCCTATATTGTCAAGCGATAAATGATTTTATTTTGATATACCCCCCTAATTCTCGTGTCCCTCCTGTCCTCCAACAATATTTGCTGTATTTTCAAGTAGATAATGGGGACATGTATTTATCGGAGGACGCGTCCCCTCATGTCCGGGAGGTAACGCTGCCCTCGGACCCGGTCGGCTGGCCGCCGCCGTCCCCCGGCCCGGCCCCAACAGAGGCGCTACCGGATAGACGCTGCCCTGGTTGCCTGCTTGCATGCCATGCTGCCCATGCTCTGCTGTTATGCCCATAGGTAGGATAGGTGTGCCCATGCCCTGTGCTCATGCTGCCCTGCACTGTGCTCTTGGCTGCTTGCCCTGCCCACTGCCCTGCCCCCCAGCACAGCACCCTGGGTGTGCTCCCCGCCCCCCTGCACCTGCCGACCCTGTGCGTCCCCTTCTTCCGGCCCCTGGAGGCAAAGCCGGAAACGCCTAAGTCCCCCCCGTAGTGTAATATGCCCCGTGCGGAAGTTTTTTTCGTACCCCTCTGAAAGCGTCTTACACATCATCTTCGGAGAGTCTACCTCCCCGGTCTTCCGTATCCCCAGAAATTTTCAAACCAAAAATTCAGCCTGGGTAGCAGACGGCGTTGCGGTGGGGGTCCATCGGCTTCCCAGCCAGATAGCATTTGGTAGCCGAGGGTTTGGTAGGCCAAAATTCTGGAAGAAATTAGCCTTCCAATAAGATTTTTGCTATCATTGTTCCTGCGATAAGAATTGGCTTCGAGATGAGTATCGTTTTGTAGCCTTCCCTCGGGCACTTTCACTCAATTAATCGCAGGAGGCGATAGCATGGCACAATGGTATCGTTTGAGCACGATGGCTTTGATTTTGTTGGTGGTGTGGGGTTGCGCCAAGAGCAGTTCCCTGGAGGGCCGGGTGGGGGACGGCCAGGGCCAACCCATGGCGGAGGTTCAACCGATCCAAAATAGATTTACCAAAGCCAATAATGGCGTTATCACCGACAGCGTCACTGCCCTTGATTGGTATGTCGGCCCCAACCGAGACAATAACTGGCGCCAGGCCAAGGCCTGGACGGAGAATCTCACCGTGGCGGGGGGCGGCTGGCGTCTGCCCACCGTTGCGGAATTGAAAGGCCTCTATCAAAAAGGAGCCTCCTCTAACAATATGGACCCGCTATTTCAAGCCAACGGGGCCTGGGTATGGTCCGGGGAGTTGAACAACGCCTGGTCGGCCTGGGGCTTCGCCTTCTACAACGGCCTGGAGGGCTGGCACCACATGGATTACGCCTACGGCAGACTGGCGTTGGCGGTGCGCTCCCGAAGATGATATGGGTTATGCGATCATTTGACTTTTTGATTATTGGGTCCAGGGCGAGGCGACCCCGACCCTACGACGCCGAAGAGGCTGGATCCCCCCTAAGAAAATGCCGCCGCTGAATACAATGGTGCGGCCACTTTTCATCATTTACTCCGGGAGAACGACCCCAGCGCGGTCAGGCGCCGGGGGGCAGGTCGGGTTCTTATACCAATTTGCCGTCAAAGATAGAGGTTTGTCACATAACCAAAGTGCCCTCGTATAACCATGTTAATCTGTAGCCGCAGGCTTTAGCCTGCGCCTGCCAGTGTCATGCTTCATAAATTGTATGGCAATTAATCTGACCGGCTTTATAAAAAGGGCTTTTAAAGTCCCCCTTTTTAAAGGGGGATTTAGGGGGATTATCAGGAACTTATATTAATCCCCCCTGGCCCCCCTTTAGAAAAGGGGGGTAAAATACTGGCCTTTGTTGGAGTTTCAACGCAAAAAATACCTTCTTCCTTATGAAGCGTCTCACTAGGCAAGGGGTCAGTGGTATCAATAGCTGGTGGTGGGCACGGAGGCCCGCCCCACGAAAACCAACGATTCAATACTCTATGATTGACGTCAAATTAGTATTAAAGGGCGGTGGAAGGTGCTAATGAGCAAAAGGATCTTCTTCATTTGCGGTTCCATGAACCAGACAACCCAGATGCACCAGATCTCCCAGCACCTTCCCGAGTACGAGCATGCTTTTTCGCCCTATTACTTCGATGGCATTGAGGAGATGCTGCGAAGGCTCGGGTTGACCGAGTTCACCATTGCCGGGAACAAACTGGCGGGACGCTGCCGGCAGTATCTGCAGAATCACGGCCTCCCCATGGACTACCAGGGGAACCATGGCCCCTACGACCTGGTGGTTACCTGCTCGGACGTGTACGTTCCGAAGAACATTCTAGACCATAGGATTGTGCTGGTCCAGGAGGGGATTACCGACCCGGAATCCATTTGGTTTCGCCTGGTCAAGCGCCTCCGGTTCCTGCCACGCTGGCTGGCGGGGACCTCAGCCACCGGGCTCAGCGATGCCTACCGGGCTTTCTGCGTCGCCAGCCCGGGATATCGGGACTTTTTCATCCGCAAAGGCGTGCGGCCCGAGAAGATCGTGGTTACGGGAATCCCCAATTTTGATGACTGCCGGCGATATTGCAGCAATGACTTTCCCTACAAGCACTACGTGCTGGCCTGCACGTCGCCACTAAGGGAGATATTCCAGGGGGAGGACCGGGAGGGCTTCATCCGCAGGGCTGTGGAGATCGCCGGGGACAGGCAACTTATCTTCAAGCTGCACCCGAACGAGAACGTCCAGCGCTCCACCCGGGAAATCCGCCGGCACGCGCCGGAAGCCATGGTGTTCACCACCGGGAGCGCGGAAGAAATGATTGCCAACTGCGACGTCCTGATCACGCGATTTTCTTCCACTGCCTTCGTCGGCCTGGCCCTGGGGAAGGAAACTTACTCGGACTTCGACCTGGACGAATTGCGCCGGCTGACCCCGATTCAGAACGGCAGGGCGGCCCTCAACATTGCCCAGGTCTGCCGCCGGGTTCTCCGAGAGGACTGACCGCGGTTCAGCTTCATATTGCCCCGGCGATGTGCTGACCGTAATTGACCGCCGATCCTGCTGCAGCCGCTTTTCCATGACTTGCCGAGGCTTTCGGGGGAGGGCCAGGAGAACCGGCTGGTTCAGGGCCGTCTCGAATTCCCTGCAAGACTCTTTCCTTCTCCCCTCATTATCAAGAGCCGGTTCGATCCCAGGCCAAAATGGGGTTGGGGACGAGCCGCCTGAGGTGAGGGGGCGAGGTCGCCTTCCGAGACCTCTGCAACTGCCAGCCGTTTCCTTGACAATTCCACGAAATATGGATAACTATTTATAAATTAAGTCGAGGAAAAGAATATTGAAAGCCTTGGTTACCGGAGCTACGGGATTTATCGGCAGCCATCTGGTGGAAGCCCTGGTGCAACGAGGAGTCCGAGTCAGATGCCTTGTTAGGCAAACCAGTCCGCTAAAGTGGGTGCAGGACCTTCCCGTGGAGTTTATCCACGGAGATTTTCAGGATAAGAATTCACTAAGACGAAGTGTGCAAGATGTCCATCAGGTGTTTCATCTGGCCGGAGCCACCAAGGCCATAGAAGAAAAAACCTATTTCGAGGTGAATGCCCAGGGCACGCGAAACCTCGTCCACGCCTGCCTGGAACATAATCCCGGTCTTGAAAAATTTATCTATGTTTCCAGCCAGGCAGCCGCAGGTCCGTGCCGGGATGGCGGTAAGAAAAAGGAATCCGACCGGTGCCAACCGGTCTCGGCTTATGGAAGAAGCAAACGGTTGGGGGAGGAACTGGCCCTGTCCCATTCCCATGAACTTCCTCTCGTGATCCTGCGGCCTTGTTCCGTCTATGGTCCCAGGGACAGGGCCTTTTATTGTCTTTTTAAGTGTCTCTCCAAAAGGATCAAGCCCGATCTCTCCGGCTACGTTCAACACCTCAGCATGATTTACGTCCAGGATCTGGTCAGCGCCATCCTCTTGGCTGCCGAGGCCCGGACTGACAGCGGGGAAATATTTTTTCTGTCGGATGGTCAGGACTACCGGATGGCGGAAATCGGCGACATCTGCGCCAAAGCGTTGGAGATAACCGCTTTCCGCCTCCGCCTGCCTAAACAGGTGGTATTCGGCATCGCCTGGTTGGCAGCATATTTCTCTAAGGTCACCGGAAAGCCTGCCCTCATCAGCAGAGGCAGGCTAGAGGAAATGCTCCAGCCGAACTGGCTCTGCGACATCGCCAAGGCCAGAGATTTATTGGGTTTCGACCCCCAAATTTTTCTTGCCCAGGGAGCCATGTTAACCTTCGACTGGTATAGAAGATCAAACTGGTTATAGTCGGGGCGCTATTAATAAGAAGTTTCGGTGATAACCTTTCCGAGGAAGTCAGCATGGCCGGCATTGAGGTCATTACTGTGAAAGGAGGAGCGGAGCTAAAGGCGTTCATCGACCTGCCGTGGAGGATTTATAAGAAGTACCCCGAATGGGTCCCACCTCTTAAGAAGGAGGTGCGCCGGATGCTGGACCCCCGCCGACACCCGTTCTGGGAGTTTTCCCAGCGCATACTCTTTCTGGCCCGGCGGGGTTCGAAGACGGTGGGAAGGGTGGCGGGCATCATAGACGGCAATTATAACCGGTTCCACCGCGAGAAGATGGGCATTTGGGGGTTCTTCGAATGTGCTGACGATTCGGAGGCCGCGGCGGCCCTTTTTTCTGCCGTGGAAACATGGGTACGCCAGAAGGGCATGACCTTCATAAGAGGCCCGCTCAACCCCTCTTCCAATTATGAGGTGGGCATGCTCATTGAGGGATTCGATTATCCGCCGGCGTTGGGGATGACGTACAACCCGCCGTACTACCCGAGGTTGGTGGAATCGTGCGGTTTCATCAAAGAGAAGGACCTGTTGTCTTTCCTGATAGAAGCCCCTTTCAAAGTTCCCGAGTGGATGGAGCGACTGGCTGAACGGCTCGCGCAGAAAAAAGGTGTCTACGTCAGGCCCTTTCGCCTAAAGGATCCGGACGCGGAGTTTGCCCTGATCCAGGAAATCTACAATGCCTCCTGGTCCGACAACTGGGGTTTCGTCCCCCTGAGCGGCAATGAGATCCGGGATTTGCAAAATAACCTGTTGAAATTTGGAGACCCGGACCTGGCTTTCTTCATCTATTATAAACAGGAAGCCGTTGCGGTCTGCGTGGTCTTACCCGACCTTAACCCTTTGCTCAAGCGGCTCAACGGGCGGATCGGTCCGCTGGGTTTGCTTAAGCTGCTCATGTATCGGGGGGAGGTCAGGGGATTGCGGGGTTTGATCTTCGGGGTCAAGGAGGAGTACCGGCAACTGGGATTCCCCCTGTTAGCCACCCACCACCTCAATGAAATTCTGAGAAAAAAAGGGAAATATCATTATCTGGAGATGGGCTGGTGCCTGGAGGACAACGAGTCGATCAACTTTTTGATAGAGGAAGCCGGGGTCAAAACCAATAAGAGATATCGCCTCTACCGAAAGTCTGCATAATAAATTTCGGGCGCCGGCTCAACCGGAAACAAGGTCAGTTCAGGGGTGCCGGCTTCAGGAAAGGAGTATCGACATGAAAAAATATGTTCTTTTTTGGCTCTTGGGCATACCCATCCCCATTCTGATTCTGGTATATCTGCTACGCGGCTGTTCTTGAAAAGAATGGCAACCGGAAGCGGCGCGAATTGCGGCCACAACCTGAGAACCGGCAGAATGGGGCGCGCAGTGATGAAAAAATCCGGAATAAGTTCAAGAGTTAAATATTTGGCGTTGACGCGGAGGTCTGGACCTAGTGGCTGAGCATCGAGCCCCCATCATCGCTTTCGTCTGGCGGCCTGAGGAGATCAGCCCTGCTGTGACCCAAATGGCTCAGAGCACCGAGAGCCGGGCCATCTTTGATTTTTCCGCGATGGGGGCGGAAGGGCTGGGTTTTTTCTTACGATCGGCTGACCCGGCCGGCCAGGTTAGGGATATCAAAATCTCCGCCCCGGCCTTAATTGATCCGTCTTTGGACCGGTTCCTGAAGGAAACCGGGGTCCAGGATATCTGGGTAGAATGCCACCCCCAGTTATTTACGGGGAGTCCTGCCACTTTTCTACAGAGATTGAGTGAATTGTCGAAAAGCCGCCGGTGCTTCCCAATCATCGGGGACTTGCATCTCCTGGCGGCGATTTTACAGGATGGTTCGGGAATCGGGCGCATCGTCCTGAAAGGCTGCGAGGCCTCCGGATTCGTAAGCCCTGAGACCACCCTGGCTCTATATTCGGCGGTTAAGGCAATGCGCCGCGCCGCCTCGAAATCTCCGGATATCCTCATCTGGGGAGGCGTCTGCACCCCTGAGGCGGCCGCGGCCTTCCTGACCACCGGGGCCGCGGGCATCGTCTTCGAGAGCCTCCATTGGCTGACGGACCTGGTCGCCGTTGATGATCTCCGACGCCGGCGGCTCTCCAAACTCCGCCTGGATTCCACCGATCTGGCGGGCCTGGACCTGCAGGTTCCTTGTCGCCTGTTCAACAAGGGAAACTCTCTGGCCTTCAAGGAACTCAAGACCTTGGAGAGCTCCCTGGCAGGAGGGGAAATCACCGAGGCAAGCCGCAGCTCCTTCGTAAGCCGAGTCCAGGTCAGGGCCCTCCACCCTCTGGAGAGCCATTTCAGCCGGGACGAGGTCATCCCTCTGGGGGTGGAGACCGCGTTTGCCGCGTCGTTCGTGGAGCGTTTCGGGGCCGGGACCCATGATGCCGTGAAAGCCTTCATGGACGAGATTCGCACCTCATGCCGCCTGGCTGAGGTGAAAAAGGATGGCTTTTTGGACAGCCCCGTAGCCCGGGAGATGGGAACCATTTATCCCTTTATCCAGGGGGCCATGTCCTACATCACCGATGTCCCGGAGTTTGCCTCTAAGGTTGCCGATGCCGGCGGCTTGCCCACCATCGCCCTTGGCCTGATGGACGCGGCGGCCCTGGAAGGGAAGCTGGGACCCCTGCCGGAGATCATGGGACGGCGTCCTTATGCAGTGAATGTCATCTCTTTGGCGGAGAACCCCTTCAGGGAGACGCACCTGGCCTGGATAAAG
This sequence comes from uncultured Desulfobacterales bacterium, assembly GCA_964618815.1. GTDB lineage: Bacteria > Desulfobacterota > Desulfobaccia > Desulfobaccales > 0-14-0-80-60-11 > CAZUBT01. The sequence goes on along the minus strand of CAZUBT010000075.1, from coordinate 8,679 downwards.
CAACACCGCCCCCGTTTGGTGGTGATCGCCGGAGGTAATCTCTCCTTCTTAAAAGAATTGCTGGAGCACGGTCTGGAGGTCGGGTATATCGCTGCCGACGAGGCCCTGATGAGGCTCGCCCTGGAAGCCGGGGTCCGGTACGTGATCTGCGAGGGGTATGAGGCCGGCGGCCACGTGGGGCAACCTAGCACTCTGACCCTGGCTCAAATGGTGTTGGACCTGAAACGGCGAGACCCATCCCGGTTCCAAAACTGCCGGGTGATCCTGGCCGGGGGTATCTTCAACCGGGAGACCGCGTTCATAGCCGCCATGCTGGGTGCGGACGCCATCCAGATGGGCACCGCCTATCTGGCCACCCAGGAGATCGTTGAAACCCGCGCTCTGACCGCGCTTTATCAGCGGCTGATCCTGGAATCGCCTCCGGGGGGAACCGTGGTTACCGGTCAGGACACGGGACTGCGGGTGCGATCTTTGAGGACCCCTAGAGTTGCTGCGGTCTTATCCCTGGAGCGGGAGTTCGCCGCGGGCCGCCAGGATGAGGCCGCCTTCCGGATGAGAATCGAGGAGATGACCGCGGGGAGCCTCTTCACTGCAGCCCGGGGCCTGGACCGGCCCGGCGGGGCGCCTCTGGATGAGCCGGCCTGCCTCGAGCGCGGGCAATTCATGAGCGGGGCCTGTGCCGGGGCCATCAGTAAGGTCCGGAGGCTGCAGTCCTTTCACCGGGAGTTGGCCGCAGGCCCTCTGTTGCTGCGCCAGCCCTTTAAGGGGTCGATGGAGAAAATCGCCGCCCCCCCACCCAGAGAGATGTTGCCCATGGAAACCCCCTCCTTCGGGGGTGGCCACGGACTGAAGCGTGGGGCGGCCCCTGGAGACGCTCATGCCAGGGTCGCCATCACCGGGATGAGCCTCCTCAATGCCCTGGGGAAGAGTCCGGAGGAGGTCTGGACTGCAAGCCTGGCCATGAAGAGCGGGATTACCTTAGTTCCGCCTTCTAGGTGGGATCATGGCGTTTTTTATGATCCCCGGCCGTTCGTTCCCGACAAGACCTACTGCAAGGTGGGCGCCTTCCAAGACTTGCAGATCTCCCGCCTTGAACTGGGGATGTCCCCCCATGATTTCCGGACCATGACGGATTCCACCAAGATCACCATGTGGCTGGCGGACCGGGCCATCCGGGCCTCCGGCATCCTGGATTCAGACATCCCCCGGGAGCGCATCGGGGTCCTCATCTCCCAGAACTCGGGAGAGGCGGCGGGGACCCTTCCTGCAATCCTCATCAGGGGGTGTGTTCACGAAATCCTTGCCGACATCAAGAGGGCGGTTCTACTCACGCCGGATCAGGAGAACGCCATCGACCAAGAGTTGAGGTCCGGACGCCCGGCCCCGGACGACACCACTCTCCTGGGCAGGCTCAACTCCGCCGCGGCGGGTTTCATCTGTAACCGGTATGGGTTCATGGGGCCCAGCTATTCGGTCTCCGCAGCCTGCGCCACCTCACTGGTGGCACTTTACAGCGCCATCCAGATGATCCGCAACGGCATCATCGACGCCGCCATCGTCGGTGGGGGCGAAGAGCTGTTAAAACCCATGCATTTTCTGGAATTCTCCGGCCTGGGCGCACTTTTCGGGCTGTCCGGGAAGGAAAGGCCTCCTCACGAGGCCTCCCGCCCCTTCGATGCCGAAAGAGACGGGATGGTCCTGGGCGAAGGCGGGGGAATAATCGTCATCGAGCGGGAAAGCCTGGCCCGGGCCAGGGGCGCGCCGGTCCACGCGGTCATCACCGGCATGGGGGCAAGCAACAGCCATCTGGGCATGGTGGAGTCCACCAGCGTCACCCAAGAGATGGCCATCCGCGCCTCTTTCCAAGGGATACCCTATGGACCCGAGTCGGTGGACCTAGTGGAATGCCATGCCACCAGCACCCGGCAGGGGGACGTGGAGGAGATCCGCGCTTTGAAGGCGTTCTTCAATGCCTCCGGGCGCACGGTGATCACGTCATTCAAATCCCAAATCGGACACTTACTGGGGGCCTCGGGCATTAACAGCCTCATTCGGGGAGTTATGGCCATGAACGCGGGGGTTTTCCCCCCCACCCTCAACTATACGCATCCAGACCCGGAAATCGACCTGGAGGGATCGGGTCTGCTCATCGCCCCGGAGCCGCTCGATTGGGAGTCCGGGGCCGATCGGCCTAGAAGGCTTCAAGTCAACGCCTTCGGATTCGGAGGCTCCAACTATGTAGTGCAGGTGGAGCAGGCCATGGATGCAGCGGGGACGATCTTGGTCTCCCCGGGCGGAGATCCCGGTTTCGCGGGAGAGAAGGGCGGCGGCCCTGCCGCGCTCCAGGGCGTCTCTTGCTTCCGGACCGAGTTGGACGGCCGTAACTATCGGATGGCCGTGGTGGCGGAATCCGAAGAAGAGGCGCTTACGGTCATCGACAGGGCAACCCCCCTTACCCAGGGCGGCTTTGTCTCACCCAAGGCTCTGAGGTCGTGGGCGCAGCAGGGGATCTTCATGAGCCGTGAAGATCAGCCGGTGCTGCCGCTCGCCCTGGTATTTCCCGGGCAGGGGTCACAATATGCCGGCATGGGGCGGGAGCTCTACGAGTCCTTTCCCGTCATCAAGGAATGGATGGATCGGGCTGCCGCAGCCGCGGACTTCGACCTTCTGCACCTGCTGTTCCACGATCAAGAGGAGAACCTTCAGAAGACCCGCTGGCAGCAACCGGCCCTGTTCACCATGGAATACGCCGTGGCTCGATATCTCACTACCCTGGACATCCGCCCGGCGGCTCTGGCCGGCCACAGTTTGGGCGAACTCACCGCCTTGTGTCTGGCCGGGGTCTATTCCCTGGAGGACGGGTTCCGCATCGTGAACCAGAGAGCCCGCTGCATGGATAAGGCCGCGACTATGGATATGGACCCCGGCGTCATGGCAGCCGTGGACGCCCCTCTGGACCTGCTGAAAGAGATGCTCCAGGGACAGGAGCAGGTCTACATCAGCAATATCAATGCGCCCAACCAGGTCGTGCTGAGCGGCAAGACTGAGGCAGTGAAAAATTTAGGCAACCGACTGAAGGAGATGGGATACCGGTTCACCCTTTTGCGGGTCAGCATGGCCTTCCACTCTCCCATCATGCGGGTCATCCGGGATGAGCTGGAGGCGTACATAGCCCCCATCCCATTTCACTCCCCGCAGATCCCGGTGATCTCCAACACCACCAGGGCGCCGTTTCCACCCGATCCCGTTGAGATCAAGCGGATCCTCATGGCCCACCTGGAATCTCCGGTCCATTGGCTGAATAACGTCCAGACCCTTTGGAGCGACTATGGCGTCCGGCTCTTCGTGGAAGTAGGCCCCGGCGATATCTTAAGCAATCTCATCTATGACACGCTCCCTGAACCGGCCTGCATCCAGACCTGCCTGCCCGCCGCCGAGGGCCTCACGTGCAAAAGCGCCCTGGCTCAGCTCTTCATTCAAGGGCATCTGCCGGTTCACCGGGAACCGAGGTTTGTTTCCCTGCCCGGATTCGGGAAGGCTCCCGCATCTCCCCGCAACGCCCCGGCACCAGGGTTACGATCCCTGGAGCCTGGGCCTGTAGACTTTAAACCGGTGGAAAGGATCATTCAAAGGGAAATCAACCGATTCGTGATGGAGACTTACGGCCGTTTCTTTGAACCCAACATCCTGGCAGCCATCCGCCAAGAGCATGACCCAACCTTCCAAGAAGGCGATCTATCCGCCGTTATCCAGGCCATGCTCCGGGGTTCCGGGCCCCCCGAAGGCCAGCACCCAATCTCTCTTGGGGGACCGGCATCCCCGCCTCCCGATCCTATCCCGGCGATTGTGGAACCGGCCTCTCCTGCCCTCGATGAGGCGCCTGGGCACCAGGATCACCTGGAGACGCTTATTCACATCATCATGGAGGCTACGGGATTCGAGCGGGACGAGATCCAACCCGAAATGGATCTCAGGAGGGACCTCTCCATCCGCTCCAGTCGTCTCCCGATCATCATGGATGCGGCGGAACGCCAATTCGGGATCACCATCGAATTGGAGGATTTTATCCATGTCCGTACCGTGAAGGACATCGCCCAGAGGATCTCCGAGATCATCGCCCGGCAGGATGGCGCCGGTCCGGAGCCGGCCACTAAGGCGGTTGACCCCGGCCCGGTAAGGGAGGAAATCCTGAAGCCCTCACCGGATGAGGCGAGTTTAAAGCGGCTGGTATTCCACCATGCCAAGGTGGAGCCGGCGGCCTCCATTCCCATGGAATTGAGCCCGGGCGAGTCAGTCCTCCTGCTCTCACCTGACCGGGATGACCGCATGGCCGGAAGTGTGGGAGACATCCTCCGAAAGGATTACGGGGTTGCCCCGTTTTCCATGCGGTTCATGCCGGGGAACTTCGGTCCGGGCGTAGAGAGCTACAACCTTCTGACTGATGCAGGGTCCTCCCGGGCTGCCAAGAGAATATCAAGCCTGGCGTCCCTCGCCGGGATGGTCATCACCCTCCCTCAAGGCGGATCGGCAAGGTTAAGAGACATGGCGGAGGTGGCGCGGCTTCTCAGGGGGCTCTTTCTCGTCCTGCAGGCATTTCTCCAATCACCGGCTAAGAAATTCGTCGTGCTGATCCATTCCAGGGAAGATACCGCAACTCTCGATGGGCTGCCGGCGGAGGGGATGCTCGGACTGTTTCTGTCCGCCGCCCAGGAATACCCATCGGTCCAGTTTCGCACCTTGGCAATCGACCAAGATACCGACCTGCGCGCCGCCTTCGGGGGGGCTCTGGACCGGGGCTACCCCGTGGTGGAGATGATACATCGGGATGGCAGGGTCTTCACTTCGGAAGGGCGGGTCGCCCCGTCGGTCTTCAATGGTCCGGCAAGTCTGCATCTGAGCTCTGGAGACGTGATCGTCATGTCCGGGGGCGCGGCGGGAATTACCGCCCACCTGGCCCGCAGCCTGGCGCCCTTCAGGCCCCGCCTGGTCTTTCTGGGGAGGACCCCGCTTAATCCTGGCCTCAATCCCGGCAAGCCGCTCTCTCAGCCGACGCCGGCTGAGACGTTCATCGCCGACCACCGGGCCGTGGAGATGGCTCAGACCCTGGCGGATTTGCATGCCGCCGGAATCGAGGCCACGTACCATACCTGCGATGTCACCGACCCCGAGGCGGTCCGGTCGATCATGGGCGAGGTGACTAGCCGTTATGGCAAAATCGACGGAATTATTCACGGGGCTGGAGTCCTCAGGGACGGTCTGCTCAGTCAAATGACCATAGATGACCTCTCCATGGTCACGGACGTAAAATTTCTGGGGGCGTGGAATCTCTTCTCCGCGGCGGAGGGGGCGGGCTTGAGGTTTTTCGTGGGCCTGTCCTCGGGGGCGGCGATTCTGGGGAATCCTGGCCAGTCCAACTACGCGGCCGCCAACCGGATGATGTCGGCGCTACTCAGATACCTCGGGCGAAAAAACCGCGCCATCCGGTTCAAGGCCTTGATGCTGCCTCCGGTGGAGGGGGCGGGCATGGCCGACGATCCGGCGGTCCGGGAGTTGATGCGGCGGAAGGGCGTGGCCTACATCCAGGTAAATGAGCTTGCCGGGCTTTTCTGCCGGGAGCTCTCAGTAGCCCCGGCCGACGACGATTGGGTGATGTTCATGCGGACCCTGCCACCCGTAAAAACGGCGCGGCTCAATGAGACAATCCCCCCGGCGCTCCGGGGAGAACTGGCCGGCGGCGCCGTGGCCTTTAGTCCCGAGGACTTCCCCCTGATCGACCGCATCTCTTCGGTGGACCTGCGCCATGAACAGCTGGAAGCCTTCAGATCCTTTTCCCGGGAGAAGGACCTGTGGATCGAGGATCACCGACCCCTCAAGTTCGTGGAGCATCCTCTGGTCTCAGCCGCCATGGTTCTGGAGACCTTCATGGAAGCCGCCCGGATCCTGTATCCCCACCTGCAGGTGCGAGGAGTTCGCCAGGTGCGCTTCATGGACATGATCCAATGTCCTCCTGGGGCGCCGCGGACTGCTAAAATCTTCTGCCGCCGGGCCGCCCCCTCCCTGCGGGAGGTATGGTGCGAGGTCTCTCTATCGACCCCGGCGATCTCCCCCACGGGAAGATTGACGGACCGTTTCATCCTGAACTGCCAAGGCCAGGTGATCCTCGATGGTGGGGGAGGCTATCTCGGGGAGGGGCTTACGGATTTTCCGGTCCGGCTGGACGAGCTGCAGACGCCGCCCATGGATCATGCCCAGGTGCTTGCCTGGTACGAAGACCGCAGCGGCCTCAACGGCAGGTATCGGGTAATAGAGTTGTTTGACGGCGCCGGTCCGGGGGTGGCCCGGGGCCGAATCACCTACCGGGAGACCGGTGATTTCGCCCATCTACGGAACGCCCGGTACCAATACTCTCCCTACCTGTTCGAAGCCCTTATGCAATCGGCTTACTTCTCCATCGTCGCCATGGACCCGTCGGAGCGACGATCCATGCTTCCCGTAGAGATCGGGGAGATGAGGTTTTTGCGGCCATGCCGGGTGGGTGAACAGATAACCGTGGAGGCCCGCCTGCGGGCGCAGGACGAGGCCGGCCACACCTGGGACGCCAAAGGGCTTGACGATCAAGGCCGCCCCCTCATGCAAGTTTGGGGTATGCGGATGCGCTGGGTTTCGGACTGAGCCGCAGCGAGGGCAAGATGGGAGTGGATGTGGCCAAGGCTTGCCAAGAAATAACTGTCCAGGCCGTGAGTTTCCTTGAGCGCCGGGGATCGGTCTGCTATGCCTCCTTGCCGGTTGCCCCCGAAACCCTCAAAGGTTGCAGGACGAACGGGGCCAGAGACCGGCGCCGCTTAGTTTCCAGCCTGTGGAATCACCTGGCGGCGCTGATGGCCAGGGAAAGTCCTCTAGGGAAAGGCGGTCATGCCTCCAACCGCGCGGCTTTCCCCATCCGGGTGGTCCACGACCCGCTGGGCCGGCCTCATCTCCGGTTGGGAGAAAATCGGGGCCCGGCCATCTCCTTCAGCGAGGGGGGTGGAAAAATCTGGGCCGCCCTCTGCGGGGATGAGTCCGATATCGGCATCGATGTTGCGGAGGCTGATGAATTTCCCAGAGGATATCCCATTCACCGGGTCTTCCAGGTCCAAGAGCTGCAACATGCCTTGAGAGTGGCGGGCGGAGATTTGGCAAGGGCCTCCGCCCTGCTTTGGTCTATCAAGGAAGCCGTGGTCAAGGCCGTGGGATGCGCCTTCCACCTGGTGGGCCCCCGGGAAATCCACGTTTATCCGGCGGTAGGGGGGGACGGCGGCTACACCTTTCCGGTGGGCTTATCCATGAAGGCTCTGGGGCGGTTTCCCTTGGGCGCCGGCCGGTCCATCTGGGTGCGTTCACTTCCCCGGGCGAAGATGTGGCTTTCCATCGCCCTCTTGAATCGGCAAGATCGATGAGACGATGGGCGGCAGCGGACTGTGCGCCGGTTCCGGATTAACCGCAACCCGAAAGCCGGCGCACCGGCAGGTCCTATCTTAGGGATGGGCTCCGGGCTCGGCGCGGTCTGCGGGGAGTACCGGGAGTCTGGCTTTTTTGAGGGCCTCGTATATTTCTGTTGGCGGAGGTTCAGAAATGAACGTCAATAATCTATCTCAGAACTTTAAGCAGGCTATGTCTAAATCCGTCCTGATCGCGGCAGCCCTCCTGGTTTGGATTCTGGCGCCAACTGAGGGGCAGGCTATTTTAGGCACAGGTGAACCGGCCCCTTCTTTCTCACTGGTATCCGGAGATAATAAAAAGCTAACGCTCGACATGCTCAGGGGAAAGGTTGTCGTATTGTTTTATGCAACCAGAGATACCGTCCAGGTTAACGATGAGTTACAAAAGTATCTGGATACGCTGCACGCTACTCAACCGAAAAATATTCAAAATCAAATCTTCAGATTGCTGGTCGTAAATGCCATGGAGGCAACGTCTTTAACAAAATGGAAAGAAAAATTAATTGAAACCTCCGGGAAGCTGAAGATAACTATCTACGGGGATTGGACCGGACACATGTTTTCGGCGTACCGGATGAGAGATAATGACAGCAATTTTATCATCATAGATAAGAGGGGCATCGTCAGATTTGCCGCATCCGGCCGGATAGATAACAGCCGGTTTGAGGCCATAAATAAACTCCTTTTAGAACTGGCGACTGGCAGGTAAGAAGCGCCGGGGCCCAGCGGCTGAACTCTTTTCAGGTCTCCGAAATGGAAAATCGCTTTCCCCTGGATTTTTCCACGTGAAGCGCAGCACCGGGGTTTTAGTGCTTAACTTTGATTTGAGCCTGGGAAAAAGGTCCGCTGCACCCCCTTGGGAACAGGCACATTTAGGGCCGGCTAATCTCGAATTCATGGAGGAGCACAGGCCTTAACAGCCTTACCTCGGGCCAGTCGCGGCTTTAATCGCCGGGGTATTGATTCAACCCGGCTTAGTGAGTATTATGGTGGCGGTCTATCTGATGGTCATCGGCATATTGGGTCTGATGGGGGCGGGGTCCTCGGGCGGGTGGTGGGGCCGATAACCCTTGTGCCGCCTGATCTGAGATTAATCCCTGCGCCCTGTAGAGGCAAAATGGAGATCCATGACGAAACCAGCTAAATACGCCATCGAAGTCGAGAACCTGACGAAGCGTTACGGGAATTTGCTGGCGGTCAA
>CAZUBT010000074.1:0-16360 GCA_964618815.1 uncultured Desulfobacterales bacterium | reverse complement strand
CGCCCATCTTGCGCATGTCCTGCTCGCCGTGCATGCCGTGGATCACCGAGCCGGACCCCAGGAACAACAGGGCCTTGAAGAACGCGTGGGTCATAAGATGGAAGATGCCGGACACGAACGCGCCCACGCCGCAGGCCAGGAACATATAGCCCAACTGACTTACGGTGGAGTAGGCCAGGACCCGCTTGATGTCGTTTTGGGCCATGCCCATGGTGGCGGCGAAGAACGCCGTGGCCGCGCCCACGAAGGCCACCACCGTCATGGAGACGGGCGCCAGGACGTAAAGCGGGCTGCACCGGGCCACCATAAAGACCCCGGCGGTGACCATGGTGGCGGCATGGATCAAGGCGGACACCGGAGTGGGGCCTTCCATGGCGTCGGGCAGCCAGGTATAGAGGGGAATCTGAGCCGATTTGCCCGTGGCGCCCACGAACAGGCACAGGGTGATGGCGGTGATGATGCCGCTTCCTATGGGATAATTAGCGGCCGCGGCGAAGACGTCCTTAAAATTGAGACTGCCGAAGGTCCAGAATATGAAGAAGATGCCCAGGAGGAACCCGAAGTCGCCGATGCGGTTCACTACAAAAGCCTTCTTGCCGGCGTCGGAGGCCGACTTTTTCTCATACCAGAAGCCGATGAGCAGGTATGAACACAGGCCCACGCCTTCCCAGCCCACAAACATCAACAGGAAGTTGTTGGCTGAGACCAGGATGAGCATGTTGGCGACAAACAGGTTGAGGTAGGCGAAGTAGCGGTAGAAGCCCTCATCATCGTGCATGTAGCCGATGGAGTAGATGTGAATGAGGGTGCTCACCCCGGAGACCACCAGGAGCATGACCAGGGATAAGGGGTCGATGATGAAGGCCACCGGCACCGAAAAGGAACCGGCGCTCATCCAGGTATAGACCGTCTTTTGCACCGCGGTGGTCCCGGCCGGCAAGTTCAGGAATTCAAAGAAGATCTTGACGGTGACCAGGAAGCTCAAGCCTACCGCCGCGGACCCGATGGTCCCCACGACGTTTTTGGACATCCTTTTCCCCAGCAGGCCGTTAATCAAGAAGCCTATGAAGGGAAACAGGGGAATCAGCCAGACATAATCCATCATGGGGTTCGCCTCACCACTTGAGGATATTAAGATCGTCCACGTACACGGTGGCCCGGTTGCGGAAGATGGCGATCACTAAGGCCAGGCCCACCGCCACTTCCGCGGCGGCCACGGTCATCACGAAGAACACGAACATCTGGCCGTCCACCGCCTTGAAATAGTCGGCAAAGCCGATGAAGGCCAGGTTGACCGCGTTGAGCATCATCTCCACGCTCATCAGGATGACCAGCACGTTCCGCCGCACCAGGACCCCGATGGCCCCCAGGGCGAACAGGACGGCACTCACTCCGAGATAATAATTAAGGGGCACTACCATTACGGTTCTCCCAGGGGCTCACGCCAAGTCGCAAAGGTTTTTATTTGTTTTACTTTGCGGCCTTGGCGTCTTTGCGTGAGATATTCGGTGCGTAGGACGCACCCTACTTTAGCTTGCTTTTCGCTAACACCACCGCGCCCACGATGGCCACCAGGAGCAGCACCGAAGTGACTTCAAAGGGCAGCAGGTAATCGGTAAACAGGGCCCGGGCGATGGTCTCCGTGTTCCCCAGCCCCACCACGTCCGCCTTACCCGCAGGCGGCAGTTTGGCCAGGGAAAACCCGTGAACCATGATCAGGGCCACAAATCCCGCCAGCACGATGCCCCCGATCTTCTGGGCCACATGGGGGACCTTGGAGGGTTCTTCCGGCAGCCGCAGATTCAGGAGCATGATGACGAACAGGAACAGCACCATGATGGCCCCGGCATAGACGATAATCTGAATGGCGGCGATGAATTCCGCATGGGCCAACAGATACATCCCGGCTACCGCGAAGAAGTTCACGATGAGGTAGAGGGCGCTCCTCAGCGGGTGCCTCTGGAAGACCACCAGGACCCCGGAGCAGATGGCGATTGCGGCCAATATCAAAAAGAGGATCTGCATCCCTCATGCCTCCTATATCACAGCCAATCCGGCAGTCTGAGTTGGGGCTTACTCTGGGTGGCCCGGTCAATATCCAGAATGAGCCGGCTTTTGTCGTACTGGGCCAGCTCGTAAAGATTGTTCAACTTGATGGCGGCCTTGGGACAGGCCTCCTGGCAGAAGCCGCAGAAGATGCAGCGGGTCAGGTCAATGGTAAAGGCCACCGGGTATTTTTCGTGCTCCGGGCCTTCGTCCGGCACGATGCCTTTGATGGCGTTACTGGGGCAGACCACCATGCACAGGGTGCAGGCCACGCAGCGGCGGGTACCGTCGTCGTTGATGGTCAGCTCCGGATGGCCCCGCCAGCGGGGAGCCACCTCCCGCTTTTCTTCGGGATACTGCAAGGTGATGGGCTTGGTGAACACCATCCTCAGGGTGGTGGCCAAACCTTTCAGAAACGGGATAATCATAGCTTAACCCTTAAGCAATAGGATGACAGCGCCGGTGAGCACGATGTTCACCAGACACAAGGGCAACAGCACCTTCCAGCCCAACTGCATCAACTGGTCAAACCGGAACCGGGGGAAGGTGCCCCGGACCCAGATGAAGAAGAACACCAGTGCAAAGGTCTTGATTACGAACCACAAAATCGGCGGCAAGAACGGCCCGTGCCAGCCCCCCAGGAAGAGCGTGGTTGCCAGGGCGCTGGCCACGATGATGTGGCAATATTCTCCCAACATGAACAAGGCCCACTTCATGGAGCTGTATTCCGTCTGGAACCCTGCCACCAACTCGTTTTCGCACTCAATCAGGTCGAAGGGAGTGCGGGCGCATTCGGCGAACGCGGAAATCATGAACAGGACGAACCCCAGGGGCTGGTAGAAGATGAACCACACGGATTTCTGGGCGTCCACGATCTTCACCAGGCTCAAGGACTCGGCCAGCATCAAGACTCCGATGACCGACAGGCCCAGGGGCAGCTCGTAGCTCACCATCTGGGCCGACAGGCGCAGGCCGCCCAGGAGCGAATATTTATTGTTGGAGGCCCAACCGCCCAGCACCGCGCCGTACACCGCTAAGGAACCCATGGCGAACACGTACAGCAGGCCCACGTTAAGGTCGGCGATGACCCCCTGGTTGAGCGCGGCCACGGACAGGTCCAGGTTTTGTCCGAAGAGCGTGATGCTATCCGGGAGGATCTGTTGGGTAAAGGGGATCACCGCAAAGGGCAGGAACGCGGTCACCGCGGTGATGATGGGCGCCATGACGAACAGCACCTTATTTACCCCGGGCGGGGTGAAGTCTTCCTTGAACAGGAGCTTCAACAGGTCCGCCAGGGGCTGCAATAGTCCCCAGGGGCCCACCCGGTTAGGGCCGTAGCGCAGTTGAATGAAGCCCAGGACCTTGCGCTCCATGAGCACCGTGTAGGCAATGGCCGTCAGGAAAACCACCAGGATTAAGGTGATCTTTAAGGCCGTCAAAATTATCAACAGGGTCAGATTCATAGTATCAACCCTTCTGGATGGTTACCCGCACCAGGTTGGAGTTCAGAGTCAAAAGGTTCACCGGGGGCGCGGCGAAATGCTCCGGCAGGAACACCACCCCCCCGGGCAGTTCCGAGGTCAAAACCACGGGCACGCTGATTTCGCCCTGGGAAGAGGTCACCTTGGCCGCGTCGCCGTCGGCCAGTCCCAGGTTCTGGGCGTCCGCCGGGTTCATCCCCAGCGCGGCTGCTCTGTTCACCACCAGGGTGCCGCAGGGCTGATGGGTGGTGAACGACCCGGAATGTTGCAATGATTTACCCACGATCAAGGTAAAGGGGCGCCGCCCCGGGAGGCTCACGTCCAGGTCGAAGGGAACGAAAGTCCCGGCCAGGTTGGCGGCAAAGCCTTTACCCGGTTCGTTATCTTTGGGGGCCAAACCGGCCCACAAGGGCATTTTTTGGGCCAATTCCTTAAATATGACTGCCGGGCCGCCGGAAGCTAAGGAAAAGCCCAGCTTGGCCCCCAACTGGCTGATGACCTGCCAGTCCGGCCGGACGCCGTTGGCCGGCAGGGCCTGGGGCAGCAACCCCAGGACACCGTCGCTGCTGATGAAGGTGCCTTCCTGCTCCGCGTGCACCGCCACCGGCAGGATGACCTGGGCCAGTTTGGCGGTTTCCGTCATGAAGGCGTCCTGCACGACCATGAAGGGAACTTTCTTCAGGATCTTCTCCACCCGGCTGCGCTGCGGGATGAGGCGCAGGAGGTCGCCCCCTAAGAGATACAGGGCCTGGGGCGCTCCCGGGTCGCCTTTTTCCAGCAGTTCCAGAACTTTCGGCAGAGTGGGGCCGGCTTCGGTGACCGGGGGATGGTTCCCCCAGAACGCGGCCGCGCCGTCTGCCGCGAGGGGCAGGAGGCCCGGCAGGTGGTCCGGCAGCACGCCCATCTCGCAGACGCCCCGGGTGTTGTTCTTCTCCGCCATCGGGTAGAGGGCGCTGCCGGCCGCGCCGGGTTTGCCCACCAGGAGGAAGAGATCCGCCAGGGCTACGGCGTTCTCCCGGCCCTTTTCCTGGGCCATGAGTTCGGAGCCGAAGATAATGGCCGGGGCCTGGGCTTGGGCCAGGAGGGCCGCCAGTTTTTTAATACTAGCCTCATCCACCCCGGTCTTGGCGGCTACATCCTTAAAAGTGACTTTTTTCAGGCTTTCTTTGAATTCCTCCAGGCCCGCGGCCTGCACGGCCGGAGTATAGTCAGGATTGGCCGCCAAAAAGGCCTTAATCAGCCCGGCGATGAACAGGCGCTCCGTGCCCGGCTTGTAGCGCAGACTCAGGTCCGCATAACGGTCGAACTTGGTCTTCCGGGGGTTGGCCACCACTAAGCGGAAGGTGTCCCGATCCCTGGCCTCCATGAGCTTCCAGCCCAGGGGGGGGAGTTCCGGGGTGACGTCCGCGCCCACCACCAGGGCCAGGTCGGCTTTAGGCAAATCGTTTAGTTTCCCCAAGACAAAGGGCGCCCCGTTGCCCTTGGCTTCTTCGGTGAAGGCAAAGGGAGAGTGGTAGGGCAGGGGGGGCTTGCCGGTAGGCGCTACCCCGGAGACTTGCGGTGCGCCGAATACCGCGGCCAGCCCTTCGATGCCCCGCATATAGTTGTAACGAGCCGGATTGTCCAGGTTATTGGTTCCCAGACCGGCCCGGAAGAATTTCTGGAAGAGATAATTGGCTTCGTTGGTAGCCCGGGGGGAGCCCACGCCATAAATGGCTCCAGGTCCGGAGGCGTCCATGAATTCCTTGAATTTACCGGCCACTAAATCCAGGGCTTCCTCCCATGAGGCTTCCCGGAAACCGTCTTTTTCCCTGATGAGGGGAGTCTTGAGACGGTCTTGGGCGTCCACCACCGGCCAGCCGAACCGGCCCCGGCCGCACAGGAGCACGCTGTCTTCGTTCACCACCCGCTGGATGCGGCCGTCCTTGGTGTGCAGCTGGTAGGTGCAGCCGCCGCCGCAGAAGGGGCAGGCCATTTCCGTTTTGGTAACTTCCCAGGCCCTGGCCCGGTACTTGAACGGCTTGTTGATGAGCGCGCCCACGGGGCAGATGTCGATGCAGGAGCCGCAGAATTCGCAGTCCAGAGGCACCCCGCCGGAGGCCAGTTCGGTAAAGTAGCCCCGCAGGGTGAAATTGATGGCCATGGCCCCCACCCGCTCCCGGCAGATGCGCACGCACCGCCCGCAGGTAACGCAGCGGTCAGGGTGGCGCTCCACCAACGGGGACACGTAGTCGTGGTGGGGCGGCAGTTTGACGGCTTCCAGGTCCACCGTCTCCACCGCCAGGGCGTGGGTGATATTCTGCAGTTCGCACTCGCCGCCCTTGTCGCAGATGGGGCACTCCAAGGCGTGGTTGATGAGCACCAGCTTCATCAACTCGGTGCGGATGGCGTCCAGCTTGGGAGAGGCGGTAACCACTTCCATGCCTTCGGTGACGTAAGTGGCGCAGGCCGGAATAGGCCGGGGCGGCCCGGGCTTCACGTCCACCACGCAGATGCGGCAGGCGCCGATGGGTTTGATGGCCGGATGGTAGCAGAGGTAGGGGATAAAGATCCCTTGCTCCTTGGCCACCTCCAGGATGGTCCGGCCTTTGGCCGCCTGGATGGCCTTGCCGTCGATGGTGAGATTAACCATAAATCGTTCCTATGTTAACTGCCGGTTCGCTTGAAATCATGTGGGGTGGGCGCCGCCCACCTTTTCTCGGTTCAAGATGGAACGGTTATTTCCCGCTTAATTTTTCAAACCCTTTCACCCGGTACTCTTGAGCGCCGGAAGCTTCCTTGATACAGGATAATTTGACCTTCCGGCCTTTAAGCGCTTCCAGGTTGCTGACGAATTGATCAAAATCCGGGCCGGTGGGGATTTCCACGTCTTTGGACAAGCCGAATTTCGGCGCATCCTTAAGGCTGATCAAATAAGTATTTTTGGGGTATTCCGCCAGTTTTAAGGCTATTTCAAATTTTCCGTCGGCCACCCGGGTGGTGGGGGTGCCTTCCACGGTGCCGGTAAAGTCGCCGCTGCCCTGGGCATAAACTGAAACCACCAGGGCGCTCATCAAAATGACCCATAAAATCGCGATTTTTCTGATCATGGTTTGGCCCCTTTTTTATTGTAGTCTCTTGCGCCTAGGCCGCAGGTACACGGTGGAAGGCGAAAACCGGGCATAAGCTGATAACCTTCTTTAACATTAGTTGTCCAGTCTCACCAACGAAGTCACCTTGTAAACGGGGGTCTTGATCTGCCCGAAATTGTTAGGGTCGCAGGTCAACCTCACCTTCCAGCCCAGGCCCTTGCTATGCTTGGGAGTAACTACGCCCGTCGGGCCGGCGTCCTTGATCACCCCGAATCGCACCGCGTCCTCAGTGGATAGGCGGAACTTGATATTGGGGTATTCATCCAGCCGCAAGGCATAGAAAATATCCTTTTTGCCGAGACCCAACTCGGTGCCTTTGGCGATCTCGGTGATTTTACCGGTAAAGGTTTTGGTGGCTTGAGCAAACCCAGGCCCTACACCGGCTATCAGGAAAACCAGCGCCAACCCCAGGATGATCTTGCCGTTGCGAGTCGCCATCTTTTCTCTTGGCGCAGGCTGAAGCCTGCGGCTACCATTTTCTGGTGGGCGGCGCCTGCCCAACCGTTACCTATCCACGTCCGCTAAAACGATATCCATGGTGCCGATCAAGGCGATTATGTCCGAGAGCAAACGCCCCCGACTCAGTTTGTCCAGGGCCGACAGGACTACAAAGGACGGGCCCCTGATCTTCAGCCGGAAGGGGAAAGGCCCGCCGTCGCTGACGATGTAATAGCCCAGCTCGCCCTTGGGGGCTTCGATGCACTGATAAACCTCGCCCTTGGGGGGCCGGATGCCGTCTTGAATAATCATAAAATGGTTAATCAACGAGGCGATATCCGTATAAACCTTCTCTTTGGGCGGCAGGCTCACCTTGGGATCGTCGCACTTCACCGGGCCGTTGGGGAGGTTTTCCAGGGCCTGGCGGATGATACGGTTGCTCTGCAGCATCTCCTGCATGCGCACCATATACCGGTCGTAAGTGTCGCCGTTCTTCCCCAGGGGAACCTCAAACTCAAAGTTTTCGTAGCTGGAATAAGGATCATCCCGGCGCAGGTCCCAATCCACTCCGGAGCCCCGGGACATGGGTCCGGACCAGCCCCAATCTATAGCCTCGTCCGCAGTCATGACGCCTACGCCCTGGGTGCGTCCCTGCCAGATTTTGTTTTGGGTCAGCAGAGTGTCGTAATCCTTCCATCTTTTCGGAAAGGTCTTGACGAAGTCCCAGGCCGCGGGGATGAAACCTTCCGGCAAATCCGCGGCCAGGCCGCCGATGCGGCAATATAAGGGGAACATGCGCGCGCCCGACACCATCTCGCACAGGTCCATGATCTGCTCCCGTTCCCGGAAGGCGTAGAACAGGGGAGTCATGGCCCCTAAGTCGTGGGCGTGGGTGCCCAGCCAGAAGAGGTGGGACGCGATGCGGGTAAACTCCGCCAGGATGACCCGGATGTACTGGGCCCGCTTGGGCGCCTCGACTCCCAAGAGCTTCTCCACCGCCAGGCAGAAACCGAAGTTGTTCACTTCTCCGGCCAGGTAGTCCAGGCGGTTCATCAGGGGCATGCACTTGTGATAAGTGCGGTTCTCGCTGAGCTTCTCGATGCCCCGATGGAGATAGCCGATGTCCGGGTCGGCCATGAGGATGAGTTCGCCGTCCAGCTCTACCAGGACCCGGAGCACCCCGTGGGTGCTGGGATGCTGCGGCCCCAGGTTGAGGAGCATGGTTTCCGTGCGCGGCATGGTTTCTGGGATATTCATTTCAGATTCCAGTTTTCAGTTTTCAGTTTTTAGTTCACAGTTGACAGTTCACAGTTGACAGTTGACGGTTCACAGTTGACAGTATTGATTTCCGAGCGGTTTGTGAGCTTTTGCTGTTAACTGTCAACTGTTGACTGTCAACTTCTCACATTCCCCGAACCGGATAATCCTTCCGCAACGGATACCCCACCCAGTCATTGGGCATCAGGATGCGCCTTAAATCCGGGTGGCCTTTGAAGCGAATCCCCAGGAGATCGAAGGCCTCCCGTTCGTGCCAGTTGGCGGCGTTCCACAAGGACACCACCGAATTTGCCACCGGGGCCTGGTCGTCTTTCAAAAAGGTCTTCAGCGCAATGCGGTTCTTATTTTTATGGGAATACAGGTGATAGACCACGCCGAACCGGGGGCTCTGGGGCGCATAATCCATGCCCGCGATGACCGACAGGTACTTGAAGGAAGTTTCCGGGTCGTCCCGCAGCGTCCGGCAGAGGTCCACAATGCGCTCCGGCTTGACGGTGATGATGGTATCTCCCCGGAACTCCGTGACCTCCACCACTTCTTCCGGGAACTGTTGCTTAAGCAACTCCACCGCGGCGTTCATGCGGCCTCCTTCCGGGCCTGGAGGCGTTCCCGATATTTGGCGGTGATGAAGGGATCTTGCAAGATTTTCTCATGGAGTTTTAAGATGCCGTAAAGGAGGCCCTCGGGCCGGGGCGGGCAGCCGGGGATATAGACATCCACCGGCAGATACAGGTCGATGCCCTGGACCACCGCGTAGGAGTCGAAAATCCCGCCGGAGGAGGCGCAGGCCCCCATGGCGATGACCCATTTGGGCTCCGGCATCTGCTCGTAGATGCGCTCGATGGCGGGCATCATCTTCTTGCACACGGTGCCCGCAACGATCATCAAGTCCGCCTGGCGGGGAGACGCTCTAAAGGCCTCCATGCCGAAGCGGGCGATGTCCCAGCGGTTGGCCGCGGTGCAGATCATCTCGATGGCGCAGCAGGCCAACCCGAAGGTAGCGGGCCACAGAGAATTCTTCCGGCCCCAGTCCACCAGCTTTTCCAGCGTGGTGGTGAGGATGTTGTATCCCAATTTGTCTTCAATACCCATGCAGGTGCTCCATGCCGGGTGGACGCCGCCCACCTTGCAAATTTCTTGTTCTTAAACAGAAAACCGAAAACCGAAAACAGAAAACCGTTTTTTCATTCCCACTCCAGCGCGCCCTTGCCCCACACGTACACCAGGCCCACCGTCAGGACGCCGATGAACACCAGCATCTCCCAGAAGCCGAACCACCCCAGTTGTTTGAAAATTACCGCCCAGGGGTAGAGGAAGATGGCTTCAATGTCGAACACGATGAAGAACATGGCGATGACATAGAAGCGCACCGCGTAGCGATGGCGGGCGTCGCCGATGGGGTCCATGCCGCACTCATAAGGCATGTCCTTGGCCGGGGTGTGGCGCTTCTTGCCCAGAAATTCGGACATGAGCACGATGGCCCCCACCAACCCCAAGGCAATGACCATGAACAGGAGAATGGGTAGGTAGTCGATTAGCATATGGCAACCTTATATTTTGGTGGCGCCGGCATCTTGCCGGCGCGATTGCACAGGCTGGAAGCCTATGCCACCATTGGTTCATGCAGAGGCGGGTTTTAAACCCGCCTCTACCTTATGGGCTAATGATGTCCGTTGCCCTTACACACCCCCAACGGGCAATTCCCCTTGAGGTATCTATAGTTCCAAAGATATATATTCAGCAAAACTCCTAAACCGGGGAACCGGAATATTATCTTCCCTCATCCCTTCCAGATGAAGCTTTATAGCTTCTTCCATCCGCCTCAATACTTCTTCCCTGGTTTTTCCGGTGGCGACACATCCGGGAAGGTCAGGACAATATGCTGAATAATTGCCGTTGGCTTTCTCAACTATTATTAGGAATCGCTCCATGAGAATTACTCTCTTAATTTCAGGCCGGCCTGTTTCAAAATGCTGTTTAGAGTTCCCGGACTCAGGTCGTCCTTGAGATGACCTGCCATGGTAACGCGTCCCGGTTTCGTAGAATGTCTATATTGCCGATGACTTCCCGGTATTCTGGGTTTAATCAAATACCAACCGTCTGCTTCGATTATCTTAATTGCATCTCGAACATTCAAGATGTTTGCCAAAAGAGTATTTTCTGTAGGGGCGGGTTTTAAACCCGCCCCTAATCTATGGGTTAATGATATCCGTTGCCCTTACACACCCCCAACGGGCAATTCCCCGCCAGGTGGGCGGCGTACTCGGACTTGAAACGCTCCTGGGTGGTTTTGATGAAGGAGTAGGGGCTCCAGCCCAAGGCGCAGTTGGCGGAATCCACCATGGCCTTGGAGAGCGAGAGCATCCGGTCCAGGTCTTTTTGCGTGCCCTTGCCTTCGGCCACTTTGCAAATCATCTCGTAGAGCACCCGGGTGCCCCGGCGGCAGGGCAGGCAAAAACCGCAAGATTCGTGCTGGAAGAAGTACAGGAGCGATTTCACCACGTCGATGACGCACACGGTGTCATCCATCACCAGCATGGTGCCGGAGCCCAGGCCGCCCTCGATTTTGGCCAGGGAGCCGTGGTCCATGGGGGTGTCCAGTTGTTTCTCCAGGATGAAGCCCACCGACGCGCCGCCGGGTTGCAGGGTCTTGAATTTGCGTCCTTCCCGGACGCCGCCGCCGTATTTGTCCACCAGTTCCTTAATGGTCATCCCCACGTTGGCTTCCACTACGCCGGGCCGGTTCACGTGGCCCACAATCTGATAAATCTTGGTGCCCGCGGTATCCTGGGTGCCCTTGGATTTATACCATTCCGAGCCGTTCGAGATGATGGCCGGCACCGCGGATAAGGACTCCACGTTGTTGACGATGGTGGGCTTGTACCAAACCCCCACCTGGCCGGGGAAAGGCGGCTTGACCCGGGGGTTGCCCCGCTGGCCCTGAATGGATTCGATGAGCGCGGTTTCCTCGCCGCACACATAAGAGCCACCGCCGGTCTGCACCCGGATGCGGAAGGAAAATCCGGTCCCCAGTATGTTGTCGCCCAGGAGGCCCTTGGCTTCCGCGGCCTTGATGGCGGTGTTCAAGCGGTGCATACAGAGGTAGTATTCGCCCCGGACGTAGATGTAGCCGAAGGTTGCGCCCACCGCGTAGCCCGCGATGGCCATGCCTTCCAGGACCCGGTGGGGATCGCCCTCCATGATGTAACGGTCCTTGATGGTGCCCGGCTCGCCTTCGTCGGCGTTGCACACAATATATTTAGGAAAAACGGGTGACGGCAGGGTGAAGGACCATTTGAGCCCGGTGGGGAAGCCCGCGCCGCCCCGGCCTCGGAGCCCCGAGTCCTTGACGACGTTTACCACCTCTTCCGAGGTCATGGCCAGGGCCTTTTTCAGGCCCTCGTAACCGCCACTAGCGAGGTAGTCGTCCAGGCTCATAGGGTCGATCCGGTCCACGTTGGCCAGGAGCACCAATTCGTCCCCGCTGGCGGGATAATCGCTCAAGGCGTTGGTGGTGCGGGGCAGGGTCCGGTAATCCACCTCTTTGCCGGCTCGGTAATCCCCGATGATGTTCTTGAGGCGGTCCGGGGTGAGGCGGCCGAAGACCACTTCATTGATCTGCATAGCCGGCGAGACCTCGCAGACCCCCAGGCACGCGGTGTGTTCCAGGGTGAAGAGGCCGTCCGCGGTGGTTTCCCCGACTTTCTTGATCCCCAGCTCGGCTTTGAGGACCGCCACGAGGTTTTCCGCGCCCCAGATGTGGCAGGGGGGCGATTCGCACATGCGAATGATGTACTTTCCCCGGGGTTGGGTGGAATACATGGTGTAGAAGCTGAGGACGCCGTAGAGGTAGGGATAAGGGATATCCATCCCCTGGGATACCAGTTGCAGGGCTTCCATGGGGAGCCAGTTGCCGCACAGACGCTGCACTTCATGCAGGGCAGGCAGCAACCCGCCTTGGACGGCTCCGAATCGGCTCACGGTATCCTGGATGGCGGCGACTTGCTTAGTGCTCAAAGACGCGCTGACGGGGCGTTTGATCTCCATAGTAGGTCCGACTCTTTGTGAAAAATTTCTTTATCAGGTGATTTTTAATCCCAATCCGGCAACCTGTCAAGCACTTTTTGAGGTTTTCGGTTTTCGGTTTTCGGTTTTCGGTATAAGGGCAAGGGTTACGTGCTTAAAGCAATGATAAATTTCTTCCCGCGCCATATAATTTTTTGAACTAAAGATAATAATCAGAGGTGGTGGAAGGGCAGGGGGGCAGGGGGGGAGGGGGAGAGGGGGAGAAACGGGGAAACGGGGGTGGACAAGAGGACGAGAGGACGAAAGGGGAAACAGGTTAGCTCTGTTTATCATTCTCAAGATCCTGCCTTGAAAAGTTTCGAGTTTCGAGTTTCGAGTTTCAAGTTTGTGGGGCGGGGGTCCGTGCCCGCCAAAGTAGGGTGCGTTCCACGCACCATTTTCCTGCGGTTCGCCTATTTCCCCAAAGCCCGTCTGGCCAGGGCCTTGACCCAGGCCCCGCTTTCCCGGAGAGCCATCTTGCCGAGCCACAGGTAGCGGCGCGCTCGCCAGTAATGCCGGAAGACCCCGGGGACCGGGCAGGGATGCAGCGCGATGCGGTGGCGGCGAAAATCGCGGCGAAAGAGGTAGTGGGCCCGGTGGATATGCAGGGCGTCGCTCACCAACCCCACGGACTGGAAATTTAATTCCTTGATGATCGGCAAAGTATGGCGGGCCGAGGCTGCGGTATTGCTGCTGGCTTCCTCTAATAATAGGCAGGGGCGGAGTTGATCTCTCATCTCCAGGCCCCAATTGGTCTCCACCCAATTTAGGGTCCACTCCGCCATGGCCCGGGCCTCGGAGGCCGCGTGGCCGCCGGTGAACCCACCGGTGATGAGGATCAAGGCGCCGGGGCAGCGCGCCCGCCACACCTCCAGGGCGTGGGTCAGGCGCATCCGGGCCACCCGGCCGGGTTTGCCCTGGGGGTTGAGGCGCGCCCCTAAGACGATGAGGCAGTCCATGGTCATGTATGGCTCATGAGAGTTTTTTTAACCACAAAGACACAAAGAACACCAAGTTTCACCAAGATATTATTCGGCTATGAAAACGTCTCCCCCAATCGGGAAAAATGTGGCGCAAGCGCCCTCGCCTGGCCATGGACAGCCGGGGGCGACGGTCCTACATTTATACTGTTATCGGTTTTCGGTTAAAAAGACCAGGATTATCAGCTAATTGAAACTTAAGATGGTTGCATTGGCAACAGAACTTGGTATTACTCCGATCCGCGCCGCGGTTTGCGCAAGGCCCGGCGGGTGGCTTTCCAGGGGGTCTCTGCCTGTTTGCCGCGTTTGTCGCGCGGTTTGGCAGGATCTTGCAGCGCTTGGGGCCAGTCCAGGAGAAACGAGCCGGGGGTGGGCTGGGGTTGGGCCGCGGGGGCGGGCTTGGGTTTGGAAGTGGGGGCCGGGGGCGGCAGTTGCAGGAACTCCCGGGAAAGAGGCGCATTGAGCAGGAACAAGGCTTCCCCATAACCCTGGAACCCGACGCCTTTCCGGGCCGCGGCCTGGGCCTGGATAGTGACCGGGATGTAGGCCCCCCGGCGTTTGCCCAGCTTCAGGGCCAGCTCCGGGGTGGCGGCCAGCAGCAGCTCCCCATCCCGGGGAGGTTTCAACCCCTCCTCCCACACGGCTGCGTGGGCCCGCTGGGGGATGGCCAGATAGAGTAAAGCCGGGGGCGGCTCTCCCGGAGGCCGCCGCAGTTGCGCCGGCGGCGGTTGCAGGGCCTTGATCCGGTCCCCGGAGACGGCAAAACCGGGCGGCTGCATGAGCCCGGCCACCTCTTCCAGGCGATGGGCCCGCATGTGGCCCCAACCCGACTCCCCGGACAGGGCTTGCAAGAGCTGCTTGATGGAGACCGACCCGTCTTCCGCCAGCGCCAGCCCGAATTCATCGGGGCGGTGGCACAGGATATAGGTGAGCATCCGGGCCAAGCTTTCCAGTTGGCGGGGCAGGTGCATGGGTCGGGTTTCGGGTTTCAGGTTATAGGTTTTAGATTTTAGCTATCAGCTTTCAGGAAAAAGTTCAAGGTTCAAGGTTCAAAGTTTAAGATTCACGTTAGTCCTCAAGCTATCAGCTTTACCGTGAAAGTCCCAGCATTTAAGATTAATGGAAAATGTCGCGCCGCCGCCCCCGGCGGTAAAAAAATCCAGGTTTGCGGCAGACTTTCATCCTCGAAGGTGAGGTTACCTCACCTCATGGTTGTTGAACCTTGAACTTTGAACCTTGAACCTGCTTCCAGCAATTTATTGACAAAGGGCCTTGGAATGGTAAAATTAAAAGGTTAAGGATGCCATGATAACTACTCACTTTCACCAGGGCCAAAAAGAGCTTCTGAAAGACGCGGTGGTCATCGCCGAAGAGATGACCTCCGAATACTTCAAGCTCTCCCTGAGTGAGTGGCGTCGGGCCCGTTATGATATCCTGACCCTGGCGGACCTGCGGCAAGAGGAGGTTTCTCCCCACGCCCTGGCCCTGGTGGCCAAGTACGACGGCCGGCCCCAGGACCGGCTGTTGAAGTCCGCGGGGTTTGATTTTTACCGCATCTGTTTGCAGGATCACAATATCTTGAAGACCCTGGAGTCCGGCAAGCTCCACTTGCAGCCATTGCTCATCTACATTTTGATCCATGAGCTGGTGCACGTGGTGCGTTTCAGCCGGTTTCTGGCCTTTTTTGACGCGTCCTGCGACCAACGCCGCCGGGAAGAGGGCCTGGTGCACCAGGTGACCCGGCAGATCCTGGGGCGTCATAATTCCTCAGATTTTCATCCGGTGATTCGGCATTATGAGAATGACCGGCAAGGAGCTCGGCAATATGCCCATCTATGAGTATCAATGCGCCGCGTGCGGCGACGTCGTGGAGAAATGGCAGACGATTTCGGAAACGCCTCTCACGATGTGCCCCCGATGCGGCGGCAGTCTCAGCAAAATCATCAGCGCCTGCGCCTTTCATCTCAAAGGCAGCGGCTGGTATGTCTCCGATTACGCCGCCAAGTCCCCGGCCACCAACTGCGACGTGGATAAACCCGTCGCCGACACCCCGGCGGCCAAGGATACCACGGCCAAGGTCGCCGCGGCCGGGGAGAAGTGCGAGTCCGCGCCTTCCAAGATCACCTGACGCACCAGTTAGCCTTCTCCTGGCGGGAGAGAAAGAGGACCTTACATGGCAGATATTAAAAGCGCCCTGGAAATGGCTCTGGAGCGGGCGGCGCAGTTCGGCAAGGCCACCAAGGAAGAGCTGGCGGAAGCTCAGTACCGGGAGCAGGGCCAACATCTGGGGGTGCGCTATTTAAAAAAAGAAGGCGACCTGGAGGCGGAACTGCGGAACTTTCCGGACCAGGCCCAGGGCGCCATCCGTGCCGCGGTCAAGGAAGCGCTCCTGCGAAGCGTGATTCTGCCCCGGAATGGAGAGCCGGATCCCAGCCTGGCCAAAGCCATGGAGGGGCTGCTCCTGGTGGCCCATGACCGGAAGGTCATGGCCCGGCTCAAGGGTGAGCTGGAGAAGCTGTTACAGAATTTTTCCCAGGTGCGCACCAGCGCCTTCCAGCAGCTCAAGGCCCGCTTCGGGGCCAACATCGGCAACGTGCAGCGGGCCATGGAGGCGCAGCTCCGGCAAAAGGTGCAGCTGGAAGTGGAGCAACTGCCCCAATTTCAGGAGGAATGGCGCAAGTTCATGGGCCAGTTGACCGAGCAGTTTGATCCGGTGCTGGCGGAATTTAAGGCCAGGATTATGGCTGCTTAGGGGTAGGCAGCACAGCCGGGGCGCGCGCCGCCGCCGGATAAGGTCAGTTTTCAGTTTTCTGTTTTCTGTAAAATTTATTATTATACCATATCCAATTATCAAAGATCGGCCAGTTCACGTGCCCTTCAACAACTAACAACTAACAACTAACTGTATTGACATTAGCCATTAACATACATTAATATGCTT
>CAZUBT010000073.1:0-17307 GCA_964618815.1 uncultured Desulfobacterales bacterium | reverse complement strand
TCTTTGGTAAATCAAGGTTTTTTGCACAGGCTGGAAGCCTGTGCCACCAGAGTTTTTCTCTAGGTTTTGTTTCCCGGTGTACCGGCTGATTTTCGCAGAGGTCTCAACTCGGTATGAAAACCTCTCACGCCAACGCGCAAGAGAGACCGAAAATAGTAGCAATAGCTATTCTCCTCCTCCCATTTTCCCCCCTTTTTCCGAAAGCAGCCGCGGCCCGGTGCGCTTGCGGGTGTCGATCTTGACGTAGCAGGACATGCCCAGGCGCAGGGGCTGATTTTCCGGGAAGGGGGGCTTAAGCACGATCTTCACCGGGATGCGCTGCACCACCTTCACCCAGTTGCCCGTGGCGTTTTCCGGCGGCAGCAACGAAAACGCCGCGCCGGTGCCGGCCATGATGGAATCCACCCGGCCGTTGAATTTAACGTCGGGGTAGGTGTCCACCGTCACCGCGGCTTCCTGGCCGATATAGACCTCGGTGAGTTGGGTTTCTTTATAGTTGGCCTCGATCCACAGCTCCCGGTAATCCAGGGGCACCAGGGCCATGAGGGGCTGGCCGGGCCGCACCCAATTGCCCGGCTGCGCCTGGCGCCGGGTGATGTAGCCTTTCACCCGGGCCTTGATCTGGGTGTACCCCAACTCTAGTTGGGCCTGCTCCAGGCGGGCCTTGGCTTCTTTGATGGCGGGCTGTTCCTCCTGGGGGATACTGGTGGCGCCGCCGATAAGAGCCAGGGCTTCATTGAGCTCTTGCCTGGCCTTATCCACCTCGGCCCGGGTGGCGTTATAGCGGGTCTCCACCTGGTCCAGGGTCTGCTTGGGCACGGTCCCCTTTTGATAGAGGTTGGTGTAGCGGACCTTGTCAATCTCCCACAGGCGGAAATTGGCCCGGGCTTGATCCACCTGGGCCTGGGCTTTAGCCACGGTCACGTAACGCCGGGCCGTCTCCTGGCGGAGCTGGTTCAACGCGGCTTCCGCATGGGCCACGGCCACTTCGTAGTTCGTGGGGTCCAGGGTAACCAGGACCTGTTCGGGCTGGACGAAGAAATTATTATCCACCGACACCGTCACCACCTGGCCCGGCACCCGGGGGGAGATCACCCCCACGTGGCCACTGACGTAGGCGTCATCGGTGCCCACAAATATCCCCAGGTAATACCAGTAGGCTACGCCCGCGCCCGCCATCAGGAGGACCAGGAGCACAATGCCTACGCGGACGGAAGGCTTATGGAGCATGTTTGTAGGTTTCTCCCGGAAGGAGCTCGTTGATGGCCCCCATGGCCCAGAGGAGTAGAGCCTTGGCCATCTGGTGGTCGTAGAGGGCGTTGGTGTAGGCCACCCGGGTCCTGGTCAACAGGGTCTGCGCGTCGATGACGTCGGTGGCGGTGCCCACCTGCTCCTTGTAGCGCTCCACGTTGAGGCGCAGGTTTTCCTCGCCCTGGATCACGGCCTTTTCCGTCACCCGGATGCGTTCCGCGGTGTCCTTGACGCTTAAGTGCGCGGTTTGCACGTCCAGTTTCACCTGCTCGCCCAGGTCTTTTTGCTGCACCCGAAGCTGGGACACCCGGTTTCGGGCCTGGGCCGCCTGGGCCCGGGTATCCAGGCCGCTGAACAGGCTCCATTGCATCCCCAGGAAGGCGAAGTACTGGCTGTCATTGACCCAGACGTCGTTCTGCTGCCAGGTGTGGCCGCCCCTGGCGAAAATCCGGGGGAAAAACTGGGCCTTGGTCTGGGTGACCACTTTTTCCTGCTGTTCCACCCGATCCCTGGAGGCCTTGAGGTCGCTGCGCTGCTTCAAGGCAATTTCGGTTTTCCGCTGCAGGTCCTCCTCCGGCACCGCCAGGTCCCGTTCGTCTTTCAGCCGGGTAGGCTGGCTGATGGGCAGGGCCAGGACCTTGTTAAGGGCCGAGCGGATATCCACCACGTCGGTCTTGGCAATGATCAGGCGTTGTTCCGCATCCGCCAGGGACACATCCGCCTGGAGGACATCGTTGTAGGTTACCACCCCGAATTCAAACTTATCTTTGGCGACCTTCAGGTGATCTTTCAACTGGACCACTTCCTGTTGGGCAATGACCAGCATTTTCTCGGCCCGCAGGGTCTGAAAATATCCCTGGCACACGGTGAGGAAGATGTTGTCCCGGGTCTGGGCGGTGTCCAGGATGGTGGCCTTCTTCCCCAGGACCGCGGCTTGATATTTCGAAGGGGTGCCCCAAAAGTCGAAGATGAGCTGCTCCACCGCCACCTGGCTGCTCCCGTAAGTGCGGTTGGTCATGGGAACGGAGGGAGTGCCGCCGGGGATCACGATGCCGGGAATTTTCAGCCGCAACTTGGTGGGATCATCCAGGACGGTATAACCGGCTTCCGCCTTGACCTGGGGCAGAAAGCCCGACCGGGCCCTGACCACCTCTTCGCCGGCGATCAATACCTGGAGGCGGCTCACCTGAAGCGCCGGGTTGGCCTTCCAGGCCAGGCGCAGGGCCTCCTTCAGGTCCAGGGTGGGGGGCGGCTCCGCGGCCCCCAGCGGGGCGAGCATCAGCGCGCCCATGATCCAGGCAAACCAGAGCAGGCTCCATGGCCGCAAGGCTCTCATCACTTGGCCACCTCTAAAGAGGAGTCGGCCTGCCGGACGATGCCGGCAGTGATCAGGGTGAGAAGTACTGGCAAAGCCTCTTTGCTCACATCTCGGGGGGCTTCCGTCATCTGATAGAATCCCACGGCCTGGATCACCCCCCGCAGCAACAGAGACAGCAGCCGGGGATTGGCGTCCTGGAACGCTCCTGCCGCCATGCCCTGGGCAAAGAAGCGAGACAGATGAGTTAAAAACTTTTCCTCCAGCTCCTGGACGGGACGCCAGTGACCCTTACCCTTAGGCTGCTCCTTCCGCAAGCTTTCCCGGACATAAGCCGGAAACAGGACCCCTTCTCGCTCCACATAGCGCAGGAGCATAGCCACTACCTGTTGCAACTTTTCGGGGGGTGAATCAGGGGTCTCCAGGATGGCCTCCAGGTCCTGAAGCAGGTTTTCTCCCACCTGGGACATGAGGGCATGGATCAACTCTTCTTTTCCCTGAAAATAGAGGTAGAGGGTGCCCTTGGCCACTCCCGCGGCCGCGGCGATCTCCCCCATGGTGACTTCCAGCCCCCGTTGTTCCATGGATCTCCGAGCCGCGGCCAGAATCTCCTGGGTGCGGTACGCGGTGACTACCTCTTTTTTGGTGGCTCGGGGAGCAGGGTTCATAATGACTCTCGGGTCATAAAAATGACTATATAGTCAATAAAGGGATTATCGCGCCTTGTCAAGAAAAACTTGCAAACCCAAGAGGTCATGTTTAGACTAGATTATATCCAGAATAACGGGAGGGGAAGATGCACCGCCGGGATTTTTTTAAGCATCTGGCGGCCCTGGGCATCGTGGCCGGGGCCGGGGGTTTGCTGGTATTGCCGGAAGAACTCTGGGCCATGGCCCCCAAGGACGCCCCCCAGCCCATCATCGCCAAAGTCCAGGGGACCGATTGGGCCAAGATTACCGGGGACGCCATCCAGGCTTTGGGGGGCATGAAAAAGTTTGTGAAATCCGGCGAGGTGGTGGTGGTCAAGCCCAACATGGCCTGGGACCGGGCCCCGGAACTGGGGGCCAACGCGCATCCCGCGGTGGTGCGCCAGGTAGTGGAACTCTGTCTGGACGCGGGGGCCAAGAAAGTGACGGTCCTGGATCATACCTGCCATGACGCCCGGAAAGCCTATATCAACTCCGGCATCAAGCCCGCGGTGGAGGCCATCAAAGACCCCCGGGTGAGCGTGGAGTTCATCGACGAGCGCCGGTTCGTAGAAATGGCCGTGGAAAAGGCCAAGTCCTTGAAGAAATGGTCCTTCTACAAGGATATCCTGGAGGCCGACCGCTTCATCAATATCCCGGTGGCCAAGCACCACTCCGAGGCCCGCCTCACCATGTGCCTGAAGAACATGATGGGAGCCATCGGCGGCTGGCGGGGCCGCATCCATGTGGGCCTGGCGCAAAACATCGCGGACATGAACCTGCTGTTGCGTCCCGACCTCCATGTCCTGGACGCCACCCGCATCATGCTGCGCAGCGGGCCTTCCGGGGGCCGGGTGGAAGATGTGGAGGTCAGGAACCTGGTCTTCGCCGGCTCCGACCCCGTGGCCCTGGACGCAGTGGGCACCGGCCTGTTCGGGATGAAGCCCGCGGACATCGGCCACATCGTCAAATCCCACGAAATGGGCCGGGGCGAGATGGATTTGAATAAGATCAAGATTATTTAAACCGGTGCATCAGGGTCCATCCGAAAAGGCATTTTCGAAGGTCGGAGGGTTGGAATAAGATCCCCCTTTATTTCGGGAAGAGTTGGAGGCAGAGAGGACGGCTGCCCCACCGAAACAACCTCTTTTGATCGTGGGGCGGGCCTCCGTGCCCGCCATCCTTTTTCCGGTTTCCAAGTTCCCTCTTGGGGAACCTAAGGTGGTGCGCGGGGCGCACCTTACAAAATACTCGGCCTTGGGGCTTTTGCAAAAGGCTTTTGGGAAAGGGGGCCAGGGGCCGACGGCCCCTGCCCCCTCTCCCAAACCCCCACCCCCAACCCCTTAAAGGGGGTTGGGAGGGGAGTTTGAGGGGAGGTCGGGGGACCTGTGGTCCCCCGACCTCCCCTCAAAACCACTTTTTCAAGAGGCTCCCTTGACAGGTCATATTGCCGAGCTGAACTTTGACGCCATTGGCGCTCCCAAGCATGAGCTTGGGGACGAGAATAAAATAACTTCAAGAATTTATGGATAAAAACAGCTTTTCCTTCACCAACCGCACCTGGGTGCGCCTGCGCCGCGGCTCCCAGATTTTCTTTTGGCTGTTTTTCGTGTTCCTGTTTCTCAAGGCGGAATACGGGGGCCGGGAGACCCTTACCTGGCCGGTGGACCTCTTTTTTCGCTTCGACCCCCTGATTCTATCGGCCCACCTGCTCACCTTAAGCCCTCTGGTCAAGGGCCTCTTCTGGGCCTTGCTGTTTCTCGCCCTGACCCTCATCCTGGGCCGGTTCTTCTGCGGCTGGGTCTGCCCCATGGGAACCACCCTGGACGGCTGCCGGCGGATTCTCTTTTTCCCCCGCCCGGATAAAGGCGTGGCCGCAGGCTGGCGCCGAGTAAAATACTATTTACTCATAGCCCTATTGGCCGCCGCGCCCTTTTCCGTCAACCTGGTGGGGCTGCTGGACCCCCTGTCGCTGCTCTACCGCACCCTGGCCATCGTGTTTTATCCGGCTTTCGGTTACGGAGTGGAGAAGGCCGGGTTGACCCTCTACCGCCTGGGCGCACCATTTACCTATGTCAGCGAACCCATTTATCAGATGTTCAAGGCCACCCTGCTGCCCTTTAAGCCCCTGGTATATCTGCTGCCGCTGCTCACCCTGGTCCTGTTCGCCCTGGCGGTGGCCGCGGAACGGATGGACCGGCGCTTCTGGTGCCGGGCCTTGTGCCCCTTGGGCGCCTTGTACGGCCTGTTCTCCCGTTACGCTCGGCTCAGGCGGCGGCCCGTGGTCCTGTGCCCGGAGTGCGGGGATTGCCGGTCCATCTGCAAAATGGCGGCCTTCGCCCCCGGCGAACCTGCCCGGCAGCTGAGCAGCGAGTGCCAGCTCTGCCTGCGCTGCATGGAGCAGTGCCGGGAAGGCCGGGTAAATTTCACTTTTGAATCCAAGGCCCCCCGGCCCTCCCTGGACCTGGGCCGGCGCCAGGTGATCATCTCCCTGGCGGCCGGGGTGACCGCGGTGCCCTTGCTGCGCCTGGGCTCCCTGGCGCCGAGACCGGAGGAATTTCTCATCCGGCCTCCCGGCGCCCAGAACGAAGCCGAACTGCTGTCCCGTTGCATCCGCTGCGGCCAGTGCATGAAGGTCTGTATCACCAACGGCATCCAGCCGGTGTGGTGGGAAGCCGGCCTGGAGGGCCTCTATACCCCCCGGCTGATTCCCCGCATGGGCTACTGCGCCCATTCCTGCAACCTCTGCGGCCAGGTGTGCCCCACCGGGGCCATTCCCAAATTGGAACTGGCGGTGAAACAGGCCACCCCCCTGGGCACGGCCTTTTTCGACCGCAACCGCTGCATCCCCTACACCGAAGGGGCCGACTGCCTGGTGTGCGAGGAGCACTGCCCGGTGTCTCCCAAGGCCATCACCTTTGTGGAGCAGGAAGTGGTGAACCACCAGGGTGAACGGGTCAAAGTGAAGCTGCCGCTGGTGCTCCCCGACCGCTGCATCGGCTGCGGCCACTGCGAGAAGGTGTGCCCCGTGGGCGGCGCGGCCGCGGTGCGGGTTAAGAAGTCGCTCAGGATGGAGATGTGAGCGGTGACCAGTAAGCAGTATCTAGTGAGGGTAGGCAATGATTGTAAAAAACCCCAAACCTCATCGCAATCTGGCTCCCTGGCAAAAAGGCATGGATTTGGTTATGGAGGTGTATAAATTAACCCGGGATTTCCCGGCCAGTGAGCTTTATGGGCTTAGTTCCCAATTGCGGCGAGCCGCTCTGTCCGTGCCATCCAATATTGCCGAGGGGGCTGCCCATCGAACTGACTCCCAATTTTCTCATTTCTTGCTACTCGGAGCATTGATTGGGTTTCATTGGTTGTGGGCTACGTAGGGGCGGGTTTTAAACCCGCCCCTACATCAACGCAACATATTTTATGCTCTGAGTAGTATATCACTTCTATTGCTTAATATTTTTAACTGCTCACTGCTTACTGTTCACTTTTAACTGCTCACTGCTCACTGCTTACTAAAAAATGAAACGCCATTATCCCGACCAGCCCCTGGTGGGCGTAGCTGCGGTGGTTTTCCGGGGCGACACGGTCCTCCTGGTGCGCCGGGGTCAGGAACCGGCCCGGGATTCCTGGAGCCTCCCCGGCGGCCTGGTGGAACTGGGGGAGACCATGGAGGAGGCCCTGCACCGGGAACTCCTGGAAGAAACCGGCCTGTCGGTGACCATCCTGGGCATCACCGCAGTTCTGGACCGCGTCTACCACGATCCCGCCGGCGGCATTCCCTATCATTATGTCCTGGTGGATTTTCTCTGCGAAGGTGAGTCGGGAGAACCCCGCGCCGGTTCCGACAGCGCCGCGGCCCGGTTCGTCCCACTGACCCACCTGCCCCGATACGAACTGCCGGAATTTACCGCGTCCGTCATCCAACGGGCCATAGAACACCGGCGCCGGGGCTCCTTCCTGCCGCGACTACCCTAGAAAATTATGCAGAGCTGGGGAACGGGGATTGATAACCGCACTCATAAAAAAGAAAAAGGCCGCTCCCGCGGCCTCAACTTTTCCCATAATTCTGGTGGAGATGAAGGGACTTGAACCCCTGGCCTTCTGCACGCGAATGAGGACACAGGGAAGGCGGGGAACCCAATCAAAATATGCATGTCATTTGATTTACTGTAAAAATAGTGTGTAATCATTATAATGGAACCGGCCTAAAAATGCCCCTATCAAGGGGTAAACGGTAAACATTTGGTAAACAGCTTGGCCCCGGTGAAATTATTCGCCGGGGCTTTTTCATGAGTAACTTTCTGATTGTCAAACGGATTTTGCTATGCAGTTCATATCGCCGGATTCTGTAGGCTGCATACAGTGGCAAGATAGCGTGTCATGTGCCGGCAAAAAGGATCTGGATCTCTGTTTCAATTACTTTTTGCTAATTTCTTCTGAATTGTGCTAATGTGTCTTTATCCTTAGCGAACTACAAGGGTCGCTCAGGATCTCAATATATAGATTATGAACTGGGAGGCTATATGGAGACCCAACATTCTGCCAACTTGGAGCAGTCTCTCGCCAGGACGGAGGCCAGCGCTGAGGCAACCCTGACGGCAGTGAATAAAGTGGCGTCCTCTGTCAAGAAGTTTCGAGATACAGTTAAAAAGGGGGATTTGCGAGAACTGCCGAAAATGATTGAAGCTGCAGAGCAGGCCATCGCTGCCCTGAGGCAACAATTTGCCAATGCCAAGGAAAGCTGGGACTTTGATGAGGAAACATATTTATCGAGCGGGGGCTTTCACTCGGAACTTGTAGAGGCTGCAAGACAAGCCGGGGTGAAGATTTTCGAACAATTTGGGATGATTTATTGCTACCCTTATCTCATCCGCATTAAAGCTCAGGAACGGGCCATACAGATTGACAAGATCAAAGAGAGGCGACTGCGCCCCTCCTTTTTAGCCAGGCATCTCAAGAAATTACAAAACAAACCTCCTAAGTCACCAACTAAGTTACAAGCTTTTTTGGAGTGCTTGTTTACCGCTTATTCCAAGATACTTTCTCACCAGAAAGAAGAAGCTCTGGCTACTGGTAAGGTTATCAAACTTCTTGATATCTACCAGTTGCTCACGCTCTTGCCCGGGCAATCGAATGAATATACAAAAGAGGACTTCGCCTGGGATATTTACTTGCTTGACAAGACTGGCGTTGCCACAACAAATCAGGGAATGGTTTTGGCTCTTATCCCTCCTGCTACGGCCGGAAAAACCTCAAGGAGACACCTCAAGGTGATTACCGAGGAAGGGCAAGAAAAATCTTATTATGGCATTTCCTTCAAGCGTCCATAGGAGACTTCCGTCATGGCTATCTCATTTCAAGAGTGGTTGGATATTGTCCGTAAGGAATATTTGCAGGACTTTATCAGTAAGGGTGGGGCGGCGGTAAAGTTTCTTATCCCTTTTGAGGATCACCGATACGATCGATGTCGGCAAGAGTTACGGAGGGTTGCGGACGAAGAAGGGTTTCTATTCGCTTCGGTGGATGCCGCGACCATCAAGATTCATATGATCGATAGGCTGTTTCATGAAGTAGCTCGCCAGATCGCTTGGGATGATTTTGCCTACAAGTTTCTCGTAGAATTAATCAAGGAAAACGGATATGAAGTTCCTTCCAATCGCGGTGAGTTCAATATGCAAGCCTTGGTTGCTTTAAATGAAGTTGAAGAGAGAACTCTTAGAAGAGAAATTAATAAATGGCTCACAAAAAAGATTTATAAAGATTTCAAAATGAGCCAGGAGTTCAGGATCGCGATGATGCAGTTATGTTTGGCCGAACTCGAATCACAAACCGTAAGAGACAATATCTTCTCTTCAATCCAAGAGTGGCTGACGGGAGAATTGAAG
Source organism: uncultured Desulfobacterales bacterium (assembly GCA_964618815.1). Taxonomy (GTDB): domain Bacteria; phylum Desulfobacterota; class Desulfobaccia; order Desulfobaccales; family 0-14-0-80-60-11; genus CAZUBT01. Next base: position 8,170 of record CAZUBT010000073.1, on the reverse strand, counting down.
GGAATATCGATCCTAAAAGAAGCGCAAATCTTTCAAAGGGTGGGACGACATAACGCCCGCCATATGTTTTTATCATTGACCCATTGGTTGAGAGTGGTAGGTGTCAATGGGTTTGTTCTATGCTTAGATATTTCTCGATATATCATGAAGAAGCCGAAAACTCCCGATGATGGTTTTTACTATGGCATTCCTGCAGTACTTGATGCCTATGAAGTGCTCCGCCAGTTCATTGATGCAACCGATAATCTTGAAAATTGTGTCGTGATAGTCATTGCTCCCCCGGAATTTATAGAGGATGAGAAACGCGGTGTAGCGCGCTACCCGGCTCTTAAAATGCGCATATGGGATGAAGTCCGTGATAGGGAACGACATAATCCTTGTGCGCCTCTGGTCAGCGTCTCATCCTGTGTCTAAGCATCAATCGCCTTCAATTATGGAGATTTACTATGTCTGAAGCTGAGCGAATCAGAAATCGGCGAGCCATTGAGGCTCTGCGGGCCGGCGTTCCTAACCGGGATGCAGTTTTAGCCTTGGGGAGCACCCAACCCGAAATCGACAGAAAATTCCTTGAACAACTTCAGAGCGTAGGGACTCAGCCCCAGGGAATGTTGGTGTTGGTGAAGGGTGGCTTTGGTGCAGGTAAGTCCCACTTACTGGAATTCCTTCTACAAACCGCATTGAGAGAAAATTTTGTGTGCAGTAAAGTCGTCATTAGCAAGGAAACTCCTTTTTATGATCCGGCCAAGCTGTATCGCGCCGCCGCCGAGGCTGCTGTGGTCCCAAGAAGGATGGGAGATGCTCTGACAGAAATAATGACCAAAATGGATACCAACAGCCATGCCTATTCTGGTTTCTATCAATGGGTAAATAACAGTCCTGATTTAAGCCAAATGTTTGCGGCAACCCTTTTCATATACGAACGGATGCCGGGGACCCATAACGGAGAGGTTCGTAATCGAATTACTCGTTTCTGGTCCGGTGACAAAATCGGGTTAAACGAAATAAAAAAATGGCTTAAAGATTTAAAAGAAGGAGTAACTTTTAATATAATTAAGGTTCCACCCAAGGAGCTGGCCTTACAGCGGTTCAAGTTCGCGGCGCGTCTCATGGTGGCTGCTGGCTATGAGGGTTGGGTTTTATTTATCGATGAGCTCGAGTTGATTGGGCGTTATTCCCTTCTCCAACGGGCGAAGTCTTATGCCGAACTGGGCAGATTTATGGGAAGACTTGAAGGATGGCAATCTCCCGGACTTATGTCCATAGGTTTCATCACCGATGATTTTGCCCGTGAAGTATTGGAGGACAGAAACGACTTGGAGAAGGTCCCCGGAAGGATAAGGTCGAGGGGAACAGAGGCGGACCTTCTTTGGGCAAGCCAGGCAGAACGAGGTATGCGAGTAATTGAGCGAGAAGCAATTCCATTGGCATCTCCTGACAATTCTATGCTCCAGGCTATTTATGCCAAGCTCAAATCTATCTATGCAGATGCTTACGACTGGAGCCCATTGGACGTAACAGGGGTTGAAAAAACAATTACTACCCAAATGCGTCATTATGTAAAGGGGTGGATTACACAATGGGACCTTAAGCGCTTGTATCCAGATTATGAACCTAACATTCAAGCAGGAGAATTGAGACTGGTTTATTCAGAGGATAAGGACCTTCAAGTTTCTTCTGAGGGGGAGAGCGAGGAGTAACCGATGCCCATCCCCTATCGAGATGCAGACGAACTGGAGGAATTGGGCACCGCCGGATATCTCAAGATCGAGCCATTGGCCGCAGGTTCTGGTTTTCTGGGCGCACTCTTCTTGATCAATGCCCGGGGTGAGCCTATCGAGTTCACCTACAACCGGATTGAGACCCCCCACACCTTTCTTTGGCGGCAAGATGACATTCGCCGGCATGCCGCCAGGAAACTCACAGCCTCGCTACTATCTCTCTGTCCCAGAACACCCCGCTTGATACTTTGCCTGGCTGAAGAGGTAGGCAGCGAACTTTTTTGCCAAGATATCCTTGTTTCAATCCCAGTTTGCCGTATTGCTCCAGCCATCAAGGCAGTCTCTTACTCAGGTGTCGAGATTCAGGACACCGTAGGATCCTCCGAACCGATGAATCTATTTTGGTATCCCCACAAACCCCCCGAAGACTCTATAGAATCTAAGCTTCTGAGCCAATTGATCACCCGGGGACTGCTGACTGAACCTTTCAGCCGGGCATCCGTCGGGTTGAAAGAGGTCTATGGCTTAAAAGTTGACGAACCTTTATGAGCGGGACAGCTGCATGGTGGAGAGAAACCAATGCCGGTGGGGTGCCGCGGGCCCGGTGGTTGGGAGTCTTTCGCCGACAGGTACAAATGCGCGAAAGCCCCGCCAGGCGCTTGACCATGCCTGTGGTAAGATTCCATACTCCGCAAACTTTGGGACTTTCATCTGACCTTTCCACACCGAATTGCCTGGCTTTAGCGCCGCAATTAGAACCCGCGATCAATTTAATGGAATGCGAATTGAACGGCGAAAGAGGCTCAGTTACTCTTGCCGGAGTTCTGCTGGTGGAGGAGCCAAATGCTGACCTTGCTATTCCAAGGCAAACAAGTGAGCCCAAATGTTATGGCGAGAAAAAGATTCCTTCTTTTGAGCAAGAGGTTCCGCTTGCTAAACGACTGGCTTATGTGCTGCAGCCTCCCACTAACCTTCTGCTTTCTGCGACTGGACCATTGGAGTGGCCGCGGCCATTGTTTGAATACCAAGTGGAGGGAATTAAGACCTTACTCTCGCAGGAAGCGCTCCTTCTTGCCGATGACATGGGATTGGGAAAAACCATCCAAGCAATTGGCGCCCTTAGGATCCTAACCCTACAGCATCTAATCAAGTCCAGTTTAATAATTGTTCCGGCAGGGCTTATCAGCCAATGGCGCCGTGAACTACGCTTCTGGGCTCCTGAACTGCGGATTTCGACAGTTCGTGGCCCAGTATCGGAACGCTCATGGCAGTGGGTCACGCCAGCGCAGATATACCTTACCAGTTATGAAACTTTTCGCGGAGACTTTACGGAAAATCCTCAATCACCGCCCCGGCGTCGCATTTGGGATGTAGTTATCCTTGATGAGGCACAGAAGATTAAAAACAGGGACGTGGAAGTCAGCAGAAAGTGCAAGCGCCTGCTCCGCCGACGCGCCTGGGCCCTGACCGGCACTCCGCTTGAGAACAAATTGGATGACCTGGCTTCCATCCTTGAATTTGTTACGCCCTTAAAGGAAGGCGAGGTTTTAGTTAGACTTAGCCCGGGCAACGAACTGCGTAAAAGACACCAAGAACTGCAACTTCGCCGTAAGAAGGCCGGTGTGCTTCCCCATCTCCCACCAAAAATCATCAGCCAAATTGTGCTCCCCATCGAGGGGTCTCAGCTTCAAAGCTATGAGAGAGCCGAAAAAGAAGGCATCGTCCAACTACGGGAACGCGGTGATGCCGTCCGCATAGAAAACGTCTTAGAGCTAATCATGAAATTAAAGCAAATTTGCAACTTCTGCCCGACGACTGGTCGGTCGGCTAAACTCCAAGATGTCAGTGAGCGCCTGCAAACTCTTGAATCTGAGGGACATCGGGCCCTAATATTTTCACAGTTCACTGACGAGAAACATGGTGCCAGGGCAATCGCTTCCAGACTGCAATCATTGCGCCCCCTACTTTATACTGGTGAGCTTTCCTCTTCTGAAAAAGAGGCAACAATTAGAAAATTTAAAGAACATTCCGAACACAAAGTTTTGATACTTTCACTACGGGCCGGGGGGCAGGGTTTAAATTTGCAGTATGCATCTTATGTTTTCCACTTCGACCGATGGTGGAATCCTGCGGTTGAGCGGCAGGCTGAGGATAGAGCCCATCGTCTCGGTCAAACCTTTCCTGTACACGTGTACCGATACATACTTGAAAGCACCATAGAAGAGAGGATCGACAGTATCCTTCGAGAAAAGCAACTTCTTTTTGATGAGTTTGTCGATGATGTGTCGATAGATTTGAAGTCTGTACTAACAGGCGAAGAGCTTTTTGGCCTGTTCGGCTTGAAACCGCCTGAGCATGCGAAGACCCCGCGCCGTGCAGAAAGAGCTCCAGCAAACTTCCCGGAAATGAGCGGAGTTGAATTTGAAGAGCATGTCAAGCGGCTGTTGGAGCGCAATGGATGGAGCGTGGAGACTACCCCCCCGACAAGAGATGGAGGTGTAGATTTAATCGCACAACGACATGATGAAATGGGCTTAGAAACGATCCTTTATGTACAGTGTAAGAATCACGCCTATCCGGTTGGAGTGGATGTAGTTCGTGAATTGAACGGAGTGCTGCCAAGACAATTGCCTGGAACAAGGGGTGTATTGATTTGCCCCAGCGGTTTTACATCTGACGCTATTGGGTTTGCAAAGGATCGTGGCATTGCTCTATGGGATCGGCACCGCTTATTCGAATTTTTGGATGGATAAGTTGCGGCCGCCAATCTGACGCTCTCTATATGAGGGGTAAAGCAAGCCAGGTGTTTATACCTGCTATATATTAACCCTTTGAACCCCCATAAAATATCTTGATATACCCATCATTTGGTGATTTAAGACCTTACCAGAAACCCCAAACAGAAAACCTAACATGAAGACCCGGCTGGACCAACTCCTGGTAACCCGCGGCTTGGCCCCATCCCGGGCCCAGGCCCAGGCCCTCATCATGGCGGGGCGGGCGCTGGTGGCGGGGCAGCCGGTGACCAAAGCCGGGACGCTGGTGGCCGAAGACGCGGACATCGCCCTGAAGGCCCCGCCTTCCCCCTACGTCAGCCGGGGCGGGGAGAAGCTGGCCCCGGCCCTGGAGCATTTTCAGATCAATCCCCAGGGCAAGGTCTGCCTGGACGCGGGGGCCTCCACCGGCGGCTTCACGCAAGTGCTGCTCAACCGGGGGGCCGTCAAAGTCTATGCCGTGGATGTGGGCTACGGCCAGTTGGACCCCCAACTCCGCCACGACCACCGGGTGGCGGTCTTAGAGCGCACCAATCTCCGCCACCTGTCCCGGGAAGCCGTGCCGGAGCCCCTGGACCTGGTCACCCTGGACCTCTCTTTCATTTCCCTCACCCTGGTCCTCCCCAAAATCCTGGAGTTCCTGCGCCCCGGCGGGGAAATCCTGGCCCTGGTGAAGCCCCAGTTCGAGGTGGGCAAGGGCCGGGTGGGGAAAGGCGGGGTGGTCCGGGACCTGGCGCTCCAGCAGGAGGCCGTGGCCAAGGTGGCCCAAGCTTCGGCAGACCTGGGCTTTCAAGTTAGCTCCCCCTTTCCCTCACCCCTGAAAGGCCCCAAAGGAAATCAGGAATATTTTCTATATCTTATCGCGGCAAACGCATAAGCCGCGGCCTCCGCCGTCTATTGACAAGTCATAGAAATCCCATTAATATTTTATGTGAATATGGTTCCTGCATCTTTTTCCTCTGTGTTCTCTGTGCCTCTGTGGTTAATGATTTCACCACAGAGGCACAGAGAACACAGGTCCATTTGTTTAAATATGCCTAAATCGTGCAAGGCTACCATTTAGGAGTAACTTTATGGAAAACCGGCTCAAGACATTTCTGCTGCTGGCGGGCTTAACAGTCTTCCTCATTTTCATGGGCAGGCTCATCGGCGGGCGCGCCGGCATGTATCTGGCCTTTATCCTGGCCCTGGCCATGAATTTCGTGGGTTACTGGTTCTCCGACAAGATCGTGCTCAAGATGTACGGCGCCCAGGAAGTGAACCCCGCGGAAGCTCCGGACCTGCACCGCATGGTGGAGGAACTGTCCCGGGAAGCGGGCGTCCCCAAGCCCAAAGTGTATATTATCCAGGACGACTCCCCCAACGCCTTCGCCACCGGCCGCAATCCGGAACACGCCGCGGTGGCCGCCACCACCGGGATCATGCGGCTGCTGACCCCCGGAGAGTTAAAAGGCGTCCTGGCCCATGAGATCGGCCACGTGAAAAACCGGGACATCCTGGTGCAGACGGTGGCCGCCACCCTGGCCGGGGCCATCATGATCCTGGCGGATATGGCCCGGTTCACGGCCATTTTCGGCGGCAGCCGGGATGATGATGAAGGCGGTTTGGGAATCGTGGGGATCATCGTCATGTCCATTGTGGCGCCCCTGGCCGCGATGCTCATCCAAATGGCCATCTCCCGGTCCCGGGAGTACATGGCTGATGAGGCCGGCGCCCGCCTGGTGCACAACGGCGAGCCCCTGGCCCGGGCCCTGGAGAAGTTGTCCATGGGAGTGGAACGCACCCCTATGGCGGACGCCCGCCCCGCCACGGCCCACATGTTCATCGTCAACCCGCTATCGGGGAGCGCCATTTTCAACCTGTTCAGCACCCATCCCCCCATCCAGGAGCGGGTGGCCCGCCTCCGGTCCATGCGGACTTACTAACAGGTGTCAGGGGCTAGAATAGTTGTTAGTGGTTAGTTGTTAGTGGTTAGTTGTTAGTTGTTAGTTGTAATGACAATAGATTTTAGCATACATTATTGTGCTTGGGTAAAGGAGGAGAATGGATGATAATCCATATCCAAGCTGCATTGACGCTGTGCATAATCGAATGCTAACGTTAGATGTCATTACAGTTAGTGGTTAGTTGTTAGTGGTTAGTTTTGGGGTTTGTTGACCGACGAAAGTAAATTTCCTTACTGACACCAGGCATCCGATCCCTGGCCTCTCCTTAAACAGGGCCATCTTTCGTGAGGCGATGGCTCTAAATATCTTTCCAAGTTGTCCCTTCTTGGAGAAGTTACAGTGCGAATAATTCCAGCATTATGGCGAATCATGGGCTTCATTCTGCTGGGAACCCTTCCGTGGATGATGCCCGGATGGGTTTCCGAAGTTCCGGCCAATATGGTGTTCAGCAAATTCGGCTTCATCGACGCCGCCGGCCGGGAGGTCATCCCCCTGAAATTTCAGCATGGGTTTTCCTTTTCCCAAGGGCTGGCCCCGGTGAAGCAGGGCGAGCAGTGGCATTATATCGACCCTAAGGGAAATAAGGTCATCCAACTCCCCATTGTAGTCACGGAGGCCCGCGCCTTTGCCGAAGACCTGGCCCCGGTGCGCGTCGGCCAAAAATGGGGCTACATCGACCGGAGCGGCCGCCGGGTCCTGGAGGCCAAATTTGATGAAGCCGGTCCCTTCTCCCAAGGCCGGGCTGCGGTGCGGGTGGGCAGCCGCTGGGAAGGGGGCGGTTGGAAGGGCGGCAAATACGGCTACATCGACCGCCAGGGGAACCTGGTCATCCCGGCGCAATTCGACCGCGCCGAACCTTTTTCCCAGGACAGGGCCGCGGTGATGCAAGCCGAAAAGTGGTTCTATGAGTCTCCCGTGACCGGAAAGTGGAGCTATATTGACTTGAGCGGTAAGATTGTCCTCCAGCCCCGGGTGGATTGGGCGCATCCTTTTTCCCAGGACCTGGCCCCGGTAAGGGTGAAGGACCGCTATGGTTATATCGACCTCACCGGCAAGCTGGCGATCCCGCTCCAATTCCGGGATGCGGGCCTTTTCTCGGAAGGGCTGGCCCCGGTGCGCCTGGAAAGGAAAATGGGGTTTATCGATAAGACCGGCAAGGTGGTCCTGGAAACCGGATTTACCGAGGCCCGGGGGTTTTCCCAGGGGCTGGCCCCGGTGAAAAAGGACCATCAATGGGGCTTTATCGACCGCACCGGGAAAATCGCCATCGAACCCAAGTACCTTGAGGTCCTAAGCTTTTCCCAGGGATTGGCCGGGGCGGTGAGAAAAGTCTTTGTGGGGGGAGATTATATGCGCCCCCCCGACCAAAAGATTGATCCGGAGGCGAACTTTTCGGAATAGAGAACGAAGATTTGACCACCAAGACACCGAGGTCACCAAGGTACATAAAGAAAACATTTGGGGAGGCGTCACCTTTGAACATCAACAGTAATTCTTGGTGAACCTTTGTGCCCTTGGTGTCTTATACCGTTTTCGGTTTTCGGTTAAAAAGACCAGGATTATCAGCAAATTGAAACTTACTACTCAGAGCGTAAAATATGGCGCCTTGATGTAGGGGCGGGTTTAAAACCCGCCCCTACGTTGCCCATAACCGATGCAATACAATTAATGCTCCGAGTCATTGCTGTCCGGCACGCTAATTGAATAGCAAAGGTTGTCGGTTATCTGGGGG
>CAZUBT010000072.1:0-17583 GCA_964618815.1 uncultured Desulfobacterales bacterium | reverse complement strand
GGCGAATACAAGATTCGCCCCTACGAAAAATAACCGTTTGATTGCGAATCGGTATTAAAAGAGTTCTTCAGCGAAAACCTCATTTCTTCGGCGCGAACCGGCCAAGATATTGGCCGTAGCCCTCTTTTTCCAGGTCTTCAACGGGGATGAAGCGCAGAGCCGCGGAGTTCATGCAGTAGCGCAGGCCCGTGGGCCGCGGCCCGTCGGGGAAGACATGGCCCAGATGGGAGTCGCCGTGATGGCTCCGCACTTCGGTGCGCGTGGAAAACAGGCGGCGGTCCTCTTTCTCCACGATATTGCCCGGCTCCAGGGGCCTGATGAAACTGGGCCAGCCGGTGCCGGAGTCGTATTTGTCCAGGGAACTGAACAGCGGCTCCCCTGAGACGATATCCACATAGATCCCGGCTCTTTTATTATCATTATACTCGTTGTGAAACGCCGGTTCCGTGCCCTCCTTCTGGGTGACCTTATATTGCAAGGGGGTCAACTTTTTCCGGAGCACGTCGTCCGAGGGTTTGGCATATTTCGGATTGTTAGGATTGCCGGCTGGAGGGGCGCCGGCTTGCTTCTCACTCCCCCAAACCTTCTGCAAAAACTGGTCCCGGCCGGAATTCCACCGGTAATACTTGTACTTGACCGAGTGGGTCTTGTAGTAGTCCTGATGGTAGTCCTCGGCGGGATAAAATTTAGTGAACTTGACAATTTCGGTGGCAATGGGTTTTTTGAAACGTCCCGATTGTCCGAGTTCTTTTTTTGATGCCTCCGCCAAACGTTTTTGATCGTCGTCCTGATAAAAGATGGCGCTGCGATACTGCGGTCCCCGGTCCACAAACTGTCCGCCCGGGTCGGTGGGGTCCACATGCCGCCAGAAAAAGTTCAGCAGTTCCGGGTAAGTGACCTTCTGCGGGTCGTAAATCACCTGGACCGCTTCCACATGCCCCTTCATGGCGTAATCTTCATAGGTGGGATTTTCCCCCCGGCCGCCGGTGTAGCCGGAGATGGCCTCCACCACGCCCGGGAGTTTCTCAAAGTCCGATTCCACACACCAGAAACAGCCGCCGGCAAAGGTGGCGGTTGGTAAATTTTTTTGGGGTTGATTCATAACGGCGCTCCGTTCCGGTTGGTTTTTCGGGTCGGCCTGGGCCTGGGAAAAGCTCCCGGCAAGGATTCCCATGGCCATCAGCATTAAAAAGATCCGCATAGTTTTCATAGGTCTTAGCTCCCGGGACCTGGGTGAGGCGATATTTCAAGATTCTACGGCTCTACGCAAGCCCTAATAAAAAAGTTAATCCGATTTTCTGAAAATCAAGGGCCTGGCCCCGGCCTGATTCCCCCCCAAATTGTCGGAGTTCCCCTCTCCCCCGGCCCGGGGGAGCAAAAGTATTTGACAATCCTGGGGGAAAAAAGATAAATATAATAAATTAAGCAACCGTCCATCTACTCTGGGGAGGTCAAGATGAGCGAGCCCACTGCGATCAGTGATGCTGATTTTGAGCAGGAAATCCTGAAGTCCGATATACCCGCGATGGTGGACTTTTGGGCCGCGTGGTGCGGGCCCTGCCGGGCCATTGCCCCGGTGGTGGAAGAACTGGCCAGGGATTACGCCGGCAAGGTGAAAGTGGCCAAGATGAACGTGGATGAGAACGCCAAGACGCCGGCCAAATACGGCATCCGGGCCATCCCCACCCTGATCATCTTCAAAGGCGGCCAGGTCGTGGAGCAGATCACCGGTGCGGTGTCCAAGTCCCTCATCGAAAACGCCTTGAAAAAGGCCCTGTAATTCTTGATAGGGATGTCCTGGGATTACGATTTAATTATTGTGGGGGGCGGCCCCGGCGGTCTCACCGCGGGGATTTACGCGGGCCGCGCCCGGCTTAAGACCCTGCTGGTGGAAAAGCTCATCCCCGGCGGGCAGGTGATGACCACCGACCTGGTGGAAAACTACCCCGGTTTTCCCGAAGGCGTCTCCGGATTCGACCTCAGCGACCGCATGCGTCAGCAGGCCGAGCGCTTCGGGTTGGAGTTGATCTCGGGAGAAGCCCTGGACCTTTTGCCCGGCCCGCCTCACACCCTCATCCTGGAAGATCGGCAGCTCACCGCGGGCGCCATGATTATCGCCTCCGGGTCCCATTATCGGCGTCTGGGGGCCCCGGGGGAGGCGGAGTTCACCGGCAAAGGGGTGAGCTACTGCGCCACCTGCGACGGGGCCCTGTACCGGGGGCATACCATCGCGGTGGTGGGCGGGGGCGACACCGCGCTCACCGACGCGCTGTTCCTCTCCCGGTTTGCGGAAAAAATTCACCTGATTCACCGCCGGGACGCCCTCCGGGGGGAAAAGGTCTTGCAGGAACGCATCTTCGCCCAGGAAAAGATTCAAATTCACTGGCATACCGTGGTGGAAGAGATTAAGGGCGCGGACGCGGTGGAGGCCATCCGATTGAAACAGGTCAAGACCGGGGAGATTAACACTCTGCCGGTGACCGGGGTCTTTATCTTTGTAGGCGTGGAGCCCAACACCGGGTGGCTGAAAAACCGCCTGGCCATGGACGAGTGGGGCTTTATTCGGACCGACGAACATATGGCTACCTCCATACCCGGGATCTTCGCGGCCGGGGATGTTCGGCAAAAACTCCTGCGGCAGATCGCCACCGCGGTTGGGGACGGGGCCATTGCGGCCTTTGCCGCGGAACATTACCTGGAGCAGCAACAGAGGTAATCGTTATGAGATTGCGAGACGTTCTCAAGATTCTGGCGGTGGTGGCAGTGTTGGCCTTCACCGCTAATTGCGCCACGGTGAAGGGGTGGTTCGGCAAGAAGAAAACTCCGGACCGGCCTCCGGATGTCATGGCGGAAGAAGGCCTCAAAAAGCTGAAAAAGAAGAAATATGACGACGCCATCGAGACCTTTGAAAAAGTCAAGGACCGTTATCCTTACAGCGAACAGGCCCTGCTGGCCCAGATAAAGCTGGCGGACGCCTATTATTATAAAAAGAAATTCGACGAAGCCCTGGCGGCTTATAAGGAATTTGAGAAACTGCACCCCACCAACAAAGCAGTGCCTTACTGCGTCTTCCGGCAGGGACTCTGTTACTATCGGCAACGCTCCACCATCGACCGGGATCAGACCTTCACTCACAAGGCCCTGACGGAATTCCGCCGTCTGAAGCAGAAATTCCCCAAATGCGAGTACATTCCCAAGGCGGAAAAATACATGGCCCGGTGTGTGCAGGATTTGGCGGAAAATGAATTTTACGTGGCGGAGTTTTATTTTAGGACCAAACGTTATCAGGCCGCCTTGGATCGTTATCAGGTGGTGCTCCAGGATTATCCCAATTTTTCCAAAAGGGCCCAGGCCCAGAAGCACCTGGAAGAGTGTCAGGCCTTCGTGAACGCGCCCCCGGAGAAGAAGGACGGCATCGTCTCCAAGGTCACCAGCATTTTTGACGCCAAATGGTAGCGTAACTTACTTCTCGGAGCGTACAATATGTTGCCTTGATGTAAGGGCGGGTTTAAAACCCGCCCTTACTTGTTTGACGACAACTTGAGACCTCTGCGAAAATCCGCCGGTACACAGGCAAACAAAACCCAGGAAAATATTCTAGTGGCACAGGCTTCCAGCCTGTGCAAAAAACCTTGATTTACCAAAGAGTTACCCACAGGCTGGAAGCCTGTGCCACTAGTTTCTTTTCCTTTGAAGCTGATTTGTCATCGCTCAAGCCCTTTTCGCAGAGGTCTCAACTTGGTATGAGGCGGTGAGGTTCAAAGTTCAAGGTTCAAGGTTCAAGGTTCAAGGTTCAAGGTTGGAAGCTTGAACCTTGAACTTGCAAGTCGATTTTAGCGTTCTGATAGCCGGCGACTGACGGCTAAACCGGCAAACCGCTGAACCGCTCAATCAGACCCCGGCCTTCCAGCACCGGGCGGGGGTCCACCAGATGGCGGGGCCACCAGTCCTCATAATCTTCGGCCCCCAGGGCCAGGGCCAGGATTTCGGAGAAGTGAAAGATGGGAATGGTGTGCTCCCAGGTGGCGCGGACCTCCAGGTTGAGCTGGCACATGGCGCAGGCCGTCACCAGACACTGGGCGCCCGCAGCCTCCGCGCTGGCAATGATTTCATTCACCAGGGGGGTGACCACATCGGCCCGGGCCGCGGACAGGAAGGAGCCGCAGCAACGGTTGATCAAGGCCCTGGTGACGGGCTCTCCCCCCAAAATGGCCAGGATGTTTCCCATCTCGCCCTGGTAGTACCGGTGGCGCCGCAAAGCCATGGGCCTGAACAGGGTGCAGCCGTAATACGGCACGAACTTGAGACCGTTCAAGTTTCTCACCAGGCTCCCCTGCAGCCGCTCCGGACCCAGACGCACCAGGATTTCCATGAAATGAACAATTTCCAGATCGGTGGGGATGTTTCGGCCCCAGCGCCGTTCCATGGCCCGGCGGGTGTCCGGTTCCGCGGCCAGGCGCAATTGCGCGGCCCTCAGGGTATAGAGGCAGCGGGGACACATGGCCATCAAGGGTCGCCCCGGGGGGGCCAGGGATAGATTGCGCACCGCCAGGGAGAAGGCCAACTCCTTATCCAGACAACTGGCCGAAGAGGAGCCGCAGCAATTCCAGTCCTCCAACTCAATGAAATTGAGGCCCAGAATTTGGCTGGACTCCATCATGGAGATATTGCTCTCCCGGGCGGAAGTGGCCAGGGAACACCCGGGATAGTAAGAGATGTCCAGGAGATTGCCGGGGCTCATGGCTAACCCTTCCAATGGGGCAGAAACATCCGGGTGATTTCCTTGAGGTTCTTCACCTTGGAGGCCCGCCAATCCAGCTTGCGCCGGGCCATCAGCTTCAGGCCCACGTCCAGGTCCGCAAACCACTGCCGCACCCGCACCTTGTAACGCAGCATGATCCCCAACTTGTGGGCCCGGCCGTAGGTCTTGATGGAGTGGAGCACTTCCCGGTGAAAATCCAGGATGTTGGGCTCCGCCACCAGCGCGCCTTCTTCCAGGGCCAGGCGCCGGAGCGCGTCCATGACCCCGGGGATGTCGATGTTCATGGGACATTGGACGGAACAGGTATTGCAACCCACGCAAATCCAGATGGTGGAGCTTTCCAGGGCCTGCTGCCGCAGCCCGAACTGCACCAGGCGCAGGACCCGGTTGGGAGGATAATCCATGGCCTGGACAAAGGGACAGCCGTTGGCGCAGGACCCGCAGTGGAAGCACAGGCTCAAGGAGGCGCCGCTGCGGCGCTGCACTTCCGGGAGGAAATCCCGGTCCTGGTCACCGATCATGATGCCGGCCTGGGCCGAACTGGAGGGACTAGCGGGGAGAATCATTATAGCAGCTATATCTTCCTAAGTATTTTAATACCTTAACCATCTTTTGGTCAACATCAAGCTAACCGTTCCATCCCACCCGCCGGTTTTTAGGTAGGATAGGCCTCCGTGCCCGCCAAAGTAGGGTGCGTTCCACGCACCATCAGTATTTGCCACTTTTCATGATTTACGGGGGAGCCAAAGGCTCATGAGCTCCTGCTTGGCAATTCCTTACTGCCAATCCTGACTTTTCAGGGCATCCAGGCTGGAGTAATGGGTGAGATCGTGGTGGATGGGGGTGACGGAAATATAGCCGGCTTGCAGGGCCCCGTAATCCGTATCCGGGTCCGGGTCCCGGCGGTTGTTGATCTCCGCCAGCCAGTAATAGACGTGCTCCCGGGGGTCCACCCGGCGCTCAAAATGCTCCACCAAAGGCCCGGTGTCCTGGCGGGTGACCCTTATGCCACGGATCTGATTTCTGGGCAAGGCGGGCAGATTGACATTCAAGACCACCCCGTTGGACCAACCTCCCCAACCTTGCATCCGGGCCAGGACTTCTCGGGCTAAAGCCGCGGCCTGGGAAAAATCCGTGTCACTCTTATAGGTGTTGAGGGAGACGGCCATGGCCCTGATCCCCAGAATCGCGGCCTCGGTGGCCGCAGACACGGTGCCCGAATACAGGACATTGATGCCCACGTTGGGGCCCAGATTAATCCCGGAAACCACCAACTCCGGGGGCTTGGGCAGCAATTCGGCGATGGCGATCTTCACGCAGTCCGCGGGAGTGCCGCTCACCGCCCAACCTTCCACCCCACCTGCGAAGGTCACCTTTTTCACCCGCAAGGGGTTCATCAGGGTGATGGCGTGCCCCACCGCGCTTTGCTCGCTTTCCGGGGCCACCACGGTCACCTCACCCAGGTGCCGCAATTCCAGGTAGAGGGCCTCCAGACCCGGGGCATGAATGCCGTCATCGTTGGTTACCAGGATGTTCAAGGGACTAGATCCTCGTTATCAGCTCTCGCAAAGTCGCCAAGTCGCCAAGGCATAAAGAACCGCCGGGCGCGGCGGCGCTAAATCTTTTCTTTGGCGTCTTTGCGTCTTTGCGTGAGATATTTTCATCATTGACTCTGTTTACCGGGCGCGGCCAGCTTTACCATCTCGCCCTGCCACTCCTGATACTCTTTATCGGGCATCAGGGCCACCAAGGATTGATCCCCGGCGCGAGCGCGCACTTCCACCTGATCTCCCGCCCTGCCCCATTCCTCCAGGCTCATCATCGGTTTTCCGCCTTCGTCATAGATTTCCAGCCGAAAGCTCTCTTTTTTGGCGCCGGAGGTGATGGCCGGGACCAGCCGCCGGTATTCCAGTTGGGTGAACTTCCACAACCCGGTCTCCACCTTGACCGTGGGTTGGCGTAACTCCTGGCCGTCGGGGCCGGTTATCTTCCAGTCGTTTTGTTCTTTCACCGCAGTCCAGAGTTTATCCGGCGCGCCCCACACCACCTTGCGGGCCTCCGTTAGGGGGTCGCCCCACAAGCGGCGGTCTTCCAGGGAGGCAACGGTCCGGGCAATCTGCCCGACCAGGTCCGCGTCCGTCAGGACTACCCGGCCCGCCTGGAGCAGCGCATAGGTCCCCGCGGCGGTCTTGGCGCCCAGGGCCAGGGAAACCTCCCCCTGCTCCTTCACCAACGCCACCTCCGCCTGGGGTTTGGCCAGACCGAAGGACGGCGAAACCTTGGGAGATTCGGCAATAAACTCCTTGACCCGGGCCATCTGCAGTTGCCGCAGCAGAGCCTCCACCCGGTCGCTCCGCAGCCGGAGTTTTTCCCGGCCCACCCAGCGCCAGGTCTGGGGGCCGGTTCTCTCCAGATGCACCGCGGTCCCAGGGGTTTTTATCTTAACGGCCTTTATTTGCTCCGGGCTGAAGGTCAGCAGGGTTTTGTCCCGCAGGGCCGTAACCGGGCGGTCCAGGGAATCCTTGTCTCTCATGCCGATAATGAGCGCCCGTTTCTCCTGGTCCTTCCGGGCATAGTAAGACTGGTCCCCCGGGGCCTTGGCGCCGATGGCCAGCTTATGGGGTTTGCCCTGGACCATGAACTCCACTTCCAGGGAAGGGGCCTCCAGGCCGAAAGGTTTCAGGTCCTCCACCTCCCCCAGGTCCCGTTCTTGGCGCAGGCGAGCCAGGGTGGTCAAGAGGCCGGCCATAATGTCATTATCGGCTTTGGTATTTAGGGGTTTGGTCAAGCGCCATTCATTGTCCTTTTTCACCACGCGGGTTTCATCCTTGCCCCGCCTCAAGACCAGTTCCCCGACCTCGGCTTCCTTAACCGCGAAGACCTTTTTGGCCTCAGATTCCCGGGCTTCCCGGCGTTCTTGCTGCCAGTTAAGCCCCAGATAAACCCCCACCAGGACCATAAATATCGCCAGGTAGGGGATCAACTTCCTGGGGGTCATCTCAAAGCCCTCCGGCGCCGGTAGGCCCAGATGCCACCCACGGCCAGGGCCAGGGGAAGGAGGGCCAGGCTGATGAGAAACATGATCCATGCCTGGTAACCCTGGAGAGTAAAAAGCTGGCCCTTCTTGTCATCTTTGCGGATGATAATCTGTTTCTCTTCCCCGGCCAGGAAATTCACGGTATTTAAAAACAGGTCGCCGTTGCCGAGGAGATTGAAATAGGTGTTGGCGGCAAAGTCCACGCTGCCAAAGACCGCCAGATAAGCCTTGTCGGCTTCGGCCGGCTTCTCCGGAGGCGCGGCTTTTTTGCCACCGGCCGGGGTTGGGGCGGACGCCGCGGCTTTTTTCTCTTTAGCGACATCCGGCTTCTTGGACTCCAGGTTGATTTCCCCCAGCGCGGCCAGGGTAAAGGGGCCTTTGGGGTCCGCTTTGGAGTCGTAATCGCCTTTGCCGGCCTTCAGCCACTCCTTGCCCAGCTTCTCCCAACTGGTGGCCATGGAGGTGCACAGGGGCAGCAGGGACGTCTGGGGGACCTGCTGCTTCAGGATCAAGGGCCGGGCCATGGGAAATATGGTCACCAGGTTCTGGAAATCCCGGGTGATGCGGTGGGGGCCGTACTGGGCCACCAGGGGCATGACCGCGCTGGCCCCCAGGGCCTGGCTGACATTGTTGTAGTCCAGGACGATGCCGTCGTCCAAGCCCACCCCGTAGCCGGCCAGAAAATCCTTGAGCCCCCCGTCCTGGAAGGGTTCCAGCATCATTAGGAGTTTGCCGCCCCGACCCAGGTACTCCTTCAGGGCCGCCAATTCCTGGGACAGCAGGGGTTTTTTGGGAGAGGCCACAATCACCACCGCGGCATCCTGAGGGATGTCCTTTTGGGTCAGCAGGTTCAGCCCCTGGACCGCAAGGCCTTCATTTTCCAGGGCCTTGCGGGCCACCTGCAATCCCCCGGATTTGGCGTCATTGATATCCCGTTCCCCCTGGCCCTCCAGGAAATAGACCTTTTTGCCACCGGGTTTGAGGATCTTCCGCAGGGAATTGGCCAGGTTTTCTTCATCCAGCCGATCCGCCATCTGGCGGCGGCCGTCGTATTCCAGCAAGACATTGCCGGCAAAGCGGTAACCCGCGGCCCGGGCCACTTCCGGCTGCCGTTCCGGGTCCACAAACCGGTAAGTTATTTGGGGGTTGACGTAAGTGAACCGCTGGAGCGCCTCTTTGGCCTGCATGCGGTCCTGGCCGCCTTCCGGGGAAAACACCGTCAGCGCCAGGGGTTTGTCCACTTCGCCCAGCAGGTTTTTGGTAACCGCGCTGAGAGACTGGCTCTGATCCCGGGTCAGGTCCCAGCGCAGGTGATAGCGGTTCGCCATCATGGCCGCCACCACCAGAATGCCCACCACGAGCAGCGCCGCGGCCATGGAGCCGGCGCCGTAAATTACCGCGCGTTTCTGTAATTGCTTCCGCCCACTCACGTTTAAGCTCTCCAGCGCCGAGATTCCAGTTGTCTCTTGGTGAGAAACAGGAAGAAAAACATAAAACTCAAGTGATAGACCAGATCCCGGGTGTCAATCACCCCCCGGGTAAAGTTGTCGTAGTGGTCCATGATGGAGAGATGCTGAAAAAAGCGGCCCCAGAACCCGCCTCCCAGTTCCTGGACCAGGCCGATGATCCACAGCAGCAGCAACATGGCAAAGGCCACCACCGCGGCGATGATCTGGTTTTCCGTCAGACTGGAGGCGAACAGGCCCAGGGACAGGAGCGAGCCCCCCAGAAGGGCCATCCCCAGGTAGCCGCTGAGCAGCGCCCCCCAGTCCAGGCGGGTTATGAAGCCCAGGGCCCCGGCGTAAATCAGGGTGAAGGCCAGCAGCGCCAGATACACCAGGAGCGCGGCCAGGAATTTCCCCAGGATCACCCCCCAATCCGTCAAGGGATAGGTGAACAGCAATTCCGCGGTGCCGGAACGCTTTTCCTCTGCCAACAGGCGCATGGTGAGGAGCGGCACCAGGAGGATCAAGACGATGGCCAGCACCTGAAATAAAGGCCGGAACACTATCTGGTGCGGGGTCACCTGGCCCAGCAGTTGGGGATTCTGGGCGGCTTGCTGGGCCACCTGGAAACTTATGAGGCTGTAATACACCAGATTGGTATAGAAAAAATAACCCGCCAGGAGCAAAAAGAAAAATCCCATGATGTAAAAGATGGGGGTGGCGAAATATACGGTTAATTCCTTGCGCACCAATGCGGCGCAGCCGCTGAAGTTCTTCATGATTCCTCTTCCGACTCTTCTTCGGTTACCAGGTTCAGGAACACTTCTTCCAGGGTGAACTCCAGGGCTTTTAACTCCAGCAGTTCCCAGCCCTTATCCACCACCAGGCGGGCCAGCAGGGGGCGCATTTCCTGGCCGTTGCCGGTTTCCACCAGGTAGCCGCCGTCTCCCCGAGAAGTTACCTGGGCCACGCCCGCCAAGGACCGCAAGGCCCCCGCGACCTCCGCCTCCGGCCCTCGGACCTTGAGGGTGATGCGGGCGCCATGGCCCAACTGCCGGGAGAGGTTTTCCGGGGTGTCGCTGGCCACAATCTGCCCGTGGTTGAGGATGATCACCCGCTGGCACAACTGGCTCACCTCCGGCAGGATGTGACTGCTCAGGATCACGGTATGGTCCCCCGCCAGGTTTTTGATAAGTTCCCGGATCTCCACGATCTGGGAGGGGTCCAGCCCGATGGTGGGCTCATCCAGGATGAGCACCGGCGGCAGGTTCAGCAGGGCCTGGGCCAGCCCCAGGCGCTGGCGAAAACCCTTGGACAGGAAGGCCGTCAAAGTATTCCGCACCTCCTCCAGGCCGCAGTCGTGGATAACCCGATGGATTTCCTGTTTTTCCTCTTTGAGGTCCACCCCTTTGGCCCGGGCCGCGAACTTGAGGAATTGGGTGACCGTCAAATCCGGATAGAGGGCCACGTTTTCCGGCAAATATCCCAGGGATTTCCTGGCCTGCAAGGACTCGGTGACGCAGTCGAAGCCGTTGATCCGGGCGGCGCCCAGGGTGGGGGACAGATACCCCGCCAGGACCTTCAAAGTGGTGGTCTTGCCCGCGCCGTTGGGCCCCAGGAAACCCACGATTTCCCCCGGGGCAACCTGGAAGCTGATCCGATCCACGGCTAACGTCGGACCGTAATACTTGGTCAGGTCCTGGACTTCAATCATCATTTCCATGTATACCCCATCCGTTGAATGCCTTAATCCGTTGATTACTTAATTACCGTAACCAAATTATTATGTTAACCATTTCATGAGTTTCGGCAAGGGGAAAAATGAAGGGAAGCTGTGGTGTGGTCAAAGCGGGGTTTTGATTAAAATGGAAAAGGACTCTGAGAATATCCTTTGCAGACAAGATGAAGATACCGGGAAAGAACATGTGGAACCGCCGCCCCCGGCGGTTCTTTTGCAGGCAGGGGCGCACCCGAAACCATGAAACGATGGTGGGGCCATAATCCCTTGGGGTTCTTGGCGTCTTGGCGGGATAGCTTTCTCACGCCAAGACGCAAGCAGAATGTCGGGTGGGGACGGCCCACCCTGATATTCGGAGCAAAAAAAGACCGTCCGGCTATTTCAGGCGCGGATCGGTATGGCCGGGGCCGCCGCACTCCGGGAGATAGCAACTCACATCCTTAAACTCACAGCGGCCCCGGCAATTGGGGCAAACCTCCGGTGGATTAGCCGCCTGGACGGTGAAGCTGCAGTCGTTGCATTTCCAGAATGGTTGCTTTTCTTCCGATTGGCTCATGGCATTTCTCCTCCTGGGATGAAAATGTTTCACGCCAAGGTGCCGAGGCGCAAAGGTTTTATAGCTTCATCAGGCTGCCTTGAAAAGTTCAAAGTTCAAGGTTCAAAGTTCAAAGTTAGGAGTATGCCCATCAGGACTTTTCATAATTTACGGGTGGGCCAAAGGCCCATGCGCGGCTGTTCCCAAAGACCGAAAACCGAAAATCATTTTCATCTAACAGCTTCAGGTCACCCGGTTACCAACCGTAATCGAAAGGTCCCCACAGGCCCCAATTCATCGCGGCGTCCATATTCATCATCGCGGTCATGCGCTGCTCGTCGGCAATCCGCTCCTGGATCATCAACTGCTGGTAGCGTTGATAATTCTCCTCGACGCCGATGTACAGGCATTTGCAGGACAGGGCATCGGCGTAAATATAATAGACTTGATCACCACGCTGGTGGGAGGTCAGCTTCCGCTGGGTCATGGTCTGGAGATGATCCGCCTTCTCGGGGGTATCGGCATACTGCACCCTGAACCCGGCGGCCGACAGCCATACCTCCGTACCCTTGGCATCGCTCTTCTTGACCTCTTGGACCACGGCGCATCCGGCCAGTATGACACCCCAGATCATGACCATCATGATCAACGGCAACCAGGGGCTTCCTTTTTGCATAACCGGTTATCTCCTTATAGATTTTTTCCCCACCCATAAACCATAATACCAAGTTGCCGTCAAACAAGGACGCGAATTAATAGAGGGTTGCCTTATTCCCCCCGGAGATAATCGCCCAGGAGTTTTCGGCTGTGCTCATCCTCATGGCAGTAAATGCAGAGATTCTCCCAGTTGGAGCCGTCCTGAGGATTATTCCGGGGATTGCCGTCCTTGTGGTGCACCGTTAGAAGTTGTCGGTTTCTATGAGTAAATTCCCTCTCACACTTGGCGCAGATCATCCCGTGGATCTTCAGGGAACGCTCCCGGTAAGTGTCGGCTGGGCGTTTCATAGGGCTGAGTCCTCAAATAATTATTCAGGTTGACTTATGGTTCCGTAATCCAATTCCCGTTTGTCGGGGTCAATAATCTCAAAGGTTCCCCCTGAAGTGTTAATGACTTAGGTCTGAAGAGTTCCCCAGGGTATTTAATGCCGGCTTGCCGCCAACCGCCGGACATCTCGGTTTACAAAGCGGTGACGGGGTCCCGGCGAGGCGCTTCGAGTCCTGAATCAATCATCCTGGCCGGGAGCTCGGGCTTCCGGGTCAAAGTCCGCCGTCGGAAAGGACTCCAGAGCAATTTGAGGATATCCGAAGTCTTCATATGCCGGCCGAAGGTGCGCAGGAGCTTATAAGTCTGGATGGGACGCCGGAAAATGCGGCGGGCAAACAGCAAGGCGTAGCCTTTCATCCGCACCCGGTTCACCACCTCGCTGGGCAGCGCGGTGGGGTCGATGTCGGAGCACTTGAACCATTTGTGCCAATCCCGCTCGTCGTCAATGATCCCGCGGTCCACGTACTCCTGCCATAACGGGGTGCCCCGGTAGGCGCATAGGCGGTTGAAACCAAAGGTGTCCAGCTGCAGCCGGGCTGCAAAGCGGAAGCTTTCCATGATATCTTCCCGGGTTTCGCCGGGAGAGCCGATGACAAAAAACCCATGCACCCTGGTGATGCCATGCCGCTTGGCTTCATTGACCGCGTGCTCCACCTGCTCCAGGGTCTGATGCTTATTGAGCCGGTCCAGGATCTTCTGCGTGCCCGCCTCCACCCCAAAGGCCAGGAAACTGCAGTTGGCCCGGCTCATGATGGGCAGTTGATCAACCCCCACGGCATCCACCCTACCTTCGCAGCCCCAACGGAACTCCAGCCGGCGGTCAATAATGCCCTGGCAAATTTCATTAATGCGCTGGCGCTTAAGGAGAAAATGGTCGTCCGTCAGGTAAATGGAGCGATAACCCTGATCGTTGAGTTGCTGCATTTCTCCCAAGACATGCTCTGCAGACCGGCAGCGCCATTTGCCTTTGGAAAGGGACGGGATATCGCAGTAGATGCAGGAATAGGGGCAGCCTCGGGAGGTCTGCACGGTGCAGAATTTATCCAGGGACAGGACCGCGGGGACGTCCAGGGGCAATGACTCGATGTAGTCGATGGGCAACCCGGTACGATCGGGGTAGGGAAATTGATCCAGGTCCCGGATGATGGGACGGGCTTCGTTCCGAACGATCTCCCCGGCGTTGCGCCAGACCAGACCCGCAACTGAACCCGGATCGCCCAGGTTGTTCAAGTAGTCCGGCAGAAGCTCCTCACCCTCTCCCACCGCCACGCAGTCCAGGTCAGGGCAGTCTTTCAGGATGCGGTCCGCATTCATGGTGGCAAACGGGCCGCCCACGATGATGGGAATTTTCGGGGCCTCTGACTTTAGCCGCTGAGCCAGGCTTTTGAGGGCCGGGTAGGTGGTGGTGGATAGGCAGGAAAGGGCCATGACGTCGGGCCGCTCTTCCTTTACGGCCTGGGCGATGTGCTCCGCCTGCATCTGCGGGTGACAGGTGTCGAACATCCGCACCCGGTGACCTTCCCGGCGCAGGACCGGGGCCAGGGTCTGGATCCCCAGGGGAGGAAACGCCATCACTTTGATCCGCCCGTCGTCAGGGCCTGATATATTCAGCTCCTCAGGGAGTAACCGGCAAAAGTTCTCGTCTCTAACGTAAACCAGAAAGACATTCATAGAAACTGTTCTCCGAAATTATGCGCAACCTTAGTTTATCACAAATCCGCCCTGGGAACCTATTTCCCAAGTTCAGCCGCAGTGCGCCTCCGGGGAGCAAGCCTCCGGTGGCCGGTCCCGGTGAAAAATTCCAGCGCTTTTTTCAATTTTACGGTAAATTTTGGGCACCCGGGTTTGAAAGTTAGGTAAACTTTACCATTGTTCCCGAATGGATGGTTTAATGAAAAAGACCGTCATGGTTCATAAAAAAGTTGGACCGAATGGTTAAAAAATACCGATCATGCCCTTAACTCCAAGAATATTCGGTAGGGCGGGCCTATCGTATATAAGGCATCCGGCGGGCTTTTCTCGGTAGCTCAAGCCCGCTTTTCAGTAGCAAAGGCAATAACCGGAAAAATTTAGGGTTAAGGTAAGGGTTATACCAAGTTCTGTTTCCAATGCAACAAACTTAAGTTTCAACTTGATGATAATCCTGGTCTTTTTAACCGAAAACCGAAAACCATAACCGAAAACGGTATTAGACGGTGGGCTATCAAGGGGCCGGCGTCCGCCGGGAAAAATTTAGCGCGATAATGCAGGCCCAAGAGGTGGGGTTGGCGTATTTTTTCGGGTCCCAGCAGCAGCTCGGCCCCTCACTGCTGATCGGCCGGGCCGTTGAGGGCGCGCCGGAGAGCGATCTCGATCTGGGGGTGGTGTTCCTGGAGCATCCCCTGGATTATTGGCAAGGGCAGAAGCTGCGCAAATCCCTGGAAGACCTCCTGGCCCCGCTGTTTGCGCCCCTCAAGCTCCACCTCATCTTGCTGGAGGATGAAAACGCCCACGTGCAATATGCCGCCATCCGGGGCCTCCAGGCCTACGCGGTGAACGAAGCATTCGCCGTCCAATACCGCCGGAAGGCCCTGGCGCTGTATGGCGACTGGCATTCCTGGGCTTAGGCAGGGATGGGGATTAAGGTAATCTATCTGCTTGGAAAAGTTCAAAGTTCAAGGTTCAAAGTTCAAAGTTAGGAGTATGCCCATCAGAAATTTCCCATAATTTACAGGTGGGCTAAAGGCCCGTGAATGATTGTTACGAAAAGTTCGTGGGGCGGGCCTCCGTGCCCGCCGCCAGGGAGATTAACCGTAGATGCACGCAAATGAACGCGGCTTAAGGCAGTTCAATCTGCGTCCAGCCGCGTTCAGCCGCGGTTAATCATGTATTTCCGTCAATCCCGCCTATTTGGGCATCTTAAATCCCAGCAGGTAGAGCATGCAGATGAACACGGTGATGATCATGGGCCACCAGCAAGCCCGCATATAGGCCAGGAAAGAGATGTGGTAACCCGCCTTCTCCGCCATGCCCACGGTGACCACGTTGGCCGAGGCCCCGATCATGGTGCCGTTGCCTCCCATGCAGGCCCCCAGGGCCAGGGACCACCAGAGCACCCCGCATTCCGCGCCGGGAATGGTCTGGTTCAGAAACGCCACGATGGGCAGCATGGTGGCGGTAAAGGGGATGTTGTCGATGAAGGCCGAGGCAATGGCGCTTACCCAGAGGACCAGAATCACCGCCACCGTCAGATTGCCCCGGGACGCGTCCTTCACCCATTCGGCGATAATCTGGATGAGGCCCGTCTCTTCGGCCCCGGCAATGACCATGAACAAGGCGATGAAGAAGACCAAAGTGGGCCACTCCACCTCATGCTCCAGCATTTCCACAATATCCACCCGGGAGATGGCCAGCAGTAACATGGCGCCCATGAGCGCGGCCACCGAGGGCTCCATGTGCAAGACGCCGTGGATGATGAACAAGAAGATGACGAAGGCCAGAATCCCCAAGGCCATGACCGTCAGTTTCTTGTCGGTGATCTTGTACTCTTCCTTCAGGTAGGCGATGGTCCGGTCCACGTCCTTGACGTCGGCTTGGAGGTAACCCTTCTTGTACCACCAAAGGTACCAGAGGGTGGAGACAAGGAGACAGACGACACAGACCAAACTCAGATTGACCACAAACTGGGAGAAAGTCAGCTTGGCATAGGAGCCGATGAGAATGTTGGGCGGGTCCCCGATCAGGGTGGCAGTGCCCCCCACGTTGGAGGCGAAGACCTCGGGAATCAGCAGGGTCATGGGGTTGATCTTCAAAGTCACCGCAATTTCTATAGTCACCGGGATCATGAGCAGCATGGTGGTGACGTTGTCCAAAAACGCGGAGCACACCGCGGTGACCACCTGGAGGATGAAGGACAGGATAAAAATGTTGCCCCGGGCCAGGGCGTAGGACTTGTAGGCCAGCCACTGGAAAAGGCCGGTTTTTTTCAAGACCCCCACAATGATCATCATCGCCATAAGGAGGAAGATGACGTTCAGGTCGATGGCGCGCATGGCGTCTTCGAAAGAGAGGATGAAGTAAAACTTATCGAAGGTGCCCGCGGTGTAGGTGATGAACAGAATAGTGGACGCGCCCAGCAGGGCCGCCAGGGTGCGGTGCATCAACTCGGAGGCGATGAGGATATACACCAACAGGAGAACCACGGTGGCGATCCAGAAAGCCGGGGTGATCACTCGTTTCAGGGTAAGAGAGGTCTGGGCCTGGAAGAGCCGGTTGCCGGCCGCGTCCATGCCTGCGTCCAGAACCTGGAGGGGCTCGGATTCCCGGCTCTGCCAGCTGGGTTTCACCGCCCGGACTTGCACCTTAGCCTCCGGCAGGGCGCCCTGGGGCAGCCGGTACCGCCCCACAAAGCCCCCTTTGCTGCCGGACCCGAGGTGCTCGTCCCGCCCCAGGGGTGTTATCTTTTTACCGTCCACCAGCAGTTCGATCTCCGCTTCTTTGACGCCTTTGCCCTGGGCATCCGCAATGATCCCGGACACGGTGAGATTATCACCCGTCTCCGGCGGAGACGGGTTAGAAGCCAGCGGCCAGGCAAAAACCGCCAGGAGAATTATTATCAGAACCTTGACGGTCCGTTTCCTTTGCCAAGCCATGAATGTTCCTCCATATTTAAACGTTTCCCGTTTTTTCCGCCAAAAAGACAAGGGCCTGCCAGGTTGACAGACTCCACCCGGCAGGCCCTCCAACTTCGACCTGATTATGTGATGTTGCCATTTACCTCCCCAGCTTGCGCTGGAGCGGCCTATGGTTTGGCCGGGCTCCCCCCGGCCTTCTTATCCTTTTCTTTTAGCCCTCTATTCTTTTCATCTCATCTTGGCGATCTTGGCGTCTTTGCGAAAAATGCTATCACGCCAAGACGCCAACCCGCAAAGAGTTTTAATAAGCAATCAGCAGATAGACCATGGCGATGGTGACGGTGATCATCATGGGCCACCAGCAGGCCTTCATATAATCCAGGAAGGAGATGTGGTAGCCCGCCTTTT
>CAZUBT010000071.1:0-17819 GCA_964618815.1 uncultured Desulfobacterales bacterium | reverse complement strand
GACCTTAAGCCTATTAATATTGGAAAGCAGGAGCTTTCCACCCAAGTGCGTTCCCCAGCGGGAGCTTGGGAACGAGAGAGGGGGGTGCCTTCAGGAAACCAGGTACGCTTTAGTCGGATGAACCCAAATTATTCGATAAGGCTGCACCTGGGGGTCGCGCTCCGGCTAGACCCCGCCCCGGCGCTTCAGATAAACCATGAGAATAGCCAGGGCCGCGGGGGTTATGCCGGAGATGCGCGCCGCCTGGCCCAGGGACCGGGGCCGCACCTGCTTCAGCTTCTCCCGAACTTCGTGGGACAATCCCGGAATCGCGTCATAATCGAACTTCTCGGGGATGCGCTTATTTTCCCGGTCCGCCAGGCCCCGGGCCATGTCCTCCTGGCGCTTGAGGTAGCCCTCATATTTGTATTTGATCTCCAACTGCTCCACCACCGGCGGCGGCGCCTGGGGCTCTTCCCCGGCCAGGCGATAGAGGGTGGTAAGGTTGAGTTGGGGACGCTTGAGCATTTGCAAGAGGGGGGTGGGAACCTTGATGGCCGCGGTGCCCAGGCCTTCCAACTCCAGGTTGACCTCCGGGGAAGGGAGGATGCGCCGGGTCGTTAACCGGGCCTCCTCTTCTTTCAGGAGCCGCTGCTTTTCACGAAACCGTTCCAGGGCCTCTTTATCCACCAGCCCCAGCTCATCGCCCCATTCCAGGAGCCGGGCGTCGGCGTTGTCTTCCCTAAGCAGCAGGCGGTATTCGGCTCTGGAGGTGAACAGGCGGTAAGGCTCCCGGGTGCCCCGGGTCACCAGATCGTCCACCAATACCGCCATGTAAGCCTGGGACCGCTGGGGCAGAAACGGAGGCCGTCCCAAAATTTGGCACGCCGCGTTGATCCCGGCCCACAGCCCCTGGGCCGCGGCCTCCTCATATCCCGAAGTGCCGTTGATCTGGCCGGCCAAAAAGAGGCCTTTGACCATCTTGGTCTCCAAGGTGGGCTTAAGTTGCAGGGGGTCCACGTAATCGTATTCAATGGCGTACGCGGGGCGCATCACTTCCGCAAATTCCAGTCCCGGCACGCTCCGGAACAATTGCAACTGCAACTCCACCGGCAGACAGTTGCCCAGACCCTTGGCGTAGATTTCCTGGGTGTCCCGGCCCTCGGGCTCCAGGGTCACCTGGTGGCTGTCCTTTTCGGGGAAGCGCATCACCTTGTCTTCCAGGGAGGGGCAATACCGGGCGCTGACCCCTTTGATCACGCCGCTGTAAAGGGGCGACCGGTGGATATTCTCTCGGATCAGGCGGTGGGTCTCCCGGGTAGTATGAGTGACGAAACAGGAGACCTGCTCCTGTCCGAACCCAGGGGAGCGCCAGGAGAAGGGCCGGGGCCGGGGGTCGCCCTCCAGGCGGCCCATGCCGGCGAAATCAATGGTTCCGGCCCGGAGCCGGGGGGGGGTGCCGGTCTTCATGCGCCCCATGCGGAAGCCCAGTTCCTGCAGGCAGGCGGCCAGCCCATGAGCGGCGAATTCCCCGGCCCGGCCCGCGGCAATGCGGCAGTCCCCGATATGGATGAGGCCGTTTAAAAAGGTGCCGGTGGTGATCAACACAGCCCGGGCCTTATAGGTCATCCCCAGGGTCTCCACCACCCCCGCCACCCGGCCGTCTTCCACCAGGAGGCGTTCCACCATGGCTTCCCTAAGATCAATGGCCGGGACTTTCTCCAGGTGCGCCTTCATGGCCAGGCGGTAGGCCTGCTTATCGCACTGGATGCGGGTGCCCCGCACCGCGGGGCCTTTGGAGAGGTTGAGGGTACGGCATTGGATGCCGGTGAGGTCCGCCAGATAGCCCATGACCCCCCCCAGGGCGTCGATTTCCTTCACCAGGTGCCCTTTGGCCAGGCCGCCAATGGCCGGGTTGCAGGCCATGGCCGCCATGGTGTCCAGATTAAGATTGAACATCAGCACCTTGAGACCCATGCGGGCCGCGGCCAAGGCCCCCTCGCAGCCGGCATGGCCCGCGCCGATGACAATCAGATCGTATTCTTTGGGATAAATTGCCATATGGGGAATTTCAGGTATTGAATTACGCCTCGTAAACAATTATGTTTTCGGTAATCCCTAAACTGAGGAGGATACCCATGATTCATCGGACCTTTCAAACCCTGGAGCCGGCAGGGGAAATCGCAGTGGCGCAGCGGCCGGAAGGTACGGTCAAGGTGGTATTTTACACCGGCAGCGGTGAGAAAAAGAAAGAACATCTGGGAGTGACTCTGGATCGGAAGAACGCCTTCGATCTGGCCATGGAGATGCTGCAGCACCTGTACCGCCTGGGGGCCGCGGAGTAATCAAGTGACCAGTGACCAGTAATCGGTAATCGGTTGTCAGTTGTCAGTTGTCGGATTGGAGAATTGCGGCCCGGACGATAACACTGACAACTGGCAACTGATCACTGATCACTGCCCATAACACTCACCTATCCCACTCCACTTCCCGGAGCAGGTCGATGAATTCCGGGGACTCGCCGTAGGCCCTGAGGGCCTGCTGATAATCCAGCCAGCTCTGCCACAGGGCCCGCCACTCCCGATTGTGCCAGTAAAACGAGCTCTCTTCGCCGCTTTCCTTGTAGCGCATATACTTTTCGTATTCTTCCTGGCACCCCGGGCAGAAGCGATACGGCCCTTTGTGGCGTTTGTACATCTCCTGGGTGTCGAACTGGATGCCGCACCGGGCGCAACGGGCCAGACAGCGGGTGCACTGGATGATCTTGCGCACCGCCTCCATCTTCTTGGTCTTCTCCACCTTGGTCTTCTTTTTCTTCTCCAGGCGGAGGCGATCTTCAATATCTATGACCTTGGTCATGGCTGCCCTCAGGGGCGGGGGGACGAGAACCTATCCGCGGCGACCCTTCCGTGGCCCCTTCCGGAAATAAATTAAATATAAGCATAACCAGCGGATGCCCCGGGGTCAAGAGGGGGGGGCGGCAGGCAGGGGCTTAAAAGCATTCCTTACTTTCTGATGAAAAATCTGGGGGGTTGAGATCCCAATAAAATCGACAATTCCCTGTTCCGGAAAGTTCAAAGTTCAAAGTTCAAAGTTGGGAGTATGCCCATCAGGAACTTTTCATAAGTTACGGGTGGGCCGAAGGTCCATGAATGACTGCTTATTTTAAACCGGTTAACTCATCCATCAATTCGTCCACTGATAGAATCCTGTCCACCAAGTGGCCGCGTCGGCCTATGGTATAAATAGGTTCTTCTTCATCGGTGAACCCCTGAGCGCTTAAGAGAGTGTTGCAGATACAGAAGTCATCGCCCGAATCTTTAGCGGAGCATACCGTAAAGTTGCCGGCTTCGTCCTTTCTCAGCACAAACCCCCGATTGCATTTAGGAAGCCTGGTTTTTTTCAAGGCGGAAAGATAACCCGGCGACGTCTTAATTAACCTGAAGGGAAGACCGCATGGCGACCCCGGTTTTTGGGCAATAATGATGTCACTGTCCTGGCAGTCAATTATTGCTTGCTTAAAATCATCAGAAGCGTCGCTTTCATAGGTAGTAGCGAATCTAGTGCCTAGTTGAACTCCGTCAGCTCCAATGTCATTGACCCATCTTACAATATCTTCACGGTAATAAATTCCTCCGGCTACAATTACCGGGAAATCGCCATGAGTCCGGGCAAATTCCTTAATCGGCTTAAAGAGATTTTCCATCCGGAACTCGTCCTTTTCCAAATCAGCAAAAGAGAATCCCAGATGTCCTCCAGCCAGTGGCCCCTCCAAGACTACGGCATCCGGGATTCTTTTATATCTTTCCGTCCATCTTTTGTAAATAATTCTCAGGGCTTTTACGGATGAGACAATAGGAATTAATGCCACGTCTGCTCTTTTTACTATTTCTGGCAAGGTAGTAGGAAGGCCTGCGCCTATGACGAGTGCATCAACACCTCCTTCAATTGCTCCCAAGATTGAATCAATGAATGCTTTTTGCAGAGCCACCATGATATTTATAGCAATAAAGCCGCCATCCCTTTTAGCCTCAGCTACTTCAATAGCAGCAGCTTCATGTGAGTTAACTTTTTTCCCGATTCGTTTGCTAACCAATGAAGCCAGTCCTGCGCTTGATATCGTCCCTATTCCACCTCTCTTGGCAACTGCTCTGGCTAATTTTGCCAGAGATATACCGATACCCATGCCTCCTTGAACCAAGATTACGTTCCTGGAAGCACCTTTGACTTTAATTGTTGGAAAACTTCTCATGATTTCATCTTTAAGGTGAATTAGACTACTATCTGTGACCATAACCTGGATTATAGCGCATCATCCGCGGCGCCCGGCATAAGTCCATACAGGCGAGCCTCTTGCAAAATTCACTGAAACTGTTGCAAAACCTCAGTTTGCTCTGACAGGTCAATCTGAGCCAAGCGCAGAATCTCGCCTTTTCAAAAGGTTGAGATCCTGCACGGCGTTCAGATTGATAAAACCCCGATTTTGAAATAGCCTCTAAGGGAATTTTGCAAAACGCTCAGGCGTCAAAAACTTGTTTATACCATTTCTTCCTGGCAAAAAACATAAATGTTCAATGTATATGATGGCACACTCTCCTAAAAGGCGCTATCTGACTGGTTTGACGACAGAAAAATCTCTCGCCTTTGTGGTTAAGCAAGCCTTGGCTCCGAGCTCTATTTAATGATTTTCTGGTAAGACTCGGATAAACGGCCGGTTGAGGGCAAATAAAGAGATGCTCAATAATTCGCAATAAGCCGGATTCCTGGTGGGATGGTTTCTTTTGTATGACTACCTCCTCGTTACTCCCATTGTAACCTTTTAATAATATTAGATAAGTCCTGGCGGGCATTGCCCGCCTTTCCCTTTCAAGCCTTTTTCTTCAGTTCACTCAATTCTTCTTGAACCTCGGGGTCAAGATTAAACAGCCGGCGCACCAGGGACAGTTCCTTGTGGGGTTTCTTGATGTGGTGGTTGCGCTTGAGAAAAATGATGGGGTCGTGAAGGAGCTTGGCGGTGACGGATTGGGTGAGGACCTCCAGGGCCTGGCGCTGTTCTTCGGATAGGGGCCCCAGTTGCCGCAGGGTCTTTTCCAGCTCCGCCCGGCAGATGTTGTCGGCCTTTTCCTTGAGGTCGATAATAGTGGGAAAGACCTCCAAGGTCGCCAGCCACTCCACAAATTTCAGGGTCTCCGCAGCCACCAGGCGCTCGGCCTTGGCCGCCTCGTGATGGCGGTAGAGCTTGCCCTGCTCCACCACCTCCTGGAGATCGTCGATATTATAGAGATAAACGTTGTCCAGGTCATTGATGCGGGGGTCCAGGTCCCGGGGCACCGCGATGTCGATGAGAAATAAGGGCCGCTGTTTGCGGCGGCGCATGGCGGCCTTTACCTGGTCCCGGGTGAGGAGGCGCTGGGGGGCGCCGGTGGAGGAGAGGATGATGTCCGCGGTGAGGAGCTGGTCCTCCAACTCCTCCAGGGACACGGCTTCCCCCCGGAAACGCTGGGCCAATTGCACGCCCCGCTCCAGGGTGCGGTTGGCCACCACGACCCTGGCCACCCTTTGGCCCCGGAGGTGCTCCAGGGCCAGTTCCGCCATTTCTCCGGCCCCCAGGAGCAACACGTTCTTGCCCTCTAAGCTGCCGAAAATTTTCTTCCCCAGGGTGATGGCCGCGTAGCTGACGCTCACCGCGTGGTCGCCGATGCCGGTTTCCCGGCGCACCCGCTTGGCCACGGAAAATGCCTTGTGCACCAGGCGGTTGAGGATGGCCCCGGTGGCGTTGTGGCCGGTGGCCTCGCGGTAGGCCGCCTTCACCTGTCCCAGGATTTGCGGCTCTCCCACCACCATGGCGTCCAGGCTGGCGGCCACCCGGAAGAGATGCAGCACCGCGTCGTGATCCAGGCGCACGTACGCCGCGTCCTTAAGGGAGCCTGCCACTTCCGGGTCTTGGGCAAAGAATGCCTGGAGCCGGGCCGCGGCCGCGTCCGGGTCCTCGGTGACGCACACCACCTCCACCCGGTTGCAGGTGGCGTACAGCAGGAGTTCGGAAAACTCCGGACAATCCTGGAGTTGCCGGTAAACCTCCCCCACCTCCGTGATGAGGCTTGCCAGCCGCTCCCTGAGAGCCACGGGCGCGGTTTTGTGGTTGACGCCGAAGAGCAACAGGTTCATGGCCGGCGGAGGAAACTGTCGAAACTGTGGTATCCGGTGATCCACAGGTTGGCGCCCACGAAGGTGATGACCAGGACCAGGAAGCCGCAGATGGCCAACAGCGCGGCCCGGCGGCCCCGCCAGCCCACGGTGAGGCGCTCATGGAGCAGCACCGCATAGATCAGCCAGGCAATGAGGGTGAGGACTTCCTTGGGGTCCCAGCTCCAGAAGCGGCCCAGGGCGTGCTGGGCATAAAGGGACCCGGAGATGATGCCGCCGGTGAGCAGTGGAAACCCGATGGCCAGGCACCAGTAATTGAGGGCGTCCAACTGCTCTAATGAGGGGAGGCGGCGGTAAAAAAAGCCGAATTTCTTGCCTTTGATCTGCCGTTCCTGGATGAGGTAAAAGATGCCCCCCAGGAAGGCCAGGGTCAGGGCCGCGTAACCCAGCAGGGCCAAGGCGATGTGGATAGACAGCCAGAAGCTCTGGAGCAGGGGGGAAACCGCGCCTTTCCCGGAGGGCAAGATGAGCGCCCCGCACACCATCAGGGCCGCCAGAGGGGCGGTTAACGCGCCCAGGACCTTGATGGGAAAGCGCCAGTTCAGGAAGAGAAACGCGGCCACCAAAGCCCAGTCGAACATCAGCAGGGCGTCCCCGAAGCCGGCCACCGGCAGGTGCCCCTGGAGCAGGGTGCGTTGGATGAGCGCCAGGGTGTGAAAAAGCAGGCCCCCGCCCATGACCCAGGCCCCGACGCGGCAGTAGCCCTCCCGCTGGGCCAGGAAAAAGGCCAGCCACAGGGCGGTGGCGGCGAAATAGGCCGCGAGGGCCAGGTATAAGAAGATATTAGTCATAGGGCGTGTTTCTTGCGCTCAGAAAAGTTTCAAGTTTCGAGTTTCGAGTTTCGAGTTTTTTTGGTGGAAAGCTTCTCCCCCCCCAATGTGAAAAATGTGGCACAGCCGCCCTCGGCTGTTCAAAAACCGCTCGGCTACCGGTGCAACTTTTCATTCTGGTTCCCAAGTTGTACTTGGGAACCAGAAAAAACTCCCCTACCCCCGGATTCCCAATCTTCAACCTCCCAAAACCTCATCCACCAGGGCCGCGAGGGCGTCGTTGGCCAGCACGTGGCCCAGGGTCTCTTTAAGCAGCCCCACGGCCCGGTCCCGGTCCTTGTGGGCCAGGGCCTCCTTCAGGGGACCGGCCACCAGCCGGTGGAAAAGTTGAGGATTCTCCCCATGGCCCCGGCGCGCGCTCAGTAGTTGCTCCCGCACCTTTTTAAGGAGAGTCAGGTAAGGCCCGTATTCCGGCCCGAACCGGCCCTGCAGTTCCTCCCGCAGTTTACGGGCCAGGGCCGGGCTGGCCCCCCCGGTGCTGATGGCCAGGGTCAACTCCCCCCGGCGCACCTGGGCCGGCACGATAAAGGTGCACAGCTCCGGGGCGTCCGCGATGTTGACCCAGATGCCCCGGCTCCGGGCCGCGGCGCTCACCCGGGCGTTGACTTGCTCGTCGTCGGTGGCCCCCATCACCAGGGTCATGGACTCCACCTGCTCCGGGGCAAAATCTCCCGCCAGATAAACAATCTCGCCCCGGGCGGCCAGTTTTGCCAGCGCGGGGGTCAGGGTCCGGCTCACCACCGTCACCCGGGCCCCGGCCTCCAGGAGATCCTGGACCTTGCGCTCTCCCACGGCGCCGCCCCCCACCACCAGGCAGGGCTTATCCGTCAGCAGGGCGAACATGGGGTAGGTTTTCATAAATTAGGTTTCAGGTTCCAGTTTTTAGGTTTTAGGAAAAAACCGGCATTTATAAATTTACCAAGGTATCAGACAGGTTGCAAGATTTATACGGCTCCCCCCATCCGGCCCCGGCCCCGCTTTGCCATTGACACAGCAAGGGAATCTTGATTATATGATTAATCAGTTCCCATTCGGAAACCCTGAAAGTTTTTCCATCCTCCGTAAGGGCGCACGGTGCAGTAACCTGCCATGAAGAATCATAGTGGCAAGGCCGACCTACCCGTTCCCAGGGGGTTCGTGGCTCATCAGTTTTTTTGCCGAAGACCGAAGACTCTTTTAACGACTTGCCTCATTTGAGTAACTGCCTCGGGAATCAATGATGCGCGTCCGTCAGCTTTTCATTTTGCTGATTCTGGCCGCTGCCCTGTTGGGCGCCGCAGCCCCGCTGCCAGGGGAGGGACCGAAAAATATGAGTCTCAGCGAACCGGATAAAAAGCTCTTGTTGCAGTTGGCCCGGGACAGCATTGCGGGGCAGATGAAAGGGCAAACCCCGCCGGACCCTAAGGAGGCGCCCCCTTACTTATTTGAGCCCCGGGGCGTCTTTGTCTCTCTCCATCGCCAGGGGCGTCTCCGGGGCTGCATCGGCTATCTGGAGGCCGTGAAACCGCTGATCAGCACGGTGAAAGACATGGCCGCCGCGGCCGCGTTTCAGGATCCCCGCTTTCGCCCCCTCACCCCGGAGGAACTGGCGGACCTGGAAGTGGAGATTTCCATTCTCACCCCTATGCTCCAGGTTGAGAAGGTGGAGGAGATTGAAGTGGGCAAACACGGGCTGTTCATTGAGAAGGGTTTCGCCCGGGGTCTGCTGTTGCCCCAGGTCGCGGCGCAATACCGATGGGACCGGGATACCTTTCTGGCTCAAACCTGCGTCAAGGCCGGCCTGCCGCCTGACGCCTGGAAGGATTCGGCTACTAAAATATATACCTTCACCGCGGAGATTTTCTCGGACCATCCCCGGTCCGGGAGCTGCGAAACCCAGGAGTCCAAATCGCCATGACCCCAAAACCGGATCAGCTGCCCGTTTTGTTACCCCCGGAGCCTTCGGGGCCGCCCGAGAGCGCCTTGAAGCGGCTGTTGCGTCACCGCTTTATCCTGGTGGCCCTGATAATCATCGGGTTTATGGGAATTCTGTTTATCTGGGGGTCTCCCAAGGCAGTTCAGACTCCTTCCGCGCCTCATTCCCCGAAGACGGCCGCCCTGCCGGCCAAGGAACCGCCCCCGGCCCCTCCCCAGGCGACGCCGGCGGAGCCCCCGAAGGAAGCCGCAACGCCCAAAGGGGCCCATGTCCCCGCGTCTCCCAAGGAGGCCGCGCCTCCCAAGGTTGCCCAAGCCCAAGCCCCGGCGCCTCCTTCGCCCGCCGCGCCGCCCCGGGAACGGCTCAAGGGAGAGGCATTTTCCCGGGCCTTGATCAAAATTATGGACGACCAATTGAATCAGACCTTGTTCGGTTGGCGGGCCAACACCATACTTTTCGGCAAGATGGGCCTGACGGACAATGTCAATAATATCCAGATGGGAGTCCTGGAGGTGGTCCGGCGTACCGTGGTGGTCCTCAATGAGAATCTGACCCGCTTTGCCACCACGGAAGCCTTCAACCCCCATATTAACGAAGCCATGAATTTTTTCATGGTCAGCGCGGATAAGTATTGGTTCCCGTCGGCCTCGGGGAAATACCGGGAAGCCATCCGGGACCTGGAGCGGTATGTGGATGACCTTTCCAGGGGACGCAGCCGCTTCTATTCCCGGGTGGACAATCTTATGGTCCTGCTGACCAACTACAAAGACCTCATGGGCAGCAGCTTTCACAATCTCATCAAAGATTACGAGGCCGACGGCTCCGCCTTATCCTGGTTCAAGGTGGATGATTATTTTTATTTCTCCCAGGGCATCGCCTTGGGCATGTCCCAGATGCTGGAGGCCGTCAAGGTGGAGTTCAACCAGGAGCTCCAGAAGAAGAACCTGCACAAGCTTCTGGATGACGCCATCCACGCCCTCCATGAGGCCGGCCACCTCAGCCCCTGGGTGGTGACCAACGGCTCCAAGGACGGCATCCTGGCCAACCACCGGGCCAATATGGCCACCTATATCGGCGAAGCGGAACATGTGATCTCCACCTTGCAGACGGCTTTGGGGACTAATTAAGAAGTTTTCGGTTTTCGGTAAAAACCCGATGAACAAAGATTCCCAATAGGGCGGGCGGCGCGCCCAGGCTGGTAAATCCGAAGGGAATCGGTGGGGTGGGCCTTGGTGCCCGCCATAGTAAAAGCCAACCGCAGATGCACGCCGATTAACGCAGATTAAAAGGCAATTATCCGAGTTCACCTGCGTCCATCCGCGGTTAATCCGGGATGCCGGTTTTATGGCAAAGGGCGGGAATTTCCTTGAAATTCCCGCCCCTTTGTTTTATGGTGGGCCAATATTAGTCGGAGTATTAAAAAACTTCCTTCCTACTCCCCCTTATCCTTGGATTGAGGAGCGCCAGGGTAGGGGTGAAGGTAATCCATTTTCACTCCGAGTAATATTTAGCCCAGGAGGAGCGGCAGATGCGGGTCAGTCAGATCATGAGCAGCGAGGTGGTGGCGATCTCCCCGGACAAGCGGGTCGGTCAGGCTTTACAGTTGATGCAGAAACACAACATCCGCCACCTTCCGGTGACCCAAGGCGAGACCATGGTGGGCTGGATCACCTCCCGGGACCTCAGGGAGGTCCTTCTGGCCTCCATGCTGGAAAAGATCACGGTGGCGGACGTCATGGTGAAAGATCCCCTCACGGTAACCCCTGAAACCAGCCTGGAAGAAGCGGCCCGCCTGATTCACGACCATAAGATCGGGGGCCTGCCGGTGATGGAAAAGGACCGGCTGGTGGGGGTCATCACCATGCTGGACATTATCTCCGCATTTCTTACCATGCTGGAGTTGCTGCGGTCCAGCTCCCGGGTGGATGTGCTCCTGGAAGATAAGCCGGAAATCCTGGAGGAGGCCGCCAATCTCATCAAAAAGGTGGGAGGCAAGATCATCAACGTAGCCCTGGGCCCCATCAAAGACGGCAAACGGGCCTATTACTTCCGCCTGGACCGCTGCGAGCTGGCCCCCATCATCGATGCCCTGAACCACAAGGGCTATGATGTGGTGGATTTTATTCCTTGAGGACACCCCTTTAATACCGTTTTCGGTTATCGGTTTTCGGTTAGAAAGACCAGGATTATCAATAAATTGAAACTTACTACTCAGAGCATAAAATATGTTGCGTTGATGTAGGGGCGGGTTTAAAACCCGCCCCTACGTTGCCCATAACCGATGCAACACAATTAATACTCCGAGTAGTAAGTTTGCTGCATTGGAAACAGAACTTGGTATAAGATGACAGGGCAATAAGACGGTGCGCCGGACCCACCCTTCCGAAGATTTGGAAATGGCCAAGGCAAGATGTGGGGCTGGTCCTTAAGGATTGGGCGATTTATTTTGATCATTCCTATCGGGGTCGGGAGAGCGGTTGGCAAAGAGCCGGCAGGGTACTTAATGAGTTTTTAGCGGTCCGGGGGCGGTCCTCAGTTTACTATATCCGATTGAAACTAATTAAAGCTTATAGAAATATATTATTGGGTCATAAGATTACTGATAAATAGCAGCTATAGACCAAATCTTTATTTTATCCCTTCCTTGACAATTGGATATTCCTTGTGGCAATGTGAATTCATAAAAAGCCATCAAAACGAGGAACAAAGGTAGGTCTTGGATGTCTCAGCAATACCCTCAGGGGTCACAGTGGCGGAAATGGGATTTGCATGTCCATACGCCAGCCTCGTTTCAACACGATTTTGGCAGTTGGGACGAATATATCCAAGAACTTGAGAAAATCAATGAAATTGCGGTTATAGGCATAACCGATTACTTCACGATTGATGGTTACAAAGAAGTCATAAGGCACCGAGATGCTGGCCGATTACAAAACTTCGCATGTGTTTTGCCGAATATTGAGCTTAGACTAAATATTTTTGTTCCCAAGAGAAGCTCGGGAGAGCAGCAAAGACGATTAAATTTGCATGTAATTTTCAGCGATGAAGTCCCAGTTGATGATATAGAAAATCAGTTTATTCATTCCCTTGAAATTTCCGTAGAAGGTTCGCCAGGCAGCGTTGGCGATAAAAGACTATTAACACGGGCCTCAATTGAGGAAGTAGGTAAATCTGTTAAACAATTCAAGAGCACTTTATCAGGCGATTCCGATTTTGTTGCAGGTTGCAAGAACATCACTGTGGAAGTAGGGAAAGTAACTAAAGCATTGCAGAAAAGGCCATTTGAAGGGAAATATTTGTTAGTCCTTCCAACCCCCGATTGGGATCAAATCTCGTGGGAGGGACAGGACTATTTGACCCGAAAGTTCTTACTCCAGACCGCTCACGCGGTTTTCTGTGGACAGGCATCAACTATTAATTGGTGTCTTGGAAAAGGAGACCTCAGCACAGCCCAATTCGAGCGGGAGTTTGGAAGGTTAAAACCAAGTCTACATGGGTCGGATGCTCATGCCATAGAGCGGCTATGCAAGCCAGAAAATGGCAAGTTCTGCTGGATCAAAGCAGACCCTACTTTCGAAGGTTTGAAACAAATAGTGTACGAACCTGAACTGAGAGTCAAAATACAAACCGAAGACCCTACTGAGTCAGAAACTTACGCAAAGATAGCTAGCCTAAAATTCAGTCTTCCCGACCAATTGAAAATAAAAGATGATTCTGGAGAGAAAACTGATTTCTGTATTAATGGAACATATGACTTGGATTTCTCAAACAACCTCACCTGTATTATTGGTGGGCGGGGGTCAGGCAAGAGCACTCTATCCCATATTATATACAACTCATGGATTAACCAAGACCTTAAGAAACTCTCTAATATTACTTCCCCCCTTGTTAGCTTAGAGATACTCCCAAGTCCTCTAAAGAAAATTGCCGAATTCACTGAATGCGAGGTTCCAAGTCAAACCGAGTTCTTCTTCCAAAATGAGATTGAACATGCAGCAAAGAGCATCAAATCAATGTCAACCTTGATTAGGCATCGATTGGAGAAGCTTTCGTCAATTGATGGAGGTGTGACTCTTGACAAATGTGCTGAATATTGGAATACGTCATTGAAATCAATTGACGAGCTCATTGATGCATATGACCGAATTACGGAGATAGATGGAGAAATCCTTAAAGCACAAGAGAACATCAATACTTTAAAAAAGCAGACGGATATAATAAAGTCAAAGGAATATATTCATTTTCAGCTCAGAATTGGTGGCATATCCCGCATAGTCTCTGATTTCAAATCATACCAAACAGACTTTCAAAAGCTCATTAAGCAAATAGACTCGCTCATCACAACCCTCACACAACTAAACTGGAATCCAAATCAAGGTGGGGCTTTAGTGGATAGGCTTCTCCAAACTCTTCGAAGGGATAAGGGTGAGCTAAACGAAGCTTTCGCTAAGTTCAGCGCCGACTATAACGCTCAGGATTATCCGGGTCAATTAAATCTAGCACAGCAAGATTTGCGTGAATACTTAAAAGCCAGAGGGCTTTCGCCTGAGAACGTTCAAGAGATAGCCCATGCAAACACCATAATCAAAGAATTAGAAGAGACGGTTCGAGTATCAAAACTAGAGAAAAAGCCCTATCAAGGAATATACGATGACAAAGAACAAATAATCGAAGAGTATACAATAGATTATAGGGGATATAAAGACAGGTTCCTTAAAGTGAGTTCTTCTTTGCAGGAAAAGCTCTCAGGTCTGTCAATTTCTCAAAAAGAAGTTAAATTCGATTTATTTGTAGACAATACCCGTCTTAAGAATAGATTAGTAGATTTTGTGAAGGATAGCATTAAGGATGACGTTAGTCTTCGTTATGATGCGATTGATCGCCTATTATTTGAGAGCATCGATATAAACATATATGTCGAAAACAAAAAAACTATTAGAGATAACTTAAACATATCCACCAAAGCTGAAAAACACCGTCAAATAATTCAAGAACTTATCAACGATGACGTCTTCTTAGAAAAGTTCCATTTGAGAATGCTGAAGGAGTACTTCAGCATTGATAATATCCAGGTTCAAACCAAACTTGGTGGTAAGCTTCTGAAGAATACATCCTTCGGTGAAAGATGCGGTATCGTAATAGCTATAGTATTAGTGGCTGGTACCAATCCTATCGTAATCGACCAACCAGATGATCATTTAGACGGGAAGTTCATTTCCGATGTTTTGGTTCCTCTGATAAGAAATCAAAAACACAATCGCCAGATAATCCTTATCACACGCGATGCCAATGTTGTCGTTGGTGGTGACGCTGAATTGATTCACATATTGGATCCGACCGACCCGAGAACCCAAGTACTGCCTTCATCCATTGAGAACATTCAGCATAGGGAGAAATACATATGGATTCTGGACGGAGGCGCAGATGCTTTTGCTCGGCGAGAGCAGAAATACGATATTGATTTACTAAGGTCGCAAAGGCAGAATCCCAGCTAACCCCATATACTACTTACCGACATACCTTGCCACTATACGTAATTCTGGAGGAGAGGCGATATCATTAAGATATCGCATCATCTTTAAATATGGCGATAATGGCAAGGCAGCATTCATCCTCGTCTCTTATGGCATATCCTTAATTGGCTGATTTATACCGAGTTGAGACCTCTGCGAAAATCAGCCGACGCAAAGGGAAACAAAACTCAGAGAAAAACTCTGGTGGCACAGGCTTCCAGCCTGTGCAAAAAAATCTTAATTTACCAAAGAGTTACCCACAGGCTGGAAGCCTGTGCCACTGGAGCCTTTTGCAAAATTCACTAAAACTATTTCAAAACCTCAGGTTACCCTGATAGGTCATTCTGAGCGAAGCGAAGAATCTCGTATTTATAAGGGGTTGAGATCCTTCACGGCGTTCAGGATGACAAAACACCGCTTTTGAAATATCTTTTATAGGCTATGTTGCAAGAGGCTCACCGGCTTCTTTTCTTTTGAAGCTGATTTGTCATGGCTCCAGCCATTCTCACAGAGGTCTCAAGTTGCCGTCGGTTACTACTCGGAGCATTAATTGTGTTGCATTGGTTTTGGGCTACGTAGGGGCGGGTTTTAAACCCGCCCCTACATCAAGGCAACATATTTTACGCTCCGAGTAAGTAAGGGCGTGTACCCCCGTCCCTGAAACGAAACTGCTGAATGGCGGGCGGGGAGGCCCGGCTGACACCGCGGCCCCCGGGAAAGCCTCCGCCGCGCTCGAGCCAATCGCCGCGGATGCCTTCGTCTTCGGCTATTCCTTAGCGCTCCTGGAGGGGTTATGAAACGAGGATTAATTATGGCAGCAGGTGTCGTATTGTTGACCGCGGCCTTGGCCCTGAATGGGGCCGCCGGAGCCGCAATCAAGGTGGTGACGGAAGCGGAGGCCCTTAAGAACGGCGTGGAAGGCTACCTCTACGGGTATCCGCTGGTTCTCATGGACGTTACCAAGCAAATGGGCACCCAGCCCCATGCCCCGGGGCCGCACGGAGTAATCAACCAGTTCGTCAACATCTGGACCTTCCCGGACCCCTCCTTCAACATCATCGTCAGCCCCAATGCGGACACTCTATACAGCACGGGGTTCCTGGACCTTGCCAAGGAGCCCATAGTATTGCACGTGCCGGACACCCAGGGCCGGTTTTACCTGATGCAGATCATGGATGCCTGGAGCAACGTGTTCGCGTCCCCCGGCAAGCGCACCACGGGCACCCAGGCGGGCGACTTCGCCATCGTCGGCCCCGGCTGGAAAGGCGCCCTGCCCCCGGGGGTCAAGAAGCTCCAGTCTCCTACCAACCTGGCCTGGATCCTCGGGCGGACGCAATGCAACGGCAAGGATGATTATGCCGCGGTGAACGCCATCCAGCGGCAGTACACCCTGACCCCGCTGTCATCCTACGGCAAGCCTTACACGACGCCGGGGTTCGGCTCCGCCGATCCGTCCGTGGACGTGAAGACGCCGCCGGTCACCCAGGTGGCTAAGATGGACGCGGCAACCTTCTTCGGCCGGTTGGCGCTGCTGATGAAAGACAACCCGCCGGCTCCGGCCGATGCGCCCATGGTGAAGAAGCTCGCGGGGCTGGGGATCGTTCCCGGAAAGCCTTTTGACCCGGCCGCGGTGGATCCGGCGGTGATGAAGGGGCTGGAGAAGGCCGTGTGGACCGTGAAGGCATTTTTCGACGCGGCCGCCAAAGGCACCCAGGGCGCCATCGAGGAGAGCGCCTTCGACCGGGAGGCTTTTAAGCTCTTGAACTCTGCGATTCAAAGGGTTTTGACCACCGTCGAGAACGGCTGGATGGTCCCTCCCATGCAACTGGGCCGATACGGCACGAATTATGCTTTGCGGGCCTACGTAGGCCTGATCGGCTTCGGCGCCAACCTGCCGGAGGACGCCATCTACCCCAACGCCCGGGTGGACGGCCACGGCCGGCCGCTCAACGGCGCCCGGCGCTACGTGCTCCACTTTGCCAAAGGCCGGACGCCGCCGGTGAACGCCTTTTGGTCGGTAACCATGTACAACTCCAAGCAGGCATTCGTCCCGAATCCCATCGGGCGCTACGCCATCGGCGACCGCGACAAATTAAAGTTCAACCCCACGGCTCCCTGGACCTTTACATTCAAAACCAATCACCCGGCCAGGACCGGGAGTCCAACTGGTTGCCGGCCCCCAAGGATGACTTCAACCTCGTATTGCGGATGTACTGGCCCAAGGAGGCTGTGCTGAAGGGCGCCTGGAAGCCGCCAGGGGTGCAGCCGGTAAAGTGAGGCGGCGGTTTACCGTTTTGGGTTTTAGGGGAAAAATACCAGGATTATCAGCATGTTGAGACTTAAGTTTGTTGCATTGGGAACAGTCATTCATGAGCCTTCGGCTCTCTCCAAAAGCATGAAAAGGGGCGCGCTTTTATTGGTGCGCAGTGCGCACCCTACTCAGGCGGGCACGGAGGCCCGCCCCACGAACTTGAAACTTGAAACTTGAAACTCGGAACTTTTCAGAGCAGAACCTGGTATTACTCAAACTCTTGGCGCATACTGGGGCTAAAGCCGATGGGGGAGGAGGTCTTGGTAAAGCCCTTGGGGGGTTCGAACAACAGGGCGGACATGCCCCCCTCTTTGATGCCCTTGTATTCTACAGAGAGGTTTTGCGAGGGGCACACCATCTTGATGGGCGTCCCCAGTTTCTTGGCCACCCAGACGGTCTGCCGGGTGACGCCTTCAGGGCCGCCCCGGACCGTGACTTCGTATTTGTCGGCCTCATAGCCGTTGACGGTTTCCGTGCCCACCTG
Source organism: uncultured Desulfobacterales bacterium (assembly GCA_964618815.1). Lineage (GTDB taxonomy): Bacteria > Desulfobacterota > Desulfobaccia > Desulfobaccales > 0-14-0-80-60-11 > CAZUBT01. Next base: position 580 of record CAZUBT010000071.1, on the reverse strand, counting down.
GCGTTTGCTGATGGCGTCCGGCGGCATTTCGATGAATTGCCCGGGCAGTTTGGTCTTCAGGGGCATCTCGATGAAGCTCTTGTCCTGGGGCATGACCACCCAAAATAATTTTTTGTCGGGGCGCACAATGGTAACCGTGCGCCCCCCCGCATCGTTGAACTCCTGGCGGATCTTGCTGTTTTGCACAAAGACCTTCGCCACCATAGTCTTGTCGCCTTCCTTGATCCACATCTGCGCGGAGAACTCCGCCGCGGCGGCCATTCCTGGAAAAAGCAGCAACGCCGGCAATATGAGACACCAGCTTCGCCTTCTGAGATTAGCAAGCATGGCGGCCTCCTGAGATTTCAGGGGATGGGGGTAGGACCTACCCGCGGGTTTCATCGCGGTACCTGATATGTTCGAGACAATCAAGATTTAACTTTATCGCATCCGTAGTGGACCGTCAAGCCGGGCTCCGGCCCATGTAAACGGTCTTCGGTTTTCGGTTTTCGGATAAGATAATTTATTTTTTAATTGAAATTAGGGACTTATTTCTAGGATTCGTGCTTTTTCTGGCAAAAAATTAGCTAAAAACCTTTTG
>CAZUBT010000070.1:0-18212 GCA_964618815.1 uncultured Desulfobacterales bacterium | reverse complement strand
ATGGGGCTGTTTTACTTGCTATCTCAAGTAATTTCTACCGGACAGTAGTGATTCTGAGTAGTAAGTTTGTTGCATTGGAAACAGAACTTGGTATCAGTGATGAATTTTAAAGCAGTCGGGGGATAGGCCATGAGCTATGGGCGATGGGGGATGGGAATACTAATGGTGATTTGCTGGGCCTGCTCTCCGGTATGGGCCGCGGAAGACCTTCTGGCCCAGGGGCTGGCGGCCCAGAAAGCCGGCAAACACGAGCAGGCGGTGGAGCTGTTGGGGAAGTATCTATCGAAGCATCCGGAGTCTGCGGAAGCCCGGCGGGTCCGGGCCCAGGCCCTGATGCTCCTGGAACGACTTAGCGAGGCCCTGGAGGAATTGAACCGGGGGCTGGCCAGGCGCCCTCAAGACCTGGGCCTGCTAATGGCCCAGGGGAGCGCCCTGGCGGGCCTGGACCGCCGGGGTGAGGCCATCGCGGTCTATACCCGGGTCATCGTCCTGGACCCCAAGAACGCCGAGGCCTATCGGGAGCGGGGTGACAATCAGGCCCAGGAGTGCAATTATGATGAAGCCCTGAGAGACCTTAACCAGGCCGTCAAACTGGACCCCAAGAACCCCTGGGGCTTCAACAAGCGGGGCATGGTCTATTTCTGCCAGGGGGACAATGAGAAAGCCGCGGCGGATTTCAGCGAAGCCATCCGGGTGCGCCCCGACGGCCCCCACGCCTATTTCTTCCGGGGCAATATCTACCGTTACCACCTAAACCAGCCCCGGAAGGCCGCGGCGGACTACCGGGAAGGCTGCCGCCTGGGTCATCCTCTGTCTTGCGGGGAACTGGAGAAGATGAAAGAGAAACCTGTCGGGCAGTAGGGATTTGTGGGGAGGGGGCAGAGCAGGGGTTAGAGGTTAGGGGCCAGGGGCCAGTTTTCTGTTTTCTGTTTTCTGTTTTCGACGTATTATCCTTCATACCATTTTCAGCTACCAAAAGGCGGCCCGCATTTTTCTTGATCACGAGATATACAGCAACTAATCCCTGCCCCCTGCCCCTACGGCCACAGGCCGGTGAACCAGGACTCCCGCCCCAGGAGGTACGCCAGGGCGGCCAGGGCCAGGAAAGGGCCGTAAGGCAGGGACGCGGTGCGCCACTCACCGGAGCGCCACCGGCCCCGGGCCAGGGCCATCCCCAATCCCACCAGGGTCCCCAGCCCCGCGCTGATAAAGATGATTAGGGGCAGGGATTTTACCCCCAAAAACGCGCCGATCATGGCCATAAGTTTGATATCGCCCCCGCCCATGCCTTGCTTCCCCGTCCAGGCTGCATACCCCCAGGCCACCAGGTAAAACAGCGCGCCCCCGGCCAGGGCCCCCAGGGCCGCGTCCCAGAAGCTGAGATGGGGCAGGACCAGGGCCAGGAGCAGACCCAGGGCAAGGCCCGGTAAGGTGATGACGTCCGGGAGGAGGCGGCGCTCCAGATCGATGGCGCTTAGGGCCACCAGGGCCGCGCTGAAGGGGCCGTAAACGAAAAGAAGGGAACTGCCGGGAAACTGATGCCATAACCCCAGGGCCAGGAGTCCGCCGGCCAGTTCCACCAGCGGATAGCGGGGGGAGATAGTTTCCCCGCAGAAACGGCAGCGCCGTTTTAACCAGAAATAGCTGATCAGAGGAATATTATCATACCACGGCAGGGGGTTGCGGCATTGGGGGCAGCGGGAGCGGCCCGTCCAGAACTCTTCTTCCAGGGGCAGGCGGGTGATGACCACATTGAGGAAACTCCCCAGGGCCAAACCCGTCAAAAAGACCAGAATATAGGCTGCCATTAGGACCTGAGCTCATGAAGGGGTCAGGGGTTAGTTGTTAGTTCTTAGTTCTTAGTTCTTAGTTCTTAGTTCTTAGTTCTTAAAAACATCTTTATATTATACCATACTTATGTATCAAGAGGCGCCCCAATTTTTCTTGATTACGAGATATGCTATAAATGATATTAATGGGGTCATCAAATAGATTAATAAATAGATTAATTTTCACCCTCACCCTGCCCCTTGCCCTCAAGTGAGAAAAGCTTAAAGCAGAGTTTTCGATTAATCTACTTTTCGCTCCGACTAACAACTAACAACTAACAACTAACAACTGCCCCCTGCCCCCTATCCCCTCTTTTTCGCCCTCTCCAGCTATCAAGGATCCACCAGGTCCACCCGCTCCACCTTGTTGAAGTGGATATTCCAGTAACCCACATCGGTGGAGCCTTCCACCAGGGTGTCCACAAATATCTCCCCCTTAAGCTTCTCTCCGGAGAGGAGCAAGATCTCGGCAACGCGATAGCGGTCCTTTTCGGGATCCCGGAAATGGATATTGCCCACAATGGAGAGGGGCACCCAGGTCTTGGCCTCCCCTTGCTTCATCTGCAAATCCTGCCGGGAGCCCGGGAGGCGAAAATTTTGGACATAAAAGGCCAGGCCATCCTGAGTGATGACCCGGGCGGGGAAGTTGGGGGGAGGCGGCGGGGGTTTTGAATGAAGGCTGCAGGCCGCGATGAACAACAGCGCCGCCGCCAGCAGGGCGCAGACCCCCCTTAACGCCGCGGGATACCCGTAAATCTCCTCAGTCTTCAGGTCCATGACCGAACCCCTTGTTACCGGTAAAGATCACCATAAACTCCAAGTTAACATATCATAAAGCCGAGGCCGGGGGGATGAAAAATCGCCGCCCTACTTCTCAGACCTTGCCATATAGTCGATTCGGCGCCGCCCTATCCGTCCCCCCAGGCTTCCCCCAGGCCCATAAGCTTATACCAAGTTCTGTTTCCAAGGCAACCAACTTAAGTTTCAATTTGCTGATACTACTGGTTTTTTTTAACCGAAAACCGATAACCGAAAACCGAAAACGGTATTAAAGGGCATGGCCGGGAAACTGTCTCAAAACCTGGCTGCGCAGTAAAATGTCATTCTGAGCGTAGGGAAGAATCTCGTATTTCCAATAAGTTGAGATCTTTCACTTCGTTCAGGATGACAGAGAAAACCGGCTTGGAGACAGTTTCCCGGCCGGCCCCCGGCGAGTAACCGGCTAAAATTATCCATTCTTGATGGACCCTGAATGGAACTCCGCATCGCGTTAGATATCTAATATCCCTGGGTCCCTGCTAAAACTTGGCTTAATTTATACAACAATATTGTAAATCTGATAAAGCTTTAAAAACCAGACTATTAAAGATATATACCGGCTCAAGTTGTTTTCTAAAACTACCATAATGGCTTACCAGATAATCATAATTAACAATATAGTAGCAAATAAAATCAGGGACAAAAAGATATCTTATTGATTTCATTAATTAATATATTTTGGCACAACCTTTGCTTTTTCCAACCTGTGAAGTCCTTATAAGTTAAGCAGGAGGAAATGGCTTATGAATTCCGCAGACAATGCCTTTGTCTTGTTATCCGCAGCCCTGGTGATGCTCATGACCCCAGGCCTGGCCCTGTTTTACGCCGGGATGGTTCGGGGGAAAAATGTCCTGGGCACCCTCATGCAGAATTTCATCATGCTGGGGGTCATCGGGGTCCAATGGGCCTTGTTCGGCTACAGCCTAGCCTTTGGCCCGGACGTGGGGGGCGTCATCGGTTCTCTGGCGTGGGCCGGTCTCAACGGGGTAGGTTTGGAGCCGCTCAAAGCCTATGCCGAGACCATACCCCATCAAACCTTCATGATCTACCAGGGTATGTTCGCCATCATCACCCCGGCCCTGATTACCGGCGCCTGGGCCGAGCGCATGAAGTTCAGCTCTTTTCTAGTTTTTACTATCCTATGGGCGACCCTGGTGTATGACCCTGTAGCTCACTGGGTCTGGGGCGACGGCGGCTGGCTGAAGACCATGGGCGCCCTGGATTTTGCCGGGGGCACGGTAGTGCATATCAACGCCGGCATTGCGGCCCTGGCCGCGGCCCTGGTAATGGGCCGGCGCCACGGGTACGGCGCCGAGGCCTTCATTCCCCATAATTTGCCCATGACCGTTCTGGGGGCCGGGCTGCTGTGGTTCGGCTGGTTCGGCTTCAACGCCGGCAGCGCCCTGGCTTCCGGCACCCTGGCCACCACGGCCTTTGTTGCTACCCACCTGGCCACCTGCGCCGCGGTGCTGGCCTGGACCGGGGCGGAGTGGCTCCACCGGGGCAAGCCCACTACCCTGGGCGCCGCGTCCGGCGCAGTGGCCGGGTTGGTGGCGGTCACCCCCGCCGCGGGGTTTGTCGGTCCCATGTCCGCCATCCTCATCGGCCTGGGGGCCGGGGTGGTCTGCTACTTAGCGGTGCTGGCCAAGGTAAGGATGGGATATGACGATTCCCTGGACGTGGTGGGTGTCCATTGTGTGGGCGGCATCTGGGGCGCTTTGGCAACCGGGCTCTTTGCTTCCAAGGCCATCAATGCCGCGGGGGCCGACGGTCTCTTCTTCGGCAATCCCCAGCAACTCGTGATCCAGGCCGTGGCCGTAGGGGTGACCCTGGTTTTCTCCTTCGTGGTGAGTTGGATTCTCCTTAAGGTCCTCGATGCCACCATGGGACTCAGGGTATCCACCGAAGACGAAGTGGCCGGTCTGGATATCTCGGAACATCAAGAAGCCGGCTACACGCTGTAATCAATCATCAGGAGGCAAATCATGAAGAAGATCGAGGCCATCATCCAGCCGTTTAAGCTGGAACCGGTTAAGGAAGCCCTGCACCAGATCAGCATCCAGGGCATGACCGTCATGGAAGTCAAAGGCTTCGGGCGGCAGAAAGGCATCCGGGAGGTTTATCGGGGCATGGAATACCAGGTGGATTTCCTGCCCAAGGTCAAAATCGAGATAGTGGCCCCCGATGACAAGGTCCAGGCGGTGGTGGACGTCATTATCACTCACGCCCGCACCGGCAGAATCGGGGATGGCAAAATCTTTGTCTATCCGGTGGCCGAGGCCATCCGCATCCGCACCGGGGAAACCGGCGAGAGCGCCATTTGACGGTCAGGGGTCAGGAAAATCTAGGACCTGACCGGAATGAAATTATCATTGGGGTTAGTAGTTGATTATTTACTCCTCTCCCCTCTGGTGGGAAGAAGAGCTTGGATTTTTCTGAACTGGCCCCTGATCCCTGCATCATGGGGCTGAACTCAAACTTAGGATAAAGGAGAGACAAATGCGTAAGAAACTACTGAGAGGGATAATGGTGGCCCTGGCGCTGGTGATGCTGGTTACTTCCGCAGCCCTGGCCGATAAGCTGCTCTGCGTCTCCCGGCAAGAGCTCAAGGGAGAAGATACGGTGGGGACCTGCGTTGCCCGGGGAGACCAGTTTGCCGTCATGGATGACAAGGGGGTCATCCGCATCTTATCACCCAAGGAAATTGAGTTGATGAAACAAACCAACCCTAAGCTTTTTGAAATGAAAGCCTTTGGCATGAAACACCGGGAACTGGCCCCGGAGATCCCTAAATTACCCCCTTTGGCCGTGCCCAAGACCGGGGCCATGTAGCTTCTTTCTGGCAAGTGTCGGAAAAGGCTACGGGAATCAGGGCCGGAGGACGCCAATGCCACTGACCCTGCTCGTCTCCCCAACCCTCTCCCAACCCCGTCACGGGGTTGGGAAGGAATTTGGCAGAGCATAACTTGCTTTACTTCAGATCCGATGATTTGAGTGATGCAAGTAAAACTTCCGACTTAAATAAAGTGAATACCGGATATAAAGCGGTTGTTGGCTTTTCCGTTGGCAATTTCGGATAAATTGGTTATGACCTTTTTCTACGACAAATATGTAACATGGTATGACAAGCATTACGGCATCGTTAAGTAATAAAATGAATCCCATCAGCGCCAAGTTGTAATATTGCACATGAGTGGATAAATAATAAATTAATAAGGTGGATCTGGGGATGAAGAAAATTTCGGTGTGGTTAATGGGGGTTTTTATCGTAGGGATTTTTTTATCCCTGACAATGTTGATTGCAACTAATGGAAGGGCTGAAGAACCGGCCAAACCGGAGGAGAAAAAAGAGGAAGGCCCGGAAAAGCCCCAATGGATTCTGCAAACGGATATTTACAACCAATACGTCTTCCGGGGCGTGGCCTTGAGCCGCGGCAGCGGCGTCATGCAGCCGTCCTTCACCGGCAGTTATAAGGGGCTTACCGTCAACGTCTGGGGCAACTTTGATACCAGCGAAAAGAATCCCTTCGGGGCCAAATCGCCCAACCGTAACGCTTCCAGGTGGAACGAGACGGACATCACCGCGTCTTACAGCTATGAGATCGTTAAGAATCTGACCCTTACCACGGGCTTCATTTACTACGTCTTGGACAGCAACAATTCGCCCTATGACTCCCAGGAGGTTTACGGCGGCTTTGGGTACAAACTCCCCTGGTTTGAATTTGGGTTCGCCGCGTACCGGGAAGTGGGCCATTTTCCCGGCACCTATCTCCAGTGGTATGTCAGCCGCAGCGTCAATCTGCCGTGGTACGGGATGAGCCTGGATCTCTGGGCCAGTTGGAGCGCCGAGCTTTCCAACGACAAAGCTGCGTTTCCCGTGCCCAACGATCCCAACAAGTTTTACCAGGGCCTGCATGCCGGGCATGTCATGGCCACCCTCAATATCCCGGTGGGCAAATATGTAAAATTCTCCCCCAAGGTCATGTACTGGTATGCCCTGGGGGGCGAATCCACCGGCGTCATCAACGGCCTCTCCTGGGATAGGAAGCATAACCACGTGCTGGGCGGGGGCACCATTTCGGTAACTTTCTAAAGGATAAAGACCATCCGCAGATGGACGCGGCTGAAGGCAGGGGTAATAGCCTTCATCCGCGTCTATCTGCGGTTAATCCCCTTCGGTGGCGAGCCACCAAATGCTTGACTCTGCTTCAAGACCCCCATATATTAGACTCATTGTTCCCAGGCCGAATTTTTCTTGAGGTTCTTGCCGAAAACCTAACCCGGACAAGCCGGAACCAAAAACCTTCAAAGATTTACCACAAAGGCACAAAGGACACCAAGGAACACCAAGAAATATTTTTCTCTTTGTGAACCTTTGTGTTCTTTGTGTCTTGGTGGTTAATTTTCTGCCTACCGAACACGGAAAAACCGGAACCAAAAGGTTTTTAGCTAATTTTTTGCCAGAAAAAGCACGAATCCTAGAAATAAGTTACTAAAACCATCTTAAAGTAAAACCATGGCAGGGCCGGCCTTAGCAACGGGTGACCGGGTGGTGCTGGAACGGGAGGATTTCCCGGACCTGCTTGCAGTTTTGCGCGGCCAGGGATTCCGGGTGGTGGGTCCCACTTTGCGCCAGGGCGATCTGGTGCTGGATGAGTTGGCTTCGGCCGCGGACCTGCCCGCGGGTTGGACCGATGTCAAAGAGGCCGGCAGTTACCGCCTGCAGCCCCGGGCCGATGAAGCCCGGTTCGGCTATGGGGTGGGCCAGCATTCCTGGAAGCCCTTTCTCTTTCCCCCCCGTTATCTGTTATGGCAGGCCCGCCGGGAGAAAGGCCGCCTGCGGATCATCCCCGGCGCCGACGACTCTCCCCCCCAGGCATTTCTCGGGGTGCGTCCCTGTGACCTGCACGCCATCGAGGTCCAGGACCGGGTCTTCCTGAAAGGGGGATTTGTCGATCCCGTTTACCGGCAGCGCCGGGAGCGCGCCTTTATCATTGCGGTCAACTGCGGGCAACCCTGCGCCACCGGCTTCTGCGCCTCCATGGGAACCGGCCCCCGGGCCGCCTCGGGGTTCGACCTGGCCCTAACGGAGATCATCTCCCCTTCCCGCCATTATTTTCTCCTGGAAGTGGGCACTGCCAAGGGCGCTAAGATCTTGCAGGACCTTCCCCACCGCGGCGCCGAACCCCAGGAAGTGGAGCAGGGGGAATCCTTGATTTGCCGAACCGCGGCGCAGATGGGCCGGAAGCTGGACACCGCCGGCATCAAGGAACTCCTGTATGACAACTATGAGCATCCCCGGTGGGATGACGTGGCGGCGCGCTGTCTCACTTGCGGCAACTGCGCCTGGGTCTGCCCCACCTGTTTTTGCCATACCCTGGAAGACCTCACCGATCTCACGGGTTCCCAGGCCGAACGCTGGCGCCGCATGGATGTCTGCTTCACCGTGGATTTTTCCTACCTCCACGGCGGCAGTATCCGCCCCTCCCCCCGGTCTCGCTACCGCCAGTGGCTGACCCACAAACTGGCTACCTGGATCGATCAGTTCGGGTGTTCCGGGTGCGTCGGCTGCGGGCGCTGCATCACCTGGTGCCCCGTGGGCATTGATATAACCGAGGAAGTCCGGGCCATTAGGGAGAGTCAGGCTTCTTAAGAGGAGAGCGACATGGAGTCTCTGGAACCCATCCTAACGGCGCATCCGTTTTTCAAGGACCTGCCCCGGCGCCATCTGCAGCTCCTCCTGCCCTGCGCCTCCCGGCAAACCTTCCAGGCCGGCCAATTCCTCTGCCGGGAGAATGAGGAGGCCGACCGGTTTTATCTCATCCTGCACGGTAGGGTGGCCGTGGAGATTTTCAGCGCCCGCCGGGGGCCTACCGCCATTCAGACCCTGGGCCCCGGGGAAGTGCTGGGCTGGCTGTGGTTCCTGAAACCCTACCACTGGCACCTGGACGCCCGGGCCATGGAACTCACCCGGGCCGTGAGCCTGGAGGTGAGTTGCCTGATGGAGCAGTGCGAACAGGATCATGACCTGGGCTATGCCATTATGAAACGCTACGCCCACATTCTGGCGGTGCACTTCCGGGTGAGCAAGCTGCAGCTTATGGATATGTATCAGTGAGCTGTAGGGTGCGCACTGCGCACCATCTTTGAGTTTCCAAAGGGGAACCAGGGAACTGGAAAAATGGTTTATAGGGCGGCCCGTGGCCGCCGGCGGTTTGGCTAACCAATTTAAATATATTGCAAAGCATAGCTTTGCGTCCAAGTGGGTTCCCAAGTTCAACTTGGGAACCAGATAAAAAATGGTGCGTAAAACGCACCCTACGTTTTTCGAAAACCCCAAAAATGACCTTGAGCCTCTACGATCCCATGACGCCGCAGCTCTTCCGGCTGCAAAACCTGCACCGGGAAACTGCGGATACCTATACCCTCACCCTGGCGCCGGAAAATCAGGAAGAAATCCTGTCCTTCGCGCCGGGGCAGTTTAACATGCTCTATGCCTTCGGGGTGGGGGAAGCGCCCATTTCCATCAGCGGGGATCCGGGCCAGCCGCAAATTTTGCATCACACCATCCGAGCCGTGGGCCAGGTCACCAATGCCTTGTGCCGGGGAAAGGTCGGGACCCACCTGGGGGTGCGCGGCCCCCTGGGCGTCCCCTGGCCCGTGGCGGAAGCCCAGGGCAACGACGTGATCATCGTGGCCGGCGGCCTGGGACTGGCCCCTCTGCGCCCGGCCATCTACTATCTGTTGGCCCGCCGGGCCGCGTACGGCAGTCTGGAGTTGATCTATGGGGCCAGGACCCCCCAGGATCTGCTGTATCGCCGGGAATTGGAAAGATGGCGCGGCCGCTTCGACATGCGGGTGCACGCCACTGTGGATACGGCTTCCAATGATTGGCGGGGCAATGTGGGGGTGGTGACCGCGCTCATCCCCAGGGCCCGGTTCGACCCTTACCACACCGTGGCCCTGGTGTGCGGCCCCGGGGTGATGATGCGCTTCACGGTGCAGGAGCTTTTGAATCACGGCGTCCGGCCGGAGTGCATTTTTCTATCCATGGAACGCAACATGAAGTGCGGCCTGGGACTTTGCGGCCACTGCCAGTGGGGGCCTCATTTCGTGTGCAAAGACGGCCCGGTGTTCCGCTATGACCGCATCCGGGATTGGCTGGATAGGCGGGAGGTTTGAGATGATCCGGGGTAAGCCCAAACTGGCGGTGTGGAAATTCGCCTCCTGCGACGGCTGCCAGCTCTCGCTGTTGGACTGCGAAGACGAACTCCTGGCCCTGACGGAGGAACTGGACCTCGCCTATTTCGTGGAGGCCAGCCGGGCCCACGTCCGGGGTCCCTACGACCTCTCTTTGGTGGACGGCTCCATCACCACCCCCCACGACGCGGAGTTGGTGAAGCAGGTGCGCCGCAGTTCCAAGTTTCTGGTGGCCATGGGGACCTGCGCCACTTCCGGCGGCATCCAGGCATTACGCAACTTTCACGATGTCAAAGATTTTATCGCCGCGGTGTATGAACATCCGGAGCACATCCGAACCCTGGAGACCTCCACGCCTTTGAGCGCCCATGTGCCGGTGGATTTTGAACTCCAGGGCTGCCCCATCAACAAGGGCCAGCTTCTCAGGGTCGTGGCGGCGATTCTCCAGGGGCGCACCCCTCCCGCCCTGCCCCGGTACAGCGTCTGCCTGGAGTGCAAGCTCCAGGGCAACATCTGTGTGCTGGTGGCCCGGGGCCTGCCCTGCTTAGGGCCGGTGACCCAGGCGGGCTGCGGCGCCCTGTGTCCCACCTATCACCGGGCCTGCTACGGCTGCTTCGGCCCCAAGGAGACCCCCAACCCCGCGTCCTTGAGCGCCCGGTTCAGCGCCCTGGGGCTGGATGAGGCCAGCTTGGTGCGGGCCTTCCGCAAATTCTACGCCGCCGCCGAACCCTTCCGCCGGGAGAGTGAAGCCCATGAAAAGTAGAACCATCAAAGTGGGATACCTGGCCCGGGTGGAAGGGGAAAGCGCGCTGCACATCAAAATCAAAGACCGGGCCGTGACCGAAGTTAAGTTGAAAATCTTCGAGCCGCCCCGGTTTTTCGAAGCTTTTTTGAAGGGCCGGGATTTCACCGAAGCCCCGGACCTCACCTCCCGCATCTGCGGCATCTGCCCGGTGGCCTACCAGATGAGCTCGGCCCACGCCATGGAGGACGCCCTGGGGGTGGCCGTCACCGGCCCCCTAAGGGACCTGCGGCGGCTCATTTACTGGGGGGAGTGGATGGAATCCCACGGCCTCCACATCTTCATGCTCCATGCCCCGGACTTTCTGGGCTACCCGGACGCCATCCGCATGGCCCGGGATCATCCGGACATGGTGAAGCTGGGGCTCAAGCTCAAGAAATTGGGCAATGACCTGGTGGCCTTCCTGGGGGGGCGGGAGATCCACCCCATCAATCTCCGGGTGGGGGGCTTTTATAAGGTGCCCACCAGGGAGGAACTCGCTCCCTGGCGGGAACGCCTGGAGTGGGCCAGGGACGCGGCCCTGAAAACCTTGGGCTGGGTGGCGGGTTTTGCTTATCCGGACTTTGAGCAGGACTACGAGTTCGTAGCCCTGCGGCACCATGAGGAATATCCCTTAAATGAGGGCCGCCTGGTCTCCAACCGGGGGCTGGATATTGCCATTAAGGAGTATGAGGCCCACTTCCGGGAAGAGCAGGTCCCTTATTCCCATGCCCTGCATTCGGTGCAGCAGGGCCGGGGACCTTATCTGGTGGGACCCCTGGCCCGGTACAACCTCAATTTTGACCGCCTCACCCCCCTGGCCCGCACCGCGGCCCTGGACGCGGGCCTCACCCGCACCTGCCGCAATCCCTTCAAGAGCATCATGGTCCGGGCCGTGGAGATCATCCAGGCCGCGGATGAGGGCATCTCTTTGGTGGAGGCGTATGAGGAGCCGGATAAGCCGGCTTATATGGTGGAACCCGCCGCCGGCGCGGGCTGCGCCATCACCGAAGCCCCCCGGGGCATCCTGTATCACCGCTACCGCCTGGATGAGCAGGGGATCATTCAGGAGGCCAAGATCGTGCCCCCCACCTCCCAGAACCAGAAGTCCATGGAAAGCGACCTCTACCACTTCGTGGGCAAGAACCTGGACCTCCCGGAAGAGCAGCTCACCTGGCAGTGCGAACAGTTAATCCGCAACTACGACCCGTGCATCTCCTGCGCCACGCACTTTTTAAGGCTGAAGCTGGACAAAATCTAGGGTGCGCCCCGCGCACCTCCTACCTTCGTTCTTTCCCAGTTATAATAAAAGACGGGCGCGAAGGCCCGCCCCGTCTATTTTTTATATACCTTAATTGTAATAACCAAGATTTGAGCTGACAATCGTCAAACCGAGATCAGATTAGACCTGACACTTGGAACTAAAATTTTAATTGTCGCCAGGGTCTTAGATACAGCTATGATAACCATATAGAATATCTATTATTTTTATTTACGGTGCGTATACAGGGCAGCTGTACGCTATGAAGTGGCGCCTATAAACTTTTCCGTTAGGCCACTATGCTATCGCCATCTGGTGAAGGCAATTGTCATAAATTATTTTTTTCCCTTTTCTAATATATTCCAATCATATCCTCTTGAAATCGACAGAAATTTATATACTTGGAATGAATATTCAGAAAAAAACTCAAGACCTAATGTTGCTTCCTCTCTTGTTATATTCAGTTCGTATCCTTGGTCGGTGTTGTTACCAGAAAAATGGTTCGTCAATATTTCTTGTCTGGCTTTAGACCAATTTATCATCCGATCGGTTTTTATTATAAAATTAGAATGAGTTGCACTGTGGCGCAATTCTTCGACCACAGCAAACCATTCAATTAGGTTAACCACACGATTGTTTTGGGTTTCACCTTTAGAAATATCAGGGCATATTTTCCGAAGAAACTTTAATTTCTCCTTGTTATTTTTGTAATGATAATCTAAATATGTTCTCCAGAAGATAATATCTGTCTTTTTCAGATTGTGAGTTTTCTTCTCTGATTCAAATTTCTCAATTTTCTCTGATGCTGCCAGTTGTTGATTTTCAAGCAAAAGTATTGCTGAAATATCTTTTAAAAACTTTTCATAGGCCTCATACGCCTGGGAAACAGTCCATGCAGACGCACGAGCCAGTAACACCTTAATGAGTTCGAAATATTTCTCACCTTTAGAAGAAAATTTACCAGATGGATAGTATATAGCCCATCCATGCTCCGGCCATTCTGTTAAATCTCTTATTGCGAGACTAGCTCCAGAAAATATCTTAGAAACGTCGAGAGAAGATTTTGAAATGATATCTCTATATAATTTTTCAAAAATATTGAGTTGATTATCAAGATTGAACAGTAAACCATTAAGGGTATTAAGATGATAAAAAAGATCATATATTGGTTGGTTGAGAGGATTCATAGGCTCTCCTCATTATTTAACTCTTATACCCATAAGTCTATATTAAATTAAATGTGAATTGGTTTTAAATGAGAGGGTGGAGATTTCATAAATTCGGTGATGCTTGATAACATTTCAAGTTGTGTTGGCATAGCTGATAATAACAATGCAACTTCTGCTCTAGAAAATAAACGATTAGAATCGTGAGCGGCTGTATTACGCGCCATTCTGACAGCCTCTCCCAAAGTATAAAGTGAACCAGGAATCATTTCCCACCATAGTGACCATGATTCTCCCTTTGCATGTTTACGAATCTTATTCTTAATTTCCTCTAAAATCCTGATTCCAGGTTTCCATCTCATAGAAAATGCAAGCGTCGAGTTATTGCCGTTATTCCAATCTGTATATAATTGGGATGTTTTAGGAGGAGGAATGCAATTTAACTGGATTGAATCTAATAAAGCTAAGCACATATCTTCGTTGGCAACTCCCATAACTACCATTCCTGCCCTATAACATCCTGCTTTTATACATCGCTGGGACTCCAATAAAAGTTCAATCTTTCCGTCATCAATTGATGGAAGTCTTTTTTGCAATTCTTTTAAAGCAATGCCAAGATAGTCAGGATCATCTACTGAGATGAATCCTTTTGAAAAATATTTAATTCCTTCAAGAGTAAACTGGAATTCCCCACCTTCTCGATCTAATCTTTGAGTCACTTGTCCTGGGATAATTAATCCCATGCTAATTGCAGAATAGTAGACTTTGCGGACAACATGTTTGAATGAATTATCTGACCTTACGACATAAACCTGAGATTGCGGTGGCTTCCATTTATTCAAAGATATTTCATAAACGGAGGTTGGGGTACCAAGTTCGCCTACAAATCCTTCGAGAGTAAAATATTCCTTTGAATCTAATGCCTTGTCACTCCTTGCTAACTCAGCAAAAGTATCCCAGACAATCTTGGTAACCTCAAAGGTACTCAATGCGTGAAGATCGTTAGTCATTTCTATCTCTCAAAATGCTATTTTCGATGCTATGAGGAATCCTTAAATACACCAAGTATGATAGCACAAATCGCGGAGGGAAAGGTTTTTTTAAATAGGCATAGCAGGCCATTATTGATTACTTGCCACTAGCATAAAAATCTCAACAATGCCAAATAGTTGAATATATGATCTCCATAGCTAAATTGACCTTTTGTGGGAGGATTTCCAGATTCATTTATTGTCCGATGATATTATGCCTTGATGGAGAGGCTGCCTGGTCAAGTCTTAACCATTACACCTTAATTATTCGGTCACCGGCTCAGAAGCCTACCCGCATGGCGGCAGGACGGCATTATTTATAAAACACCTTTTAACAATGCAAAAAAATCATCTCGTGAAATGCCGGCGGTTTTAAGATTGTTTTTAATAATGGAAACCGGGACTTCATCATAAGTAGGGATTACGATGGGCCTGAAAACACCCGGTTTCACGTATGACCGATGACTGCCCTCCTAACGGGCATATTTAAATCCGGCTGCCAGGAACACCTTCTCCAGTACTCTCCAGTGAACCGGCACAATCCGGGTCATATTCAGATACCGACCACGGCTGAGTGCCTCTCAATTGACACCCAGGGGGGGCCTTTCCAGATTCCCTGGATCATCTCATAGCCGCATTCCTGGAGAACTTCCTCAGTGGTTCCCATATCCTCCAGGGTAAGCAGAAAAACCCGCACGGCTTCATCCAAGGCTTTGCGGGCCTCTTCCGGACTAAAACCTGAACTCATAACATCGATGGGCATGGCATGAGCAATAAACTGATTGCCCTCCTGCCAGATTTGCACGGTATATTCAATGCTTATTCCCCGAGACATAATGCCTGGCCCCTTCCCCTGTGACTATTATGGAGTGAATGCCCAGTCTTTCTTTTGTCCATCATTTTATCAAGTTTTTTCTTTTTTTTGGGTGATATTTTTCGGTCCTCGACTGCTTATTTCTTTACCCTTTTATACCAATTAGCATTCAAAAGGGTATTATTGTAGGAGCGCAATTTATTGCGCCCTAAAGGCGGGCGTGATAAATCACGCCCCTACAATGCTGCCCTTTGATTGAGACTTGGTATTACGTTGTGGAAAAGCGCCATCTTAGGTTTAAAATAGACGGGCGCGGAGGCCCGCCCCACCGATGCAATAATGGACCGCTCAGTGTAGGATGCGCACCGCGCCCCTTATACCAAGTTCTGTTTCCAATGCAACCAACTTAAGTTTCAATTTGCTGATAATCCTGGTCTTTTTAACCGAAAACCGATAACCGATAACCGAAAACGGTATTAAGCCTGTCCGGCCAAGGCCCTTTTAACCCTCTCCGGCAGTTCCTTTACCTTCCAGTCCGGACCGATGGCCACCAGATTGGCGGTGCCTTCCGCGGCCAGTTCCTCCCCGGCTTCAGGGTAAAATTCAAAACGGAAGACTATGGCCTTGGCGCGGATTTCCTGAATGCGGGTCTCTATCCTTAACAGATCCCCATACCGGGACGGCCGCCGGAAGCGGCACCAGGCCTCCACGATGGGCAGGCCGAAGCCCTCCCGGACATTTTTGAAGGTTTCCTCGGGCTTCAGGCCCACGGCTCGCAGATATTCCTCGATGGCCCGGTGGCAGTAGCGGAAGTAGCTGACGAAATAGACGATGCCGTAAGGGTCGGTGTCGCCGAAGCGCACCCTCACCGTGGTGCGGTGGACGAGGTTTTCCGATTCGGGGGTGGACATGGGGCTCTTAACCTCCCTGGTCTGAAAAGTTTTCGGTTTTCGGTTTTCGGTTTTCGGTTAAGAAACCGGCAAGGAGATGGGCTCCCCGGTCCCAAGCTCCATTTGGGAAGACATGTAACACCATCCAACTGCTCACCGCTCACTGCTCACTGCTCACTGCTCACTACCTACTTCTCCCCCCATTATAGGGGTCCGGGGAATCCGGATAAAGGGAAAAGATGCACATATCGTGATTGACAAGAGGTGAAAAAGAAAATATATTTTGCTAGTCCTAATAGATTCGCCTGCAGTCCTTCCCAGTATTCAACCCATTTTTTCTCACTGCCACCCCGGGAAGGGAAATGAGGCGATGGGTTATGTTGAAAAGGAGTCGCCTATGAAAACCGTGGCGCAAAAGATCCAGGAACTGAAGGACAAAGAAGCCAAGATCAAAGCCATGGGCGGGGCCAAGGCCGTGGAAAAGCAGCATGCCAGCGGCAAGCTCACCGCCCGGGAGCGCCTGGATAGATTCTTCGATCCCGGAACCTTCCGGGAAACCGATATTTTTGTCAGCCACCGCTGTGTCAACTTCGGCATGGAAAAGGTGGAGATCCCCGCGGACGGAGTGGTCACCGGCTTCGGCCGGGTGAACGGCCGCCCGGTGTTCGCGTTTGCCCAGGATTTCACCAGTCGTGCCGGTTCCCTGGGAGAGATGCACTCCAAGAAGATCACCAAGGTCATGGACCTGGCCCTCAAGGCCGGGGTGCCCTTCGTGGGCTTCAACGATTCCGGCGGGGCCCGCATCCAGGAAGGGGTGGATTCCCTGTCGGCCTACGGCCAGATTTTTTACCGCAACGCCATCGCCTCCGGGGTCATTCCCCAGATTTCCGCCATCATGGGCCCCACCGCGGGGGGTGCGGTGTACTCCCCGGCCATGACCGACTTCGTGTTCATGGTGAAGAACACCTCCTACATGTTCATCACCGGGCCGGACGTCATCAAGAGCGTTACCGGCGAAGAGATCAGCTTCGAAGACCTGGGCGGGGCCATGGCCCACAACCAGAAGAGCGGCGTGGCCCACTTTGCGTGCGAGTCCGACGACGACGCCATCGAGCAGATTAAGCGCCTGTTGAGCTTCCTGCCCAACAACAATATGGAAGACCCCCCCATCATCCCCTGCTCCGACCCGGCCCTCAGGGAGGACCCGGCCCTGGACGCAATTGTGCCGGACAGCCCCCGGGCCTCTTACGATATGTACGACGTGATCCGGAGCATCGTGGATAACGGGGATTTCTTCGAGCCCCACCATTACTATGCCCAAAATATCTTGACGGCCCTGGCCCGGCTAAACGGCCGGTCCATCGGCATCATCGCCAACCAGCCCATGGTGATGGCCGGCTGCCTGGATGTGGATGCCGCGGACAAAGCCACCCGCTTCATCCGCTTCTGCGACGCCTTCAATATTCCTTTGCTGACCATCGCGGACGTGCCCGGATATTTGCCGGGGAGCGACCAGGAATGGCAGGGCATCATCCGCCACGGGGCCAAGCTCCTGTGGTGCTATTCCGAGGCCACGGTGCCCAAGATCACCCTGATCACCCGCAAGGATTACGGCGGCAGCTATCTGGCCATGTGCTCCCGGGACCTGGGCGCAGACATGGTGCTGGCCTGGCCCACCGCGGAGATCGCCGTGATGGGCGCCTCGGGCGCGGCTAACGTAATTTTCCGCAAGGAGATCCAGGCCGCAGACGACCCCCAAGCCAAACGCCAGGAGATCATCGATAACTACGAGAACCTGCTCTATAATCCTTATATTGCCGCGTCCCGGGGCTTTGTGGACCAGGTGATCATCCCCCGGGAGACCCGGCCCCGGCTCATCGAGGCCCTGGAGATCCTGAGCACCAAGCGGGAGACCCTGCCGCCCAAGAAACACGGCAATATTCCCGTTTAGTGAGCAGTAAGCAGTTAGAGGGCGGCCCATGGCCGCCGAAATTCTGCTCACGGTTAACTGCTCACAGGAGGAATCGACATGAGTCCCATTAAACCCCAGGTGTTGGCTGCCATCAGCGGGGCCATCCATGCATATATTATGGATGAGGAAGCGTCGCAGGCCGCGGCCATGACTTTTGGCCCGGCCCCTGCCCCGGGACCGCCCCTCAACCTTTGGTCCCTGGCCGGGCGGCAGGCGGCCATGCAGATGCGCCAGTTAATGCAGCGCCGGAGCTTGAGATAAAAAAAAGTTCAAAGTTCAAAGTTCAAGGTTCCAAGTTGAACCTCGAACCTTGAACTTTGAACTGACAACTAATAATTGACGCAGAAAGTTTACCTAAGGAGCATATATGGCCGGAAAACACCCGATCAAATTTACGGACACCACCTTTCGGGACGGGCATCAATCCCTGTTGGCCACCCGGATGCGCA
>CAZUBT010000069.1:0-18305 GCA_964618815.1 uncultured Desulfobacterales bacterium | reverse complement strand
TGAGGCAAGCGGCTCTAACAGCTTGGGAATGGCGGAGGAAGGGACTGTCGGGAGTGTTGGAGGTCGATGTATCGGAGGGTTTTAAAGGTGTTGCCCAAGCGGGAGCTTGGGAACGAGGATAAAAACAATCTCTTGTTAAAAAGTACGCGAAAACCGGATGACCCCTATTTCTCCGGTTCATGGGGGTTGGCCTGCGATCAACAGACTCACAATAAGCCCTTGAGCCTTATGAAAACACCAAAGCCCGGGCAAGCTGCGCCTGCCGGGGCTTATTTCGTTCCGGGGAAAAAAAATGGAGGCGGCAACCGGATTCGAACCGGTGAATAACGGTTTTGCAGACCGTTGCCTTACCTCTTGGCTATGCCGCCTCAAAATAAAACTGGAGCGGGAAACGGGATTTGAACCCGCGACTTCAACCTTGGCAAGGTTGCACTCTACCGCTGAGTTATTCCCGCTCAAGCTTTTTAATTTTTCGTGAATTTGCCGGGCTTGTCAAGGGGAAAAAGCGAATTGGCGGTTTTCGGTTTCCGGTTTTCGGCGGAAATGAAGACCAAAACTAGGCTCCTGGTTGGCAGGCCCCTGTTCCGGAAAGATGCTGTGGAGGCGGTGAGCGCCGCGCCCCTGAAACTCGCTTTGCATGGTTTGGAGTATGCCGCAGAAAATTGACGGGCTCGTCTGAAAAGTTTAGGCGGCAGGAAAAAATATCGGCACCGCAGGCATCTTGCCGATGCATCCCCCTAAAGGGACCGTGGGATTTGAAATAGGACAGCCGAGGGCGGCTGTCCTACGTTTTCATGTTCGTGGTGATCCCCAAGGGACCATGGGACGTTAGCCTAAGCCTGGCAAGGGGGGATACTGATGTGGTCTTTCCATTGCACCTCGGTACCATTTTCCCCAAAACCGGCTGAATATATTAACAATTCCAAGTATTCAGAGTTCTTGCCGGAAACCGGAAATTGTTTTTCAAAAAAGCTGCCAAAGAAGGAAAGGCGAGCCGTACCGGTTCAGCCAGCCGCGGCGGGCGGCGCAGTCGGGCATTTCCCGGCCCACCCGGGCCCAGAAGCGGGCGGTGTGGCCGGGCTCCGTAAGATGCGCCAGTTCGTGCACCACCACATAATCCAGGCTCTCCCCGGGAAGCAGGATGAGCCGCCAGTTGAAGCGCAGCACGCCGTCCCGGGGGTGACACTCCCCCCAGCGCCGCCGCCAGTCCCGGAGTTCTATGCGGCTGAAGGACAGTCCCATGCGGGCGGCATAATGGGTGGCCCGTTCCTGAAAAACCGGCGCGGCCTGCCGCAGATACCAGGCCATGAGAATCGGCCACACGGGAGCCGCGGCCCCGGGGCGGGTTATCTTGATCTCCGCCCTCTCCCCCGGCGTTAAAGTCACCTCTGCCTTTTTCCCCAGAGCCGTGGTGAGGCGGTAGGGCCGGCCCTGGAAGTAAACCACCCCGTCCTGAAGTTTAGACCAGGCCTCCCGGCTTGCCGCGATTTTCCGGGCCAGCCAGATCCGGTGCCGGTTTAGGGCCTCCCGGATTTTAGCTTCCGACGTGCCCCGGGGCGCGGTCACCACCACCTGGCCGTCCACGGTGACCATCAGGCCGATGGTTTTTCGCCGGGCGCTGAATCTGAGGTTGATTTCCAGTCCGTCCAGTTGCATGGGGCTAGATTATCTCTTATACCAAGTTGAGACCTCTGCGAAAATCAGCTGTTACACAATGAAACAAAACTCAGGGAAAAAATCTGGTGGCACAGGCTTCCAGCCTGTGCAAAAAACCTTGATTTACCACATGGTTACGCACAGGCTGGAAGCCTGTGCCACTGGTTTCTGTTCGTTTGAAGCTGATTTGTCATCGCTTAAGCCATTTTCGCAGAGGTCTCAAGTTCTGTTGCCAATGCAACCAACTTAAGTTTCAATTTGCTGATAATCCTAGTCTTTTTAACCGAAAACCGATAACCGAAAACGGTAATATAACCGCACAGGCTGGAAGCCTGTGCCACCATGACTGATTAGCCGTTGGGGGACCCTTCCGAAGAATTATCTCCATGAGGCGCATTAGTATAAAACCATTGCAATGATAAGGGCGACCCACCGGGTCGCCCCTACTTTTAGATTAACTACAGGTAAGTCGTGAACGCGCCGGACGAGTTAAAGACCCCCGCATACCACGGCATTTCCTTTTTAAAACTACCGCGCAACCTCTGTGTGGGCTTTGAGCCAGGTTATGATCTCCTCCAAGGATTTCTCTCCCCTGGCAATGGCCCAGAAAAAAGGCGCGGTTCCCTCCGAAGCCACCAGTTTAAAGCCATTCAGCTTTAAACAAACATCGGCCGCAATCAAGGCGGTGCGCTTGTTGCCGTCAGCAAAGGGATGGAAAGTAATAATAGAATGGATTAACGCCGCCACCTTGCTCCATAGATTGGGAAACATGTCCTCGCCGCCCAAGGAAGTGAACGGACGTACCAGGGCGGATTCCAGCGCCGCGGGGTTAATTATCCCATGGACTCCACCGGTGGCGTCAATGACCTGTTCATGGACGAGCACTAGGTCGGCCAGATTAATCCAATTCAACGGGCCAGGTTCTCCAGGCTTCTACGGTGCTCCTCAATGGATTGCCTAGTGAGGGACTCGATGCGAGCCAGGCGTTCTCGATCAAAGGGGGAAGGAATGAGGAGAATATCCCCACCGATCTCTAAGGCTTCATAGATCCGCCCTTCCTCTACCTCCTGGAAGCCTTCGGGCATCAATACCTGTCCGTTTTCTTTCCGAGCAATTCCCAGGTATCTCATCTTTGTCCTCCGTTACCTGGTCTCCAAACCCCTCCTACAACTGATACCTCTCATCCACGATGCGTTCCACTTCTTCTTCCGTGGGCATGGTGTCCCGGTAGCCGGCCATATACTGGTTCCGGAGCCAGCGGAAGAGGCTGACGGTTTCGTTGACCCGGACGATCTCAGGAATCACCCCGCCTTTTACCGCATGGATGTGGGGGTTGTACTGGCCCAACATGCTCACCACGTCATAGAAGGTGGCCGCCTCCCGCTTGACGCCCCGCTTGAAAGACTTGCCTTCCCTGGGATAGATGGAGTCCGGATCCGGGTTGCCGGAAATGTCGATGCGCTGGAAGGGGCGGCGCACCGCCACCTGCCACTTGCGGGACTCAACCATCATGCGGGAGATGAGGGGGCCGGCCCAGTCGTGGGTCACGTGGCCTTGGGGGCAGGTGGAGAAGAATTCCACCAAAGATGGGCCGTTGTAAGCGATGGCCTCCTTGAGAATCTTGATGGCGTAAAAGGGATTGTCGATGGCCAGCTTGGCCGCATAGACGTGGGAGATGGCCATGGCCTGGCTGATGATGCGGCGGTGCAACGTGGTCTTACCGGCGTATTTCTTGCCGATGGGCGAAGTGGAGCGATCCGTGCCGAAGCGGGTGGCCCCGGATTTTTGCACCCCGGTGTTCATGTAGCCTTCGTTGTTGTAGATCACCCAGGTGATGTCGTAGTTCTCCCCCAGGGCGTGGTTGAAGGGACCGTTGCCGATGTCGTAGATGGCGCCGTCTCCGGCGAACACGATGATCTTGGAAAAGACGCTGTTGTAGCCGTTCTGATACGCCTGGTCCAGGCTGAACTTGGCCCCCAGGGCCGCGGCGGACGCGGTGCCGAACCCGTAATGGCCCGAGGGATAGATGCGGGTGTTGAAGGGGTTCACCAGTTCCGAGACCTGATCGCAGCCGGTGGCGTTGATGGTGTAGATGTTGAAGCCATGGTCCAGCATGTGTTCAATGGTACGCTTGTTCTTCTCCGAGAGGATCCGGAGCCCCTGGTAGAAAGTGGCGATGCCCTGGGGATGATTGCGCAGGGATTCCAGGGCATAGAAGGTGAGCAGGTTGATCACCCCTTCGCCGCAACCGGGGCACAGGGTGTGTTTGCCGGGGTAGAGTTTGGAAAACACGAAGAGCACCTGGTGGTTCAGGGACATCTTGTTCACCAGGGGCGCCAGTTCCACGGAGTTGTCCCAGCCGCGGCAGGACTCGGGGAGGAAGTCCTCGTCTCGCGCCTCCATCTTATCCACCATGCGCAGGGCGTCGGTGGGGCAGGTTTGGACGCACACTCCGCAGCCTTTGCAGGCCTTGGGATCCGCATTGAGGTTCAGGGCGAAGCGCTCCCAAGGGACGCCTTTGGGCGGATTCTTGAAGCGCTTGAAGTAGCGCCCCGCCTCATCCACCGGGCGGTGAGTGACCGTAGAGATGAGGGCGGAATCAGGACACTGGGTGGTGCATAACCCGCAGGCGATGCATTTGGCCGCGTCCCATACGGGAATCTGGGTGCCGATATAGCTCATATCCCGGTAGCGGCTGGTGCCTGCGGGGACGATGGGCAGGAAATGGTCCCAGGGGACTTTTTTCCCGTCCAGGATGGGCTTGACCATCTCCTGGTAGAAAACCTCCTGGTAGTTCTTGATGAGGTTAACCGGTTTGACAACCCCCAACTGGTCTTTTTCCGTGATCTTCACCGGTAGTCCAGAGGCCCCGGCGCTCTGTCCGAAGTTTTCCGGCAGTGGCGGGGTGTAGATGGGACCCGCCTCCAGGTTCCGGGCCAGTTTTTCCGAAACCTGCCCGGAGGCCTGCTCCGCGCCGAACCGCAGGAGCGAGATGTTGGCTTCCAGCATCTCCTTTTTCTTGGTGCCCAGCTTCTTTTCCAGGATCTTCTTGAAGCGGGTATCAAATTCCTTTTCCGGCAGGATGCCGGTTTCCTTATTGACCAGCCCCAGAAACGCGGCCCCCGGGAGATTGCGGTTCAGGTGTTTCATCGCAGCCTTAGTGCCGTCTAAGGTCATGAGTTTGACCTGGCGGTATTTGATCAGAGACTGCACCTGGGGGGAAAACGAAGCCATGACGTCGTAACAGCTCTTGGGGGTATTGATGATCAGCAGTCCGTTCTCCTTCAGGCCACCCACATATTCCCGGAGGATTTGATCGGATAGAAATTTTTCGTTGAAGAAGGCCAGGACGTCCCGTTCCGTGAGTTCCGAACTATTGCGGATGGGCTGGGAGCTGATGCGCAGATTCATGAACACCGGCGCGCCCTTCCGGGCCGCGCCGTAGCGGGCCCCGGACTGGACGTACTTCCGGCCGGTGCCGATGTCTTCGGCATAAATCAGGGCCGCGGATTCCAGCGCGGTCTTCACCCCTTCGGCGCCCACGCCGATAAAGGTCATGCCCAGATCCCGCTCCAGATAACCTGGCAGCGGCGCCGCCCTGAGGGTCATGGGACCTTCAATGCCCACATAAAAATCCCGATGGAAGCCCTTCTTTTTTTCCAGGACGGCCACCATGTTTTCCACCACCGCGGCCGCGTCGTACTTGTTGAAGTCTTTGCTGCCCAGGCCGTAAACCCCGTGGAGCAGGGTGGGCATATCCAGACGCCCGTAAATGCGATGCTCTTTCTTGCCTTCCCGGCCAGCCCGGATGGAGACCTGGAGCGCCGCCTGGACATCCGCCAGGAGGAGCTGGTTGTGGGCAGTGCCGGAGCGCTCCAGCACTGAGATGACCTTGGCCTTGCGCATGCCGTAGGCCAGTTCTTCGTAACAGGGAGGATTAAACAGCACCGGCCGCACCACCCCGATCTTGTAACCCTTCACATCCCGATAGTAATCCACTACATCCTTGACCACCCCCGCGGCGGAGCCCAGGATGAGGACCACCATGTCCGCGTCTTCGGTGCGGTAGCAATCCACCACCTTGAGGTTGGTGCCCAGGATATTGTTCATTACATTCATGGCGATGACGAAACCCCGCTTGAAAAAGCGGTAGGCCAGGTCCTGGGCCACCTGCCCTTCCATGGTGAGGTCCGTGTCGGTGAAGGTCCCGGTCAGGGTGCCGTGTTCGAAATTGGGTTGGTAGAAACGGTTGGGCGGGCCGATAAAATACCCCAAAAAGGCATCGGACAGTTCTTTGATATTTTCAATGGCGTGGCTCTTGATAAAGCCGTCGGCGATGACCATGGTGGGCAACATCACCTGGCGGAGTTCGGACACCTTGAACGCGATGGGCAGCAACTCATGGAGTTCCTGGTTGTCTCCGGCCACGAGTTGGGCCCAGCCGGCGTTGCGCACCGCGTAAAAATCGGTGTGGCCGCAATGGATGCTCAGGGAGCCTTTGTTGACCTCCCGGGCCATGACGGTCATCACCACCGGCAGGCGTTTGCCCGCCACCGAAAAGAGATTCTTGGTC
This sequence comes from uncultured Desulfobacterales bacterium, assembly GCA_964618815.1. Lineage (GTDB taxonomy): Bacteria > Desulfobacterota > Desulfobaccia > Desulfobaccales > 0-14-0-80-60-11 > CAZUBT01. The sequence goes on along the minus strand of CAZUBT010000069.1, from coordinate 12,076 downwards.
TTGAGCAGCAGCCCCTGGGAGGAGGTGTTGTCCACGTACCGCCCTCCCTGGCAGGCCATGGCTTCCACCGCGACGATGGCCGACAGCTCGTCGCTGGGCTGGAAATACATCAGTTCATGGCCGAACAGGTTTTTCTGTCCCTGAGAAGCCGCCCGGGCAAAGGTTTCGGCGATGGGAGTGGAGGGGGTGATGGGATAGCCGCAGAGGCCGTCCACTACCCGGGTCAATACCGAAATGGCCGCCTGGTTGCCGTCCATGAGCACTTCCTGGCGTTTGCGCACGGCCTCCAACATCTTTTCCGGGATGCCGGCCAGGTCAAAGGCAAAGAGTTCCCCGGCGTCGAAGCGTTCCAACTCCGTCTGCCAATCCATGGGCAGCACTTTCTCTTTTTTCACCTGCCGAAGTCGGTGATAGGGAAGCTGCCGCCTAAGCCGGTCGAACTCCGCGTCCGGCAGGCCCGAAGATTTTCCCGGGGTGATGGATGGAAGCTGCTGCCGCAGGGCGTCCATTTCAGATGCCGGTTTCATGCAAGCTCTCCTCTAAATGAATATCTAATTATAATTATCTCAAAAGAACAAGGTCTAGCCAACTGGTTTTAGGCGCCTAGGTCCGGCTGGAACCGAAAAATCCGGCCAGGGGTCAATTTTCATTGCCGTTTTCCATAATTATAAGAATAAATTCCTTCATATCCATATACCTGCCAATAATTGAAAAATATTAAGCGGGTGGCATCAAGGAAGCTTTTTCCGAATTAAGGGCGGGTAGGTCGCTTTTGCCCAGCCCCCCATGGTTTCAGGCCATTTTCATAATTCGTTTTGCCCTCCCGATCATTAAGGTTTATGTTTTTGGGCCTCTGTGATATAATAACTAGAATATGAAGAATCCGGAGTGATTATCTGTAGGGTGCGCACTGCGCACCTTTTTTTATATGTACCTTTGTGTCCTCAGTGCCTCTGTGGTAAAAATTATAATAATTTTACAGGATCATAAATGAGCCCAAGAAAGCATAAGAAAAAGCGGCCCTCGGAAGAGAGCCGGATCATGCACGTCTTCCAACAGGCCTCGCGGCCGCTGCTGCCGGCGGAACTACACCAACTGCTGAATACCGATGCGGCCCGTGCTCCCCAGGTGGACCGGGTATTGGAGGAATTGGTCAACCGGGGGGAACTGGTGGTCCTGAAAGGGGGCCGCTACGGCCTGGCGCAGCGCATGAATTTGGTGGCCGGGGACCTCTCGGTGCACCCCGACGGCTTCGGCTTCGTCACCCCCGAGGGCGGCGGCCGGGACATTTACCTCACCGCGGCCAATCTCAATAACGCCTGGCACGGCGACCGGGTGGTGGCGCGCATCGAAGCCACCCGGGGCCGCCGCCGGGAAGGGCGGGTCATCCGCATCCTGGAGCGCCGGATTCAGGAGGTCCTGGGCCTCCTGGGCCAGGCCAACGACATCTACTACGTGGAGCCGGAAGAGGAGCGCCAGTTGTTCAATCTGGTGATTCCCCGGGAACAACTCAATGGCGCCACTCTCGGGCAGGTGGTGCGGGCTGCGGTGACCACCTACCCCACCGCCCATCTGAATCCCCAGGGCACGATTCTGGAAGTCTTGGGGGCCATGGAAGACGCGGCGGTCCAGACCCGGCTGGTGATTTTAAAATACGGCCTGGCCGATGAGTTCGCTCCGGAAGTGCTGGCCGAAGCCGCCAAGATCTCCCCGGACCTCTCGCCCCAGACCCTGGCCGGCCGCCTGGACCTGCGCTCCCTACCCCTGATAACCATCGACGGCGAAACCGCCCGGGACTTCGACGACGGGGTCTGCGTGGTGAAAAAGCCCGGGGGCAGTTTCACCCTGTACGTGGCCATTGCCGACGTGAGTCATTATGTGGCCGTGGGCTCCGTTTTGGATGAGGAAGCCAGGCGTCGGGGCACCAGCGCCTATTTTCCCCAACGCGCCGTGCACATGCTCCCGGAGCGGCTGGCCACCGATATTTGCAGCCTCATTCCCGGAGAGGACCGTCTGGCGGTGTGCGCCATCCTCCACTTCGACCGCACGGGGCGCCTGAAGAGCCAGGAGTTTTCCCGGGCAGTGATCCGCAACCACGCCCGCCTCACTTACCACATTGTGCACTCCCTGCTTACCGAGGATAACCGTAAGCTTCGCAGCCAATATCGCCCCTTCTTGAAAATGCTCCAGCACATGTCGGACCTTTGCCGGCTTCTTAGAGAGCGCCGGGGAGAGCGAGGCAGCCTGCTCCTGAGCATCCCCGAGGCGGAGGTGGTGCTGGACGACAAGGGCTGGCCCGCAGAAATCCGCCGGGTGGATTCCTTGGTCTCCCACCAGCTCATCGAAGAATTCATGATCGCGGCCAACGAGGCGGTGTCCGAATACATCGGCGAGCCGTCCCTGTTCAGGGTGCACGAACGGCCCGATGCAGAAAAGATGGCCGTGTTTCGCACCTTTCTAAAGCACCTGGGACTGAACCTGCCCAAGGAGGCCCACCGCAATCCCCGGGCCCTCAAGGGATTCCTGGAAGAGGTGCAGCAAACCCCCTATGCCCCCATGGTCCAGCTCATGCTCCTGCGCTCTTTGAAGCAGGCCCGCTACGCCGGGGAAAACCTGGGGCACTACGGCTTGGCCTCCGAGTGGTACACCCACTTCACTTCCCCCATCCGGCGCTATCCGGACCTCCAGGTGCACCGGCTGCTGCTGGCCAAGCTCGCAGGCAAGCGCCCTCCCTTTTCCGTGGAACCGGAAGATTTGGCGGCCCAGGCCCGGCATCTGTCGGAGCGGGAACGGAAGGCCATTGAAGCGGAACGGGAGATGCTGTCCCGCATGCAGGTGCGCTGCCTGGCTCACCGGGTGGGAGAGGAATTTTCCGGGCGCATCACCGGGGTCAATGCCTTCGGATTTTTCGTGGCCCTCAATGAGATGTACGCCGAGGGCCTGGTGCGCCTGGTGGATTTGCCCAACGACTATTACAAGTTCGACGAAGCCCGCATGCGCCTGGTGGGCCGCCGCACCCAGCGGATCTTTCATTTAGGCGACACCGTGCAGGTGAAGGTGGCCGCAGTGGACATCAAACGGCGGCATGTCAACCTGGTGCTGGTGGAAGAGGAAAAGATTTCTTAACCACAGAGACACAAAGAACACAAAGGAGCACACAGAAAAAAATTTAGGTTGGGTCCCGCCCACCCTAAAAACCATTTCCTTTGTGAACCTTTGTGCCCTTTGTGTCTTGGTGGTTAAGGCTTTTAACGCGACCAATTCACCCTGACGAACTTGTTACCCTCCGCCCAGCGAATGTGAAGTTCCCCCTTATAGGCCCGGTACACCGCCTTGCCCAGGCGCTGGGCCAGCTTCTCCGTGGTGGTTTCGATCACCAGTTTGTCCTTGCCCTCTTCGGTCATCTGGATGATGCGGTCCTCCACGCTGCGCTTGCCCACCCGGGCGGCTTCGTTTTTCAGCAGGATGACGATCTCCTCTTTCCGCTCTTTGATAAATTCGCCGGTCAGGGTGAGGATGCCTTCCGCATACTTGTCTTTAATCTTGCGGCAGGTGGGGCAAATTATTTCCTTCACCTTATCGGTGCCAGCCAAGGTGCGGGCCAGCTTTTCATCCACGAACCATCTCTTGCTCTGGTATAGGGCGTTACAACTGGTGCACAGGGAGGCCTCCTGGCCTTCCTCCGGCTGATAAGGGTCCACGCGTCCGGTATGGCCGAATTTCTTCCCCTTCTCCCCGCTCCACTTCTTGCTGTCCTCATATCTTCCCATATAGGTCCCTCTCTTCCAAAAAGGTCTTTGGGCCGTCCGAGGTTGTATCTCTAAGGTAATGACATTCTCCCGCTATGCAAGAGTTTTCCCTGGGGCCCGGGAAAATTTAAGTCCCCGGATAGATCCGCCTCAGGACAGAAATTATCCCTAACAAGAAGATTTCTGGCATTTCCTCTCATTTTATGTTAGGGAAATGATTGATTCCTCCAAAATTTGGAAGCTTGGATCCAAAACCGATTTTGGACTGAGACTGTGAAGGGAGGGAAGCTATGAGCCTTCCGCTTGTTCACCGGGAGGCTTCTTTTTCCAGGTCTCCGCAGATGTCGAATTTTTCCGAGGCATTGGACCAGATGCGGGGAGAGTTGACCGGCGTGCTGGCCCAACTCACCCCGGAGATGGCCGAGACCCTGATCAAGGAGCTGGAGGCCGCGCCTCGCATCTTCGGCTGCGCCACGGGCCGCTCGGGCTATATCCTGCGCGGTTTCCTCATGCGGCTGATGCACCTGGGCTTTTCCGTCTATGTGGTGGGAGAAACCATTACCCCCCGCATCCGCCCCGGAGATCTCTTGATTGTCATGTCCGGCTCCGGGGAGACGGCCCAGCCCCGGGAAATCCTCCGCCGGGCCAACGCCGTGGGCGCCCGCACCCTGGCCCTGACCGCCAACGCCTCTTCCACCATCGGCGGGGAGGCCCAGGTATCCATCATCATCCCCGGCACCACCAAACTCACCCTGGTCCAGGAGCCGCACTCGGCCCAATGCCCCGGCAGCCTGTTCGAACAGGCCACTTTCCTCTTCCTGGAAGCCGTGGTTCTCATCCTCTACCAGTCACACTCGGGGCGGGATCAAGGGGAGGTGCTGGCGCGGCATACGGACTTGGAGTGATGAAGGAAAGACACGGAGAAACGGGGGAAAGAAAGAAGCGGGGAAACGGAGACACGGGGACACGGGGAGAAGAAGGACGCGGAGACACGGGGACACGGAGACGCGGAGAAAAGAAAGAAGCGGGGAAGAGCAAGAGGCGGAGAGACGGGGAATAGTGAACTCTCTGATGAGGCTCTTGCAAAATTCATTGTTAGCCTCCAAAGGCATTAATTGCTTCCTCCAGCAAACCCGGTGGCACCGGCTTCCAGCCGGTGCAGGCGCAGGCTTTAGCCTGCGCCCTTGCGTGCCTCGTTTTTCGGGCACGGCAAGCCGTGCCCCTACCAATTCCGCCGAAAATTTGGTAGTTTCGGAAGAAAGCTCATGTTTATTCCTTTTCCCCGTGTCTCCGTGTCTCCGTGTCCCCGCTTCTTTCTTCTCCCCGTGTCTCCGGGTCTCCGTGTCTCCGTTTCTTTCTTTTTCCCGTCCTCTTAATTCCCACTTCCCCTGGGGAATAAAAAAAGATTTTTAGGAACTCATCAAGGAAATAAATAAATGGCTGCCATCCTCCAATTAGCTTTAGACTTCGTGGACCTCCACCGGGCTCTGCACGTGGCCGAGTTGGCCGTGCCTGCCGGGGTGGACTGGGTTGAAGCCGGAACTCCCCTCATCAAGAGCGAAGGGCTGGACGCGGTACGGGAATTGAAGCGCCGGTTCCCCGGCAAGGTCATTGTCGCGGACATGAAGATCATGGACGCGGGGCGCATCGAGGTGGAGGCCGCGGCCAAGGCCGGGGCCAGCCTCATCGACGTCCTGGGGAGCGCCGCGGACGCCACCATTGAAGAGTGCATCATGGCGGGCAAAAACTACGGGGCCCGCATCGTGGTGGACCTGATTGCCGTGGCCGATCCCGTGGCCCGGGCCAAACGGGTGGAGGAATTGGGCGCGGACTACATCTCCGTGCACGTGGCCATTGACGAGCAGATGCGGGGCCAAGACCCCTTCGCCACCCTGCTGGCGGTGTCCCAGGCGGTGAACATCCCCGTGGGCGTGGCCGGGGGCATCAACTCCGAAACCGCGGCCCAGGCCGTGGCCCACGGGGCCGCGTACGTCATCGTGGGGGGGGCCATCACCAAGGCCAAGGACCCGGCCCAGGCCACCCGGGAGATCCGCCGGGCTCTGGATGAAGGGGTGGTAATCGCCACCACGCTGTTCAAGCGGGCCGGTGAAGCAGAAATTCGCGGCGTCCTGGAGATGGTCTCCGCGGCCAACCTCTCCGACGCCCTGCACCGGGGCGGGGCGCTGCAAGGCATCAGACCCCTGTTTCCAGGCATCCGCATGGTGGGCCGGGCCTTGACGGTGCGCACCTATCCCGGAGATTGGGCCAAGCCGGTGGAGGCCATTGACCTGGCCCAGCCGGGGGACGTCCTGGTCATCGACGTGGGGGGCTTAGGACCCGCCATCTGGGGGGAACTGGCCACCCATTCGGCCATCCAGAAAGGGCTGGCCGGGGTGGTCATCGACGGCGCGCTGCGGGATTCCGGCGACATCATCAAGCTGGGCTTTCCCGCCTTCTCCCGCTTAATCATGCCCAACGCCGGGGAACCCCGGGGCTTCGGCGAAATCGGCGTCCCCATCCGCATGGGCAACGTCAAGGTGGAGACCGGCGACTGGCTCTTGGGCGACGACGACGGCGTCACCGTGCTCCCCCAAAAAATCGCGGTGGAATACGCCAACCGGGCCATGGACGTCCTGGAAAAAGAGAATAGGATTAGAGAAGAAATCAAAGAGGGGCGTACCTTAGCGGAGGTCACGGATTTGCTCAGGTGGGAGAAGAAGGTTTAATAAAGGGCTTTTCTTTAAGGAACTTATAAGCTATGAGGTAAATATTAAAATAAAATTAAATCTCTCCCGAAAAAAACATGTACACGCTCCGCCTCACGCAATTCACGGAAGTCCAGGATAGATACCGCGTCGAGGTGGCCCTGGAAGGCGAAGGTCTGCCCCGACAAACAGCTACCGCCGCCTCTAGTTTCCAACTCACTCCCCAGGACCAGGAAGACCTGCGCTGGTATCTCGAAGACTATCTGCAAAATCCCCATGACCCCGCGCCCAGGATCGCGGCGCGCATTGAGCAACGCTTAGCAGAAATCGGGACAGAGCTTTTCAAGGCGATATTTCAAGCCAATGACGACGCCCGGGATTTATGGGCCACCCTCCGCAAACATCTTAAAGACACCCGGGTAGAAATAGTCACCGAGGTTAGGGAATCCACCCTCATCCCCTGGGAACTTATCCGCGATCCCAAAACCGAAACCATCCTGGCCTTGAGGGCCCGGTCCTTTGTGCGCTCCCATCCTCAGCCCGGCCAATGCCCGGAGCTTCCCCCCACTTCCACTGGCCCCATCCGCATCCTGCTGGCCATCTGTCGTCCTGGCGGCGGCGACGACGTGCCCTTCCGCTCCGTGGCCAGCCGCCTCATCAAAGGGCTGGACCCCGCGGCCCGGGAAGCGCTGCATCTGGATGTCTTGCGCCCGCCCACCTTTGAGCGGCTGGGCCAGATGCTGCGAGCGTCCTATGATCAGGGGCAACCTTACCATATCCTGCATTTTGACGGCCACGGCGACTATCTCGACCTGGAGCAATTATTCAAAGAGTGGCAGGCTAGGACGGACGAAGAAGCCATGAGACGTCTGGCGGCATTGCTGCGTGGGGACCCGACGCGCTACACCCCCCAGGCCGTCTACCCCAAAACCCCGCAGCCGGGCCGCCACGGCTATTTGCTGTTTGAGAACCCTCAAACCGAACTCAATTTCCGCCTGGTGGATGGGCAGGAAATTGGTAAGCTACTGATGGAAACCGGCGTCCCGGTGCTGGTGCTCAATGCCTGCCGTTCGGCCCATGCCGAAGCCCCCGCCGAGCCCGACGCGGCCCAGGCCGACCCCCATACCCAGGTGCGGGCCTTCGGTTCCCTGGCCCAGGAGGTGATGGACGCGGGCGCGGTGGGGGTGGTGGGCATGCGCTACAGCGTCTATGTGGTCACCGCCGCCCAGTTTGTCGCCGACCTCTATGCCTCCCTGGCCCAGGGGCAGACGCTGGGCCAGGCCGTGACCCTAGGGCGCAAGCAACTGAATGATAATCGGCTTCGTGATGTTCCTTATGGTCCTCTGCCCTTGCAGGATTGGCCGGTGCCGGTGGTGTATGAAGCCGCGCCCATCGCCTTTCGCCGCCGGCCCGCCAAAAAGAAGCTGAAGATTACCCTGACGGAGGGCCAGGCCACTCCATCTCGGGGCCGACTCGATCCCCAGTTGCCGAAAAGTCCGGACGCGGGCTTCTTCGGCCGGGATGAAACCTTGCTGGCCCTGGACCGGGCCTTTGACACCCAGGCGGTAGTCCTGCTGCACGCTTATGCCGGCAGCGGCAAGACGGCCACCGCCGCCGAGTTTGCCCGCTGGTACGCCCTCACCGGGGGGGTGGAAGGCCCGGTGCTCTTCACGGAGTTCACCCGGCATCTGCCCCTGGCCCGGCTCTTGGATAAGATTGGAAAAGTCTTTGGCGGGGCATTAGAACAGGCAGGCAAAAACTGGTTGGCCTTACCGGATACTGAACGGCGTCACGTTGCCTTGCAGGTGCTGCGCCAGGTCCCGGTGCTGTGGATCTGGGACAACGTGGAACCGGTAGCGGGTTTCCCCGCGGGTACCCCCTCGGCCTGGAGCGAGGCCGAGCAACAGGAGTTGGTGGACTTCTTGCGGGAGGCCCGGGAGACCGGGGCCAAATTCTTGCTCACCTCCCGCCGGGAGGAGCGGGGCTGGCTAGGGGACCTCCCGGCCCGCATTCAGGTGCCGCCCCTGAGGATGCCGGAGCGGGTGCAGCTCAGCCGGGCCCTGGCCGAGAAGCATGGGCGGCGGCTCACCGAGGTGGAGGACTGGCGGCCGCTGCTGCAATTTTCCCAGGGCAACCCCCTGACCATCACGGTGCTGGTGGGCCAGGCCCTTCGGGACGGTTTGCGGACCAGGAAGCAGATAGAAGCCTTTGTGGCCCGGCTGCGGGCCGGAGAAGCCGCCTTTGCCGACGAGGCCTCGGAAGGCCGGGACCGCTCTTTAGGCGCTTCCCTCAATTATGGTTTTGAGCATGCCTTCAGCGCCGCGGAGCGGGGGGTGCTGGCCCTCTTGCACCTGTTCCAGGGGTTTGTGAATGTGGATGTGCTCCGGTTTATGAGAGAACCAGAGGGTGGGAATTTGCCGGAGATGCAGGGCCTGACCCGGGGGGCAGGTATGGTCCTGCTGGATCGGGCAGCGGAAGTGGGTCTGCTGACCGCCCACGGCCGCGGTTATTATACTATCCATCCGGCCCTGCCCTGGTTTTTCCGGCGGCTGTTCAGCCAATCCTTTCCAGGGGAAGCGGCAGAGAGGGCCACCCTGGCCTTGGTCCGGGCCGTGGGCTGGTTGGGGGACTATTATCACGATCAATATATTGACGGCCACCGCGGGGTGATCCAGGCATTGACGGCGGAGGAGGCCACCCTGTTTCAGGCCCGGCGTCTGGCCCTGACCTACGCCCGCCAGGCGGCGTTGGACGACGCAGGGGGCAACCAGTGGTGGGATGCGGTGAGCGGCACGATGCAGGGGTTGAATGCCCTTTATGATCACACTGGCCGCCGGCTGGAATGGGCCCGGCTGGTCCAAGAGGTCATACCAGACTTGGTGGACCCGGCCAGCGATGGGCCACGGCCGGGCCGGGAAGAATACTGGAATCTGGTCACCGAATATCGGGTGCAGCTGGCCATGGCAGAACGGCACTGGCCCAAGGCCGAACGCCTACAAGGCCTGCGCGTAGCCTGGAACCGCAGACGGGCCGCCCCGGCCCTGACCCGGCCCCGGGAAGAACTGGACGACAGGGGACACAATGAAATTCGGTCACTGGGGGCATCCTTACATGAACTGGGTCGGATTCAGCTGGAAATCGGTCAAATAGATTGTGTTAAGAATTATGAGGAGGCATTATCGTTATCTGAGCAGATCGGTGACCGGGCCGCAGCTGCTATTTGCGCCGCCAACCTGGGCCATGCTTACAAAGACCTGCAAGGGTTGCGAGTTCTTACCCAGGCCGAGCATTGGTACAGGCGCAGTCTGGAATTGCACCCGGAACAGGATCGGTTAGGGCGTGGCAAGTGTTACAGTCAATTGGGGATTGTGGCCCTAGTTCGCTGTCGCGATGCCCGACAAGCCAGAGAACCATACGACACTCTGCTGGTTCACTTCAACACCGCGGCAGAGAATTTTTTTCAGGCCCTGACCCTGCTTCCTGCCGACGCGGTATCTTCTCTGGCCGTGGCCCACAATGCCCTGGGCAACACTTACGGTGAGGCGGGCGATCTGGACCACGCCCTGCCCCATTATCGCAACGCTATTGGCTATTATGAACAGGCCGGCGATGTATATAACGCTGGCGCAACGCGCTTTAACATGGCCGTGGCCCTGACCGAAGCCGGCCGCTTTCAGGATGCCCTGGAGTACGCCCGGGCCGCCCGGCGCAACTTCGCGACCTTCGGCGACCGCGCCCTGGAAGATATTCAAAAGACGGACAGACTCATTGCGCAGATTGAGCAACCCCTGAAAGCCGGGAAGGCTGACGGGAAAAAACCCTGACCATGCCCCGGTCTTGCGGGTTTTATGCCGGTGGCCGCCGGGGCTCGACCCGGGGGGAAGAATCCGGTTTCTTAGGTTTCCACAGTCATGTAGGGTGCGTTCCACGCACCATCCATGGTTGGCGGGCTAAAACAAAAATGGTGCGTAAGACGCACCCTACTTTGGCGGGCACGGAGGCCCGCCCCACGACTCAAAACTCGAAACTTTTCAAGGCAGTTTCATAGGGCGGCCCATGGCCGCCGTAAAAAGAACGGCGGCCATGGGCCGCCCTATATAAAAGAATATCGCCCCGGCCTCTCGCGGCCTCCGCCTGGTGGTGAGATGGGAGGAATAAAGTCCTTCCCGGCGCAGGAGGGCACTACGCACCGTATTTCAAGGTTCAATCCTCTTAAAGACAACGATGCCGCAGGCAGGGAAACTCCCGGCGCAAGCGGGTCAGGCGGGCATGGTCCAGTTCGGCGTAGATGACCCCTTCCCCGTCGGGGGCCTGGGCCAGGACGGCGCCCCAGGGGTCCACGATGAGGGAATGGCCGTAAGTGTGCCGCCCCGGGGCATGCTTGCCCCATTGGGCCGGGGCCACCACATACGCCTGGTTTTCAATGGCCCGGGCCCGAAGCAAAACCTCCCAGTGGTGGGGGCCGGTGGTGCGGGTGAAGGCCGCGGGCACTAACAGGAGGTCCGCGCCTTTGGCCGACAAGGCCCGGAAGAGTTCGGGAAACCGCAGGTCATAGCAGACGGCCAGCCCTGCGGTAAAGGGCGTCCCCGGCAGAGGAACCGCCACCACTTCGCTCCCCGGCTGCACGAATTGGGATTCCTTATAAGCCGGGACCCCCGCCCACTCCACGTCGAACAGGTGCATCTTGCGGTAATGGGCCAGGATCTGCCCCCGGGGTCCTAAGAGCAGGCTGGTGTTATAAGGCCGATCTCCTTTGACGGCCTGCTCCGGGAATGATCCCAAGAGCAGGAAAATCCCCAGTTTTTGGGCCAGTTCTTGAAATTCCGCCACCAGCGGCCCATCCACGGGCTGGGCCGCGGCCGACACCGCCTCATCAGAGCCGTAGCAGGCGAAATGCTCCGGCAAGGCCACCAACCGGGCCCGGCCCGCGGCCTCCGTAACCAGGGCCCTGGCCCGGATTAAATTGGCCTCCATATCCGGCGTGGAATTGAGCTGCACCGCGCCTACCCACATAAGCGCCTCCCGAACTTTTATGCTAAGATATATTTATTCCTTTAGAGCCTCTTGCAAAATTCACTAAGACTATTTCAAAATCTTAGTTTGCCCTGATATGTCATTCTGAGCGCAGCGAAGAATCTTGTATTTTAAAAAGGTTGAGGTCCTTCACTACGTTCAGGATGACAAAACCCAGATTTTGAAATAGCATCTAGTATTATGTCCCACGACCACCTTGACAATGTTTTGGCCCTAAAACTCCCCCTCCCTTGAGGGGAGGGGGTTGGGGGGAGGGTGATATTATTAAGGAATGACAGTAAAAATATCACCCCCACCCTGACCCTCCCCCCTCAAGGGGGAGGGGAAACAGCAAATTCCTTAATGCAAGGTATTTCTGGGACACGACACCAGCTATGGGCAATTTTGCAAGAGGCTCTTTAATCTTTCAAAAAACTATGGCAATGCTTTCCTCTGTCATTCCCAGCCAACCGAAGAATCTTATAACTCCCAAAGACTGATACCAATTCGCCATCAAAGGTGTATTTTTTAGGGGCGAACCTTGTGTTCGCCCTGAATGATAGGCGAACACAAGGTTCGCCCCTTGTATATTAACAAAGGAGCCGGCAC
>CAZUBT010000068.1:0-18438 GCA_964618815.1 uncultured Desulfobacterales bacterium | reverse complement strand
TCTTGTCCAGGGCTTTGCAGCCGTCACATTTTTCCACGATTACAAAACTCGGCATGTTTAAAACCTCCTAAACTTGGGTTAAATAGGACTTTTAACCTTAAATCCAGGTGGAAGCCTTGGGAAGGCTTCCACCTCCTGCATGGTTATTAACATATCCCCTTGAGGACGGATATTTGATGCCGGGGTTGCCGGTTACTTTTTCTCCGAAATGGCGCCGGTGGCAAAACCGTGAACCTTGACTTCCACCTTCTCGGTGAGGCTACGGTAGTACTTGCGGAGGACGGTCAGCACTTCGGGACGGCTGAAGTGATCCGGCACTTCCATGTCTTCGGAGAGCATCTTGCGCAGCATGGTGCCGCTCAACATCAGACGGTCTTCCTTGCCGTGGCAGCAGGTGCGCATGGAGGCCATGCCGTCGCACTTGAAGCAGTAGAAGGTCCAGTCGATGTTCAGGGGTTTGAGCTCCAGAGCGTCTTTGGGAATCTGGAGGAAGATCTTCTGGGCGTCGAAGGGGCCGTAGTACTCGCCCACGCCCGCGTGGTCACGGCCCACGATGAGGTGGGAGCAGCCGAAGTTCTGGCGGAACACCGCATGGAACAAGGCCTCCCGGGGACCGGCGTAGCGCATATCCAGGGGATAGCCGGACTGGATACTGGTGTCTTTCACGAAGTAATACTGGGTGAGGACGTTGATGGCATCGGTGCGCACTTCCGCCGGGATGTCGCCGGGTTTCAGTTTGCCCAGGAGCTGGTGGATCAAGATGCCGTCGCACACTTCGATGGCGATCTTGGCCAGGTACTCGTGGGAGCGGTGCATGGGGTTCCGGAGCTGCAGGGCCGCGATGGTTTCCCAGCCCTTGTCTTCAAACATCTTCCGGGTTTCCCAGGGCCGCATGTAGAGGCCGGGATACTGTTTCGGGAAGGGGCCTTCACTCCAGACCTTCACGGTGCCCGCCAGATTGACTTCTTCCTGGGCCATGACCATCTGCACGCCCGGGTGGTCCTTGTCATCGGTGGTGAAGACCTGTTTGCACTCCCAGGTTTTGTCGATCTTGTACTTCTCGGTAACCTTCATGGTCCCCATCATCTCTTCGGTTTCTTCGTCCACCAGCAGGACTTCCTGGCCGATCTTGATGGAATCGGCCTTGCCCTGGTTGACGGACATGGTGACCGGGATGGGCCAGAAGGTGCCGTCGGTCAACTTCATCGCATCGCTGCAGGAGCCTTTCCAATCATCGTGCCCCATGAAGCCGTTCAGGGGAGTGAACCCGCCGATGCCCATCATGATGAGGTCGGCCGTTTCCCGGGAGGTCATGGTGACCACGGTCAATTCCTTAGCCCGTTTTTTCTCTTCGGCGATCTGGGCTGGGGAAAGCAATAAGGGTTTTAACTTTTTCTCTTTACCATGGGGGTTTACTAAAGCCATCTATCTTCCTCCTCGGGATTAAGTTTCGAGTCGAAACGGCAAGTGGTTGAACATAAATGTGAAAAAATTCACATATCATCCAGAATCCCAATTTATTCCATATTTCGCCCGTTGTCAATAATTTTTTCACGAACTATTTTTATCTCGAAAAGGATAATTCAGCCCGGTCAGTCCTGGGAAGGAGCCGCCAGCCGAAAGACCGCGGTGCTCTCCCGGCGGCCCCGCAAAACCTGGGGCGGCGCCGGGGAAAAATGAAATTGCCCTTCCACTTCCCGGCGGGTGGCGTCGCTCACCAGGGTGTCGGCCTCCAGCTCCTTGGCCAGTTCCTGGAGCCGGGCTGCGACATTCACCGCGTCGCCGACAACGGTGAAATCCATGCGCTTGTGGGAGCCGATATTGCCCACAATGGCCTCCCCGGTGTTGATGCCGATGCGCATGCCTTGGATGGGGGTGCGCCCCTGGGCCTGCATCTCCCCCAAGCGCCGGTGCATGGCCTGGGCGCAGGCCACCGCCTGGGACGCGGCCTGGGGAATTGCCACCGGCACCCCGAACACCGCCATCAAGGCGTCTCCCACGAATTTATCCAAGGTCCCTTGATGCGCGAAGACCAGGTCCACCATCTCTGTGAAGAAGTCATTGAGCACTTCCACTACCCTTTCCGGTTCCATTTTTTCGGACATGGAGGTGAAATTTTTGATGTCCGTAAAGAGCACCGTGACCTTTTGACGGCGGCCCCCCAATTGCAGCAAGCCCGGATTTTTCAGGATTTCCTCGCACATCTCCGGGCTGACGTAGCGGGAGATGGTGTCCCGGAGCAGGTGTTTCTCCTCATAGAGGCGTAGGCGGCTCCGCAGGGTGGCTTCGTGGTGGGCTTCTTCGGCGGCGATCTCCCGGAGCAGGCTTTTCAATTCCGCATCGTCGGTCTTCCCGGCCAGGGCCAGGTAACCCTTCCGGGCCTCCAACTCATGGGCGATGGCCAGCTCAATGGCTTTGATGATTTCTTCCATATAAAACTCCGTTTTCGGTTTTCGGTTTTCGGTAAAAGAAATTAAGTTTAAACCGTTCGACGTTTATTTGGGAGGTATCTAATTTGTTAGTCGCTTCACTGAAGTTTCAAGTCTCCTCAGTAGGTTCATAAAATCTGTGCGAATCAGTGACCATCCGGAAAACTCGAAAATTTATCCATCCTTTGTAGGGGCGAACCTTGTGTTCGCCCACTAATTTAGGGCGAATACAAGATTCGCCCCTACGACCAAAATTACGTTTGATAACGAATTGGTATAAGGGTTGGGGGGAGGGGGCTAAGGTCCACAGGCGAGACGCCTGTGCTACTGGCCCCTGGCCCCCTTTCCCAAAAGACTTTTGCAAAAGCCTCACCCGCAACGACAAAATCTCCTTTTTGAATTACTCTTAACAGAAAACAGGAAACAGAAAACAGAAAACTATCAGTAAACCACTTCCACCAGATACAGCCCCTGGGGGGGGGCGGTGGGGCCGGCCAGGGAGCGCTCTCCGGTGAGGAGCAGGTCGTTCAGCTTATCCGGAGACCATTTCCCCTTGCCCACCTCCACCATGGTGCCCACCAGGGAGCGCACCATGCCCCTTAAGAAGCCGTTGGCGGTGACGGTAAAGCGCAGCCAACCCCCGGGGTGGGTTTGCCACCGGGCCGCGGAAATCTGCCGCACCGGGTTTCGGTTGCCGCTGCCTGAGCCCCTAAAAGCCGAAAAATCGTGCTCCCCCGGGAGTAGCGCCGCGGCCGCGGCCATGGCGTCCAAATCCAACCTCGCGGCAATCCACCAGCCGTAATGATGATGCAGCGGCGAGCGGTTAGCCCGGTTCAGGATGCGGTATTCGTAGGTCTTGGCCCGGGCGGATTTCCGGGCGTGGAACTCCGGGGGAACTTCAGCAGCCTCCAGCACGGCAATATCGGGAGGCAGCAGGGAATTGAGCCCCGCGTGAAAGGCTTTTAAGGGAATATGGCTTAAGGTATGAAAATTGGCTATCTGCCCCAGGGCATGGACTCCCGCGTCGGTGCGGCCGGAGCCGTGGAGCTTCACTGCGTCTCCGGTAAGGCGCGCCAGCAAGGTCTCAATTACTTCTTGAATACTCAGGGCATTTTTCTGCCTTTGCCAGCCGTGGTAGCGGGTCCCATCATATTCTAGCAGCAGACGGATGTTTCTCATTAGTAGCGGTCAGCTTTCAGCAGCCAGCTATCAGCTTTTTTCCATTCATATTTCCAAATTTCCAAACTCAGCCATTGCCTGAAGAAGAAATGCGGAAAGATCAGAAGTGACTGTTTTTTAAACTAATTAACAATTGAGGCTCTTGCAAAATTCACCTTTGCCCAGAATTGTCATTCTGAGCGAAGCGAAGAATCTCGTATTTATAAGGGGTTGAGATCCTTCACTTCGTTCAGGATGACAAAACAAACATTTTTGCAAGAACCTCAATTAAAAAGCATTAAAAAAGTAGGGGCGAACCTTGTGTTCGCCCTTAAATGGCGGCGAACACAAGGTTCGCCCCTACAGAATAATATCAAAAATTGGTATTAGCTGATAGCTAACTGCTGAAAGCTGCCACTAAGGCACAAACGGCGGCGTTTCCAACCCCATAGTCTCAGGAAAGCCGCACATCAGGTTGAAGTTCTGCACCGCCTGGCCCGCCGCGCCCTTATTAAGGTTGTCGATGACCGAGATGACGATGACCCGGCGTCCTTCCCGGTCCACCCGCAGGGCCAGGTCGCAAAAATTCGCGCCTCGCACGTCCCGGGTATCCGGCAGACTCCCCGGCCGGTGGAGGCGCACAAAGGGGTGGCCTTGATAAAACTGCCGGTAGAGTTCCCGGAGTTCATCTTCCGACCGGGGCTCCGTCAGGTTGGCGTAAAGCGTTCCCAGGATGCCCCGGCTCATGGGAACCAGGTGCGGGGTAAAGGTGACCTTAACCGGCGTTCCGGCGAGCCCGCTCAGCTCCTGCTCCATCTCCGGGGTGTGCCGGTGCTCCAGCACCTTGTAGGCCCGGAAGCCGTCGTTGACTTCGCAGAAGGTGATGCCCAGCTGGGCCTGGCGCCCGGCGCCGCTCGCCCCGGATTTGCAATCGGCAATCACCGAATCGGGTTGGAGCAGACCGGCCTTGGCCAGGGGGGCCAGCCCCAGGATGACGCAGGTGGGATAACAGCCGGGGTTGCCCACTAAGCGGGTCCGGCGCACCTCATCCCGGTGCAGTTCCGGAAGGCCGTAAACCGCCTCCGCTAACAACTCCGGAGCCGTATGGGCCTGATACCACTTCTCATAAAGGCCCACCTCCCGGAAGCGGAAATCCGCGCTCAGGTCCACCACCTTGCACCCCCGCTCCAGGAAACCGGGGATCATGCCCATGGCGGCCTGGTGGGGCACCGCGGTGAAGACCACTTCGGCCTGGGCCGCGATCTCCTTTGGGGTGGCGTCGCTGAAAGAGAGCGGCACGATGCCGGCCAGGGCCGGAAACACCTGGGCGAAGGGAAGGCCCGGGTATTCCAGAGAGGTGAGGGCCGCCAGGTCGCAGCCGGGATGGCGGACCAGAAGCCGCACCAATTCCAGCCCGGCATAACCGGAGGCTCCGATGACTGCGACTTTGATCTTATTCATATGTGGGTTTAGCCTTTTTTCGGCTTTCAGCGTTGAATATCAGGGGACTATAAGATGATAAAGCTATTCTCCTTACCCGCCTTCCAGCCAGGAGGAGAATAGCTTTTCATGAGGTTTCCCCAAACAGAAAAACGAAAACCGGCTCTTAACGCTTAGAGTACTGGCAGCCTCGCCGCGCGCCCCGGCGCCCGTATTTCTTGCGCTCTTTGATGCGGGCATCCCGGGTCAGGAGACCGGCCTTCTTGAGGACGGCGCGCAACTCCGGGTTGAGTTCCACCAGGGCCCGGCTCAAGGCGTGCTTCACGGCCCCGGCCTGTCCCTCGATGCCCCCGCCCCGGACATTGACCAAAATGTCCAGGTCGGCCCCGATGTTCACCAACTGCAAGGGGGTGCGCACCAGGTTGCGGGTGGTCTCCATGGGAAAGTACTCTTCGAAATTCCGGTGATTCACGGTGATGCGGCCGCTGCCGGGGCGCATATAGACCCGGGCTATCGCGGTCTTGCGTTTGCCGGTGGCATGGATGGTGGAGAGCTCCGCCATTAATCCTCCCAAGTCAAGGCGACTGGTTCTTGCGCCTGGTGGGGATGTTCACCACCGGGGTAAATCTTTAATTTTTTGAGCAATTGCCGGCCCAGGCTGTTCTTCGGCAACATCCCCCGCACCGCGTGGCGCAGGAGGTCCGTGGGTTTCTTCTGCAACAGACCCCGGGCGGAGACGGTCTTCAGCCCCCCCGTGAAGCCGGAATGCCGGTAGTACATCTTGTTGTCCAATTTCCTGCCGGTGAGCTGCACCTGGGCGGCGTTCACCACTACCACGAAATCTCCCGTATCCATATGCGGGGTAAAGGTGGGTTTATTCTTACCCCGGAGCACCATGGCAATGCGGCTGGCCAGGCGGCCTAAGACCTTCCCCTGGGCATCCACCACGTACCACAGCCTGGGAACTTCCCCTGCACGGGCTGTATAGCTTTTCATAGTTAGATTTTCTCCTGGAAAATAACCATAAAAATATATCCTTCCACCAACCCTCTTGTCAAGACCTATGACAGGAGAATATGGAAATTTAGCCGAGGGAAGAGCAGTTTAATACCGTTTTCTGTTTTCGGTTTTCGGTTTTCTGTTAAAAAGGTCAGGATTATCAGCAAATTAAAACTTAAGTTGGTTGCATTTGAAACAGAACTTGGTATAAATATTATTATATCAAGTTTCGCACCCTATAAAACCTTGGATATCGGCAATGGTAAAGACCATTGGGCATTTCGTCCGTGAAAACAAAAAAAAGGGAGTAGGCGCCCTCCCCTGCTCATGCACAGGCCGGAAAGCCTGCACCACCAAATAACCGCCTTTGGAAGGCTGTCCCACATTTTTCCTTGGCGTCCTGGCGTGAGACCTTCTAAGATTCGGCCAATTTCTCCAAATCCCGGCTGATCTTTTCCCGATAGTGCTGCACGTCCCCGGCATTTAGCATGACCATGTCCAACTGGCGGGTGTGGATGGTGATATAGCCCAGGAGGCGCAGGCGGGACAGCATGAACTCCTTGGTTTCCCCCTCCAGGCGGGCGAAGAGGGCGTCTTCCTTCACCTCCACCTGGAAGTGGTAGCGCTCCAGGAGTCCTCCCACGAATTGGGCCCGCAGCGCCCGGCGGGGATAGTCCGCGGCCCCGCCCTTAAAAGTGAAGCGCAGGTAGTTCTCATAGGCTTTGTCCCCCACCAGGGCCTCCACCGTGGAGAAATGAAAGCCCAGGCGGGAGGTCAGATTGCAGAAGTCCCGGGAAATCATGAAATAATTCTGGTTGCCGAAGATGGTGCCTCCCGCGGCAGCCAGATTGGGGTCTGTGGCCGCGCCCATGACGATGGACATGAAGCCCCGGGTATCCACCGGCGGCGGCCCCTCCCAGGGGGTCGCGGTTATCCCCTCCCACAGAGCCAGCATGGGAATGGAAGTGATGTTGTCGATGGTCACTTCCCCGACCGCGACATCTTCCTTAAAGCCGTCCTCCAGGTTCAACACCCACCACTGCAAGGGCACCTTGGTTGCCAGGCGCTTGATGAAATACCGGGAATACGCGGGCTGCCGGTCAATGGCAAACATCTCCTTGACCGCGACTTCATGGGCGAAGCGGGTGATGTCGTGAAGGGTCCGGCACTTGGCGGGTTTAAAGTCCGGGCTGCCGGGGTCCGTGAGGTGCAGGGGGGTGATGCAGGCCATGACCTCCTTCAAGGTGTCGTGCACCGGGGTGCCCACCATTAAACTCTTCCGGCTCGCGGCCAAGGCAAGTAACGCCTCCACCCGGCCTTCATAGACGGCCTGCCCGTCCGCGTCCACGGTGACCACCTGCCCCGGCGTGAGGCGCTGGGTGGCGTCCTGGGTGTTAAACAGCGCCGGAATCCCGAATTCCCGGGCCACGTTGGCCAGATGCCCGGTAATGCCCCCCCGGTCGGTGACTACCGCCGCGGCCCGGGACAGCAGGGCGGCCCAGGTGGGGTGGGCAAAGGCCGTGACCAACACCGCGCCCTGGGGAAACTGCAGGAGGTCCAGGTTGTTCCTTACCAGGAAAACCGGGCCCGCGGCCACCCCCGGACCGGCGATGTCGCCGCCCTTCAGGAGGGCCGCAGGGTCGCCGGGGGTCGCCTCATGGGGCGCCTCCCGAGACGCAGCCGCGGTCTGCTGCAAGGGCCGGCTCTGAAGGATGAGAATCCGCCCATCTTGATCCACGCACCATTCCACGTCCTGGGGGGCGCCAAAGTGTTCTTCCAGGGTCAAAGCCAGCCGGGCCAGTTCCAGGGCCTGGGCCTCGGTGAGGGACGGTTGGCCGGCCTGGTCGTCTTCCGCCAGGATGACGCCCTCCCCCGGGAGACAGACGGCTTTATGTTCTTTGTCCTGAATCTGCCGGTGGATAACGGCCAGAGGCTCTTGCCGGGACACCAACCACAAATCCGGGGTCACGGACCCGTCCACCACGGTTTTGGCCAGGCCGTGGACCCCGTTGATGATAATCACCTCCCGGCGGATGTCCGTGGGGTCCCGGGAATACATGACCCCCCCGGCCACCGAGTCCACCATGGCCATGCAGCCCACGCACATGGCCACGTCTTCGTCCCGGATGCCCTTGTGGAGGCGGTAGCTGGCCGCGGTCAAGGCATACTTGCTGGCCAGGATCTCTTTGTAAACCGGAAAGAGATGTTCCGGGCTGACGTTGAGTTCCGAGCGGTACTGGCCGGCAAATGAGGTATCCGCCGCATCCTCCCCGATGGCGCTGGAGCGCAGGGCCACCCGGACGCTCGGGCCCGCCCGGTCCTCCAGTTCTCCATAGGCTCGGGAAATGGCCTCCACCAGGGAAGGGGGCACTTCGGCCCCGATGATGAGCATCTGGATTTCCGAACTCAGGCGGTGGAGGTCGGCGATGTCCTCCATCTCCAGGGATTGGAGGCGCCGGTTGATCTCGTCGTGCAGCAGGTTGTAAGACAGGAAAAGTTCGTAGGCTTGCGCGGTGATGACAAAACCGGGGGGCACCGGCAGCTCCGGCAGCCGGGTGGTGATCTCCCCCAGGTTGGCCATCTTGCTGCCCACCGCGTCGGCCATCTCCTTGTTCACCCGGCTCAAAGGCAGGACCATCTCCTCAATGGCCGGAGTCTTGCGCCGGGTCAGAGTCTCATGAATCTTCCCTTCAATGGCCCCAAAAACCCCTTCCAGGGCCTGATATTTGTTGCCGGACAATTCATTGAGATATTTGATGATGGCAAAGACATTGACGCACACCGCGGTGCTGTGGGACCGGATAAAGGTCATGCCGAAACTGTGATTGCCGTGGAGCGCGGCCTCCAGGTTGGTCATGAGCTGCAAGGCGGTATTGTTGGCCCCCAGCAGGAGCTTGAAGGCATGGTATTTGGCCTTGAACCTGGCGCGCAAATCTTCCAGGGAAGGCTCCGGCGGTTTTTCCCGGGACAGATAGCTCTTCAAGCGTTGCAGGAGATTGACCATAGCGGGTTATACCATTTTCGCATTAAAAAACGACAAACGCCGTAGGGGCGAACCTTGTGTTCGCCCTTTGATGAGGCCGACACCTGGGACGGCCCCTATGGTTTGTTTCATCTCAATAGGAAAACGGTATTATCGGTCGGTTGTTAGTTGTTAGTTGCTCATCATGGAAATTTATAAATTTTTTAAGGGCCTGTCTTTTGCCGCCCCGGGAGAAAGCCTCCCCGGATAATTCTTGCCGATGACTTCTCCCACCACGGTTTTGAGGAGATCGGTATCTCCCTTCTTTTCCAGGAAGGCCGCGGCCATGGGCGCGCCGTTATGATTGGCGGATTCCGGCAGGAAACTGTGAATCACCACCGGTACCGCCGGCTTGCGGTTTTTGAGCCTGGTCAGGACCTCCAATTCCATCACGTAGGGCACTTCCAGATCCAAAATCAGGAGATCGGGGGGGTCATCCCCATTGAGGCGCATCAGAATCTCCCGACCATCCCTGGCCACCTCCACCCAATAGCCTTCCTGGGTAAGCTCCCGACGCAGGAATTCACGGACGTGCCGGTTGCGATCCGCAATTAAAATCTTAAAGGGTTCCATAACGGACTCCACCTTGAGTGAAGAGTCAGCAAACCCTGTGCCAACTGGGAGGAAGGGGAATTATAAGGCAACTTGCTGTATTAATATGAATAATTACAGCCTTGGCGGATTTTCGGCAGATTCTTCGGGAAAAGGTAACTGTCGCTATTTTTTACAGTTTGTAAAGGGCAGGGGTTAGCTGTGAGCAGGCCGCCGGAATTTGGCGGGCACGGCACGCCCTATGACCGTGTTTGGGAACGAGAAGAAACTGAAAACCGCGTCTTGGCGTTCTTGGCGGTTTGGCGTGAGCTACATCTCACGCCGGGGCGCCAAGACACCAGCGCCGGAGGGAAGAAACTGCTCACTGCTCACTGCTCTCTGCTCACTGCTTAGGGCCCATTCAGCTTGACGGAGGTCACTACCTTGAGGCGAAATTTATCGATCTTGGACAGGAGGGTGGGGCGGGAGATGCCCAGGAGTTTGGCGGCCCGGCTGCGGTTGCCCCCGGTCAAATCCAGGGCTTCGCTGACGAGCAGGCCGGCAAACCGGTCCATACACTCATCAAACAGGCGCTTGCCGTCTCCGGCCGCCAGGGTCTGGCGCACCCACTGGCGGATAATCTCCTGGGTTTGCCGCTCATCCCCTTCCCGGGCCGGGGTTTCGCCCCCCATAGCCCGGGAAATGTCCTCCGCGTGCAGGGGGTAGCCCCGGCTGAAGATCAGGGCCTTTTGCATGGCGTTGGCCAACTCCCGGACATTGCCGGGCCAGGGGTAGGTACTGAGCAGACGCTTGGTTTCCGCGGTCATGCCGGGATTTGCCTGCCCCATCTCTTTGGCGAACCGGGCCAGGAAATATTCCGCCAGGAGGGGAATGTCCCCCGGGCGTTCCCTTAAGGGGGGCAGCCACAGGGTCACCACTTTGAGACGATAGTAGAGATCTTCCCGGAAACGCCCCTGGGCCAGGGCCGCTTCCAGGTCCCGGTTGGTGGCGGCAATGATGCGCACATCCACCGGGATGGGCTCCCGGCCCCCTAAACGCTCGATGCTCCTTTCCTGGAGCAGGCGCAAGATCTTGGCCTGGATGCTGAAGGGCATGTCCCCGATTTCATCCAGGAACACCGTGCCGCCGTGGGCCTGCTCGAATTTGCCCACCCGGCGGTTGACGGCCCCGGTGAACGCGCCCTTTTCGTAGCCGAAGAGCTCGCTCTCCAGCAGGGTCTCGGGGATGGCCACGCAATTGATCACCAGAAAGGGCTTGGCGGCCCGGAGGCTGTGCTGGTAAAGGGCCCGGGCCACCAGTTCCTTGCCGGTGCCGGAATCCCCCCGGATCAAGACGGTGGCGTCGGTGGGGGCCACCCGGCCGATGGCCTTATAGACCTCCTGCATGGGCTTGCTCTTGCCGATGAGGGCATCCGCGGCCGCGGTGTCCGGAGCCACATCCATTTCCACCCGGAGGCGCATGAACCGGCCCGCTTCCAGGGCCTGGTGGATCAAGGTGAGAATATCGGGGATTTCGAAGGGCTTCAGGACGTATTCGAAGGCCCCTAATTTGGTGGCTTCGATGGCGGTTTCGGTGGTGCCGAACGCGGTCATGATGATCACCGGCAGCCGGGGCTCCAGCTCGTGGAGGCGCCGGAAGGTTTCCAGGCCGCTCATCCCCGGCATGCGCACGTCCATGATCACCAGGTCCGGGAGGCTCTCCCGGACCTGGGCCAGGGCTGCTTCACCGCTGGCCGCAACCCTGACGGCATGGCCCTCTGCAGTTAGGAGCTTCTCAAAGCTCTGGCGCAACTGGGGGTCATCATCCACGATTAAGATATTGCCCATACTTAATTCATATAACCTGAATAGCCTTAAATTTCAGCAAGTTTATTGCAGATCCGATTTTTCTCTTGAGGTGACCGACTCTTGCAGGCATGGCTTGCAGTTCGTCCGGCCTGATAGCATGACTCGAAGGCGGGGATGGTAGATTTATTAACCCAAAACTTCCTTGGCAATATCAATTAACGGCCTGGATTTATCCGCATACCATTTATCATGCATCTTGCCCAGCGGGCCGCCGGGCTTCTTGGTCGCACCGGAGGCGATTTTTTCGAACAACGACTTCATCCTGGCATCGTGGCCGGGGGAGAAGTACCCTCCCTTCGTCATCTCACCACACTGGCAGGCGCAACGACGGGGAGTGTTTTTCCTTTCGCTGGTCTCATCTTTACCGAAGGGCAGGCTAATAATAAAGGTAGCCCCCTCATTTTCTCGGGATGTTAAACTCATGCCGCCGCCATGCTCTTCGATGATTCGGTGGGCAATGCTGAGCCCCAGCCCGGTGCCTTCTTCTTTGGTGCTGTAAAAGGGCTGGAATACCTTGTCTTGAATGGACTCGGGAATCCCCGGCCCGTTGTCGCTGACCCGGATGACCACCACCTGGCCCCAGGGCTCCTGGACGGCCTCTTCTTCCTGAATGGTCACCCGGCCACCGTCCACCATGGCCTCACAGGCGTTCACCAGCAGGTTGGCCAGCACCTCCTTCAGCTGCTCGGGGTCCGCCCAGATTTCCGGCAGCCGGGCCGTGCGTTTCAGGTGCACTTTGACTTTGTATAAATCCAGGCGGTGGCGCAGGAGTTGAAGGGTCAGGTCCACCACCTCCGAAGGACTGATCTTCTGCATCTTCAGTTTGGGGGGGCGGGAAAACTCCAGGAAATTGCGCACAATGGCATCGATGTGGCGGATCTCCTCGGCAATCACCTCGAAATCCTCCTTCTGGGGAGGAGACAACTGCAGGCTGCGTTCCATGGAGAACAACCGCATCTTCACCGAGGTCAGGGGATTGCGGATACTGTGGGCCACCCCCGCAGCCAGCTTGCCCACCATGGCCCATTTTTCCGATTGCAGGAGATACTCCTGGCTCCGCTCCAACTGGGTTTGGGCCTGATCCACGTTCTCAATGAGGCTGTGCACCCGCCGGCTCAGGGCCTTCACCTCATCGGGCAACGGTCCCACGGGATTGACCGGACCGACCTCCACCGCCAGCCGCCGGATGGGCTCCAGGACCTGCTTGATGAGGATATAAGCCAGCAGGAGGGCGAAGACCACCACCGTGGGCATGACTGCCAGGGCCATGGAATTGATGAACCGGGCCCTGACCTGGCTCTCGGTGCGGGCCCGGTCAATGGCATACTCGTGCATCAGCTTGTATTGTTCGCACAGATTATAGAGCTCGGTAAACTGGCGCCGGGCCTCCCAATGCAGCCGGGCCCCGGCCTCCCGTTGGCCCGCCTGATACAACGCGATGACCTCGTTCCGGCTATCCGCATAGTGCTGATATTGGGCTTCGATCTGGTTGATGATTTCTTTCATAGAATCGGTGTAGGAGGACTTGCGGGCCTTCTGGAGCCACTCCTGGAATGCCTGGTTATATTTCTCCAACTGCTTCAGCCAGTCCGGATTGCCGTCCAGGAAGAAGTAGGTGGCGTAACCTTTTTGCATCAGCAACGCGGTCCCCAGTTCCTCTGCGGCCTGGAAGGAGGCCACGTTCTTGTCCACCAGGGAGACGAACAGGGAGTCCATGGCTTCGTTGTGCCAGATGGTGACCAGCCCCCCGGCCAGGGTGGTCAGAACCAACGCGGCCAGGATCAGAAAGATGCGGGATCGTAAGCTCAGGCGCTTCCACATAGGCTTTAGAAAACGGTTTTCAGTTTTTGGTTTTCGGTTTTCGGCAAAAACATAAAGCGCATGCCGTTATTATGCTTCGTTGCGCCCTTTGGCTATGAATATTTGTGTGACAATTTTCTCTTTACCGAGAAGAACTGGCAGCCAGGGACGGCCCTCTTTCCCCAAAAATATACCTTTTCCCCGGTGGGGCGGGCCTTCGTGCCCGCACATCCTTAAATGTGCATATTTCCGGGTGAACTCCCCTCAGAAACGTGACAGATATGACCCATTTTCGCCTTGCGAGGGCCAAGTAGCGAAAAGTCCAGGAAGAATTATACAATAATTTTCAATTTTCAGCTTTTGGCTATAAGCTTCTTTTCTATGATTCCTCAGCACAGCTTTGAAACAAGAAGAAGAAACCCAATCCCTCACTGGTTACTGGTCACTGGTCACTGGTTACTGCTTACTGCTTACTGCTCACTGCCCACCATCATCCGCTCATGGAAACCACATACCCGGCCTTGATCTTCGCCTCGCCCGGCGCCGTGGCCGAGGAGTCGGTCTCCGAGGCCTCCGTCACCTCTGCGGCGGCTACCATCCGGTCTTGTTCGTCCAACACGGTCACTCGCATTCCGGGAACCACCCCGTGCAAGGTTCCCAGGCCGAAGCGGATGGTCCAGCCCTCTTCCTGCCGCACCGCCCGATAGACTTCCGCTTTGCCTTGCCGGGCCATGAGGGTTTCCCGCTGCTGGGAGAGATAAAACACCATCCCGAAGGCCAGCAAAATGAAGGGGAGAAAAGCCGGGGCCACCGCCCAGGGAGAATACCCGGTGAAACGCTGAATCATGGAAGTGGAGCTCTGCCTCCGGGCCTGGGCGTCGTCATAGACGATAATGCGAAAGGGCGGCAACGGTTTCTCCGGGGTCGGGCTTTTGGGCGTCACGGTTAACCGGTATTCTCCCGGGAGGATGCCCCGGCCCACCGCGATCTGCCCCCGCCACATATCCCCGCCCAGGAAATAGCCCTTATGGAGGGTCACAAAGGTCAGGCCCAAATGCTCCGAGTCGCTGCTGTAAGCCAGTTCCTCGACCCCCTTGACATCCCACGGCAGGGGTCCGTTAATCTCCACGGACTCCCCGGGCAGCACCTTGAAGACATTCTGGGGCTGCCGAAACTGGGCGATGAGGCCGTCCAGCAGGGCCAGGAACAGGAGGCCGCACAGGGCCGCGCCGACCTTGCCTAGGAGACTCCGCGTTTTAGAAATCTGGGATAAGTCCATAGACCTTGTATCGGAATGGTAAAATCGTGAAAAATCATCTTACCATAAAACATGAGAATCGCCCTGGATAAAGGCAAGGCAGGTCCCCTCCAGGGCGATCCTTTCCGCCGCAACCTATGGGGGCTGCGGTTATTTCTTGAAGATATCCGTCTTGGTGATGTTCATAAACCGCAAGGCTTTGCCCGCTTCCTTATAGTACACCCGGACTTCGTCCCCGGCTTCCCAGGTATCGTCCGGCAGGGCAAAGTATTCCTCCGGCACCGTGAAGGTGATCAGGAGCTTCTGGCGGCCGGAGTACAAAGTTATGGTTTTCTTGGTCTTGTCCACTAAGGGGAACTTCTTGCCCACCACCAGGGGACTGTCCTTGGCCACCCCGTCCTTCTGGTCGATAAGGGTATAGGCGATCTTCTTGAAGTCCTTGCCGGCGGTATCGTAGATGACGATTTCCTTGGCCTTGGTGTCCAGTTTCATCCGTTTCCCCGCCTTGGGTTCCGCCCCCATCTCATTGGGGTCTTTGGGCAGGGCATAGACATGGGGCGCGCCGCTGTAATCAGGATTGCCCACGTCGGCCTTGGCGTCCTGGATAAAGGTGACGGTGCCTTTGGCGTCGTCAAATTCAATGACTCTGCCCTGATCTACCTTGCCCAGATCTCCGCAACCCAGGGGCAGGGCCAACAGGGCCAGCAGTATGAACCAGCTAAGTTTCTTAGCCATATTTTCTCTCCTTATTCCGAAATCCATGGGCTCACTGCGAGGTGGAAACCTTGGCGGCCTTCTTGGCGGCAACCTCCCGTTTGGCCCCGGCTAGCATGCGCACGAAGATATACAGGGACATGGCGGTCACCAGACCCAGGATGAGGACGGTGGCCGCGCCGTCAAAGATGCCCCCGTAGGCGGGAATCCACTTGGCCAGCATCTTCAGGAAGATGGACAAGGCGCAGCCGATGACGGCCAGGCCGAAGGCGATGCGGATGCCGTAACCTTTGATGTACTTGGTGGCCACGGTGCCGACCTGGGCGCCCACCGCCGCGCCGCAGAGCATGATCATGGCCGCCACCAGCTCGGTGCGGCCTTTATAGGTGTAAGTGGCGGTGCCGTACAGACCGGAGATCATCACCTCAAAGAGGTCGGTGCCCACGGCCACGTGGGTGGGGCAGCCCACGAAGTAGATGAGGGCCGGCATGCGGATCAGGCCGCCCCCGATGCCCAGGATGCCAGCCAGCCAGCCGGTGAGGAAGCTGACAAAGATGGGCAGCCAAGCGGAGCAGTAAACCTGCGCCTCTTTGAAATGGATCATGGGCGGGATCTTGATCTTGTGCAGGGTTTTGTGCCATTCGAAACCGGTGGACAGCTTGTCCACTTCTTTCCCGGCCGCCGCGGTCGCCCGGTCCTTCCGCTTCTTCTTGGCCACATCGGCAAAGACCATCCAGGCAATCAAGGCCAGGAGCACCAGATAAAGATAGCGGACATATTTTTCCACCTGCCCGATGCGCTCCAGCCACATGACCATCTGGGCCCCGATCTCAAAACCAATCACGGTGCCCGCCAGCATGATGAGGCCCAATTTATAATCCACGTTGCCGAATTTGCCGTGGCGCATGGTGGAGATCAGGGACTTCCCGGCCATGTGGGCAATGTCCGTGCCGATGGCGAAGGCCATGGGAAAACCCAGGATGTTCAGGCCCGGGGTTACCATCCAGGCGCCCCCCATGCCGAAAAACCCACCGATGATACCCACGCCGACTCCCAGGATAATCAGGCCGGGCCAGAATATATTGACTCCCGCAATGGGCATGAGAACATAGAAAAAATCCATGATTAACCTCCTAACCGTAATATCCTGAAATTAATGTTCCGCCAGTTCCCGGGACTTGAGGTCCAGGCCGATCCAGTTCATAATTATGTCGGCTATGAACCCGAATAGCAGGCCCACAATGGGGATGCTGACTACGGTGACCAGGGTGAAGTAAAAATGGCTCTCATTATAAAGGTTGGTCCACCAGGCTTCCCAGCCGGTGAACTTCCGGGTATCGGCCACGATCACCAGGGGCGCGACCTTAGCCGCGGCAGCCATGGCCATCTCCGGCAGCAGCACCAGTGCCATGACCCCCAAACCTATGATTTTTGCCCAAAGCTTCCGCATTTCCTTCAAACCTCCATGAATGTTTGCTTTTTCGGTTTACCTGACTACGGTTACTTCGCAGGGGGCATGGGCCACCACCTTGGCCGCAGTGCTGCCCATAAAAACCCTTCCCAGACCGGAGAGGCCGGTTGAGCCCATGATGATCCGGTCAAACTTGCCTTTTTCCGCCATGCTGATGATGTTGTTGGCCGGAACCATACCGGCTTCCAGCGCGGTCTCCACATTGATGCCCTTTTGGTCGAACACGGCCTTGGACTTCTTCAAGGCCGCCCGGGCCTCGGCCTCCAATTTTTCCTGGACATAAGGAGGCATTTCGTCAAAATCGCCCACATAGTAGGCCACCGACATCAAGGTCACCTGCGCTCCTTGCTTCTCGGCCATTTCCAGGGCCCGCTGCACCGCCTTCATGGAGTGTTCCGAGCCGTCCGTTGCCACCAATACTTTCATGTCAACCTCCTCGCTCTGACTTGTGGATTACCAAAGGAATCGCCGGGGCGCCCCCGAGGTAAGGGGTAATCATGCCCAACCATATAATTATAATTAATAATTCCAGCATGTTCTCCCCCCTGTCCTTTCATGTCCTGCCTCAATCGCCATGATGTCTCCGCAAAAATCTTCCTTCTTCTATAAAGCAATGCCCGTGCCAGGGCCGAAGATGGCTGGCCATGAGGATATCTATTTGATTAACTTGCCTAAATTAGTTATCATGCGGGGGCCCTCCCCCCGTTGCCGGGAAACCGTTCCTGTCAGTATTTTTTACAGACTGTAAAAGGCTAAGGGAGAGGCGGGATTGGGATTGCCCGAACGCGGCATTGGAGATCCGGCGCCTGGGGATTAAGGCGATTACCGCACCGGAAGAGGTGCAGGGGAGTCGGCGCATTACCCTGCCCGGGCCACGCCTTCATCTGGTATAATTTTTGATAGGTTATTAAATCGGCGCGGTGGCTTGAAGTTCTCCGGGCAGTCATTCACGGTCTTGGGCTACCCCCGGAAACCTTGAGAAGCGGCAACGCTTTTCCGGTTACCCTACGTAGACGCATTTAGAACTGCATTAGCCCGTCAATCAGAGGACATTCGGGAAACTTTGGCGGTATTCCGGCAGTGACCCCTGTTAATCAGAGATAAACGATAGAAGCGGGCCTGCCAAATTCGGAAAAAATCCTTGACAGCTCGGATAATATGAGATAGAGTCTCACTTGCAGATGAAAACCGAGATTGAGGTCTTTCGAGAATTTCTAGCCCGGAAGGGCATGCGTTCAACGCCCGAGCGAGAGGCCGTTCTGGTTGAGGTCTTCGCGGAGCACGACCATTTTGATATTGACGAACTCTTCATGCGGTTGCGACAGAAGGGCCAGCGCATTTCTCGAGCCTCCATTTACCGCACCCTGCCTTTGCTGGTGGAGAGCGGCCTGGTTAACGAAGTCTATTTCGAGGAGGGGCATTTGCACTACGAACACATTTACGGACATGAGCACCACTGCCATTTGCGCTGCCTGGGTTGCCGGAAGATCGTGGAATTCCGGGACGAGGGGGTGGAGGAGGCGGAAAAGCGTATCGGTCAGGCCAAGGGTTTTGAGACCACGGGCCACAAGCTGGAGATCTACGGCTACTGTTCACAATGTGGGGAGACCAGGAGATAAAGCAAAAAGCTTAATTTTTTTTGATCAATAGCTGAGAAAGAGTCTCAGATGCAGTTTCACTAAAACCAACTCAAGGAGATGGGTCATGCCTATATATGAATATCGATGCTTGGATTGCCCCAGTCAGGA
>CAZUBT010000067.1:0-18766 GCA_964618815.1 uncultured Desulfobacterales bacterium | reverse complement strand
GCGGGAGCTTGGCAGATAAGGGGGTTCCCAAGCAGGAGCTTGGGAACCAGGATTTGGTTTTGAACGAGGCGGCAACAAGGAGTTCGTTCAATCTCTTTACGTAGCCAAAGGTTCAGCCGGAGAAGTACGATCCCAATGAACCTCGAACTTTGAACCTTGAACCTTGAACTTTGAACCATGCAATGCCGTCATTGAGGTCGCACCGACCCCATTATCTCCCAGGGCCTGGCCCGCCTCAACCCGCATCCCCCTTCCAGCCCTCACATCTTCCGGCCCACAAAGCTCATTTTGCCCCCCCTGGCTTCGCGATTTTCTCGTTAATTTAAAGTTTTCCGAAGGAGAAAATCCGGAATTTCCCGATATTCATTCGTTATGCAACCAGTTATAAGGTAGCCAACTGCAGGACCCTCTGGGGGATCGGGCAGGAAAAAAATGATCTTAGAACAGGGCCGGACTCCGCCGAGATGCGGTATTGGCTTTAAGCAAACCTCAAAGGAGGGTCTCCGAATGCTGAGGAAGGTATGTGGTTCCCACCGTAACCTCCTTCGCCGGACGGAAGGGTCCGCGGCGGTGGAGTTCGCCATTCTGGGCACGGTCTTCATCCTCTTCCTGGCGGGGATTATTGATCTGGGCCACGCCTGGTACATGAAGCAGGTGGTTACCAATGCCAGCCGGGAAGGATCCCGCTACGGGGTGATATATAGAACCAACTCCGCGGGTAACCGTATCGCCCCCAATGCCCTCAGTCCGACCATCGCGAGTTATGTCAGTACCACCTATCTGGCCAACACCCTTTTGCCGGCCGATGCCTACCCGTCGGTGACGCCGGGAGGTACGGGGTACAGCTCTACTGCCAAGGGAGCCCCCCTACAGGTTACGGTATCGGCCACCAAGAAATGGTTTATGCTGTCCATGGTGCAAGGTATGGGGACCCAGCGAACCCTCACCGCCACCACGGTGATGCAGCTCGAGTAAAGGCGCTCGCCCGCGCCCCCAGCAGGTGGGGCTGACACCCATGAGAGGATGGCCGCCGTCAGAAGGCTCAAGATATATCACCCAAGTAATCCAGAAGAATAATCTGAGATGGAGGTGGTTATGAAGATGGGAAGACTGGCCAGATTCATGAAAGGCGCGGAGGGCTCCATCGCGGTGCTCAGCGCCCTGGCTATGGTGGGCATGGCAGGGATAACCAGTTTATCGGTTGATATGGGCCATCTTTACACGGTGCGCAACGAACTCCAGAATACCGCGGACTCTGCGGCTCTGGCTGCGGCCGGCAACTTGATTCAAGACTCGGGGGGGGTGGCCTTAAGGAACTCCACTGCCGCCAAAACCGCCGCACAAACCGTTGCCCAAAGCCAGGCGGCC
Organism: uncultured Desulfobacterales bacterium; assembly: GCA_964618815.1. Lineage (GTDB taxonomy): Bacteria > Desulfobacterota > Desulfobaccia > Desulfobaccales > 0-14-0-80-60-11 > CAZUBT01. The sequence goes on along the minus strand of CAZUBT010000067.1, from coordinate 17,398 downwards.
TTGTTGGGGTTACCCGTGGTGGCGGCCTCCGATCGTACGGACCTGAACATTATCTTTGGGGAATGGAACCTCTATGACCCCAACCTGACTACCGCCTGGACGGAAATCGGCTCGGACTGCGCCCCCACCTCCAACGCCAACGCCGTGCGGGTCACCATCTATCGGGCCCCCGACAAAACCTACGGCCCGATTACCAATTTTTTTGCCGGCATTTTTGGGGCCGGTTCCCAAACGTCCACCGTGCAGGCCTCGGCCACGGCATATCTCGGCTATACCAAATCCGTGGAAACCGGTACGGTGACGGTGCCCGTGGCCTTGCCCCAAAGCATCATCACCGCGGCCGAAGGCGGGACCAAATCCTGGTGGGCCAAACTATTGGGTCCCTCGGAAGCCATCGCCAGCGGGCCTTATCAAACTACCTTTAAAGACTTGGGCAGCGGCACTTTTTATCAATCTAACTTGCAAAAGCCCCAGTTCGACACGGCCAAGGCTTACATGGTGATTGTTAATCAATCGGACTCGGTGCCCTCCACCGTCGTCAACAATGTCAAACGCAACTATACCAGCGGCACCGCCATTCGCCCCATGGAACGGGGCACTCGCCTCTATCCCATCAGCGAATATCAATGGGCCGGCAATATCAACACCATCTTCTCGGCCTTCAAGAGCGCGTATGACGCCAAAAAATCCCCCAGCAGCGGCAAGTGGCGGGTCTGCGTGCCGGTTTATCAGAATTCACCGGTGGCCCAGAAGTTTAAGGAAAAGTTGATACATCTGGCCCGCCTGTTCTCTTTTGGGCCGAGTGAGGCGCAAGCCTGTTTTTCCTTCTGGACCCAAACTTATCCAGGAGGTAATGTCCCCATCTATGTGGATGGCTTTGCCAATGTGGATATCGTGGCCGTCAATTACGTCAGCACCTGCGATGATTGCAGCCCCTATGCGCCTGCGGCTAATGGCCAAAGCTATCTGAGCGCCGTGGACTGCATGGTGAATAACTCCAACAGTTGCCGGAACACCAATTCTCTGACCATCGAGGTGCCGGTGGGTTCCAGCACCATATCCCCTCCCGGCAGCTCCTCCGGCGGCCCTTCCAACCAGGTGATCAATCCCGCCGCCCCCGCCAATACCGGCGCCTTTGCCAGCATTCCCCGGTTGGTGAAATAACCGGTGGTTTTACTGTAAACCAGGGGGGGGACCCTCCCTGGCCTCCTCTTGGAGAGCGCTCCCCGGGGCGCTCTTCATTTTTATTGCATCGTTCACCGCTCACTGCTTACTGCTCACCGCCCACCCCTGAAGGCCCTCCCGGACCTGCCCGGGGCCCGCGGGCGTCCGCCTCCCTGATTCTTTGCGCTCCGCCGCTCCCTTAAACTTGACCATTATTCGTAAAACCGCTAAAATTAAATAAAAAAACCGCTGGGTGATTCTTTCCCGGTTATTTTCTGTGAGGAAAATGAGCAGCATAAAACGTGCCTGGCAACGCCTCACCAAACCAGCCCCGGACAATAAGACCCAACAAGACCTGGCGGCCAGATACGAACATTTCCAGCGGCTGCTGGGGGCCAACAATCAGGTGTTGACCCTGATGGCCGACATGGAAGAGAAACTCTCCGGGGATTATCTCTTCGACCTGCAATACATCCGGTCCACAGTCAGCCGATTGCTTCAGGAAACGGAAGCCCTGGTGACGGCCCTGAACGGCATGGGCGGGGGCGCCTACCAGAATCTTATCCAGGCCTTCGGGCGCATCCGAGATGAGTTGGAAGGGGTGTTGAACCGGCGCCGGGAAATTCCCATGGCCCCCCTGACGCTGTTCTTTGACGAGTTGGCCGCGGACATGGCGGAGATCGCCGGCGGCAAGAGCGCCAACTTGGGGGAAGTGAAGACCAATGTGGGGCTGCCGGTGCCCAACGGTTTTGCGGTTTCCACTTATGCCTACAAGATTTTCTTAGATCACAACCACTTGACCGAGCAAATCACCGAGCTCCTGGGCAACTGGCGGCTGGACGACCTGGACAGCCTGGCCCGGGTCAGCGAGGAACTGAAGCAGGTGATCTACGGGGCTGAGGTGCCGGCGGAATTGGAAGCCGCCATGGGGGCGGCCTATGAACGGCTGGCGGCCCTGGAACAACATCGGCCCCTGGTGGCCATGCGCTCCAGCGCCGTGGGGGAGGACCTGACCCTCACCTTTGCGGGCCAGTACGCCACCTACCTCAATGTCCCCCCCCAGGACCTGGTCAGGCGCTATAAAGATATTGTGGCCAGTTTATTTACCCCCCGGGCTTTGTTTTATTACAAAAATAAAGGGTTCAAGGAAGAAGAGATGGCCATGGGGGTGGTGGTGATGCCCATGGTCCGGGCCCGGGCTTCGGGGGTCCTGTTCACCCGCCGGCCCGAGGAGCCGGAGGCTGACGCGGTCCTGATCAACGCGGTCTGGGGGCTGGGAAAATATGCGGTGAGCGGCGTCATCAATCCGGATTATTACCTGGTGGCTTACCAACCGCCGGGTCAGGTTTTGGAACAGACCATAACTGCTAAAGAAGTGATGCTGCGCTGCCTTCCCGGGAGCGGCGTGGAGGAGGCGCCGGTGCCTCCGGAGATGGTGAACGCCCCATGTCTTGAACCGGAACATCTGGAGCAGTTGGCAAAATGGGCCGCGGTCCTGGAGGCCCACTACCAAAAACCCCAGGATGTGGAATGGGCCCTGGATGAAGCGGGCCGGCTCTGGCTGCTGCAGTCCCGCCCCCTCCAGGTCCCCGCCCGCAAGGCCCCGGAGCGCGTTCCCCGGACTCTCAAAGGACACCCGGTGCTCATCGATCAAGGCACCATCGCCTGCCGAGGAGTGGGAGCCGGTCCCGTGGTCATGGTGCGCCGGGAGGAGGATTTGCGCAACTTCCCACCGGGAGGGGTCCTGGTGTCCCGGCACACCTCTCCCAAATATGTCACCGTCATGCCCCAGGCCGCGGCCATCGTCACCGACGCGGGCAGTCCCACGGGGCACATGGCACTGTTGGCCCGGGAATTTCAGATCCCCACCATTATCAATACCGGCAATGCCACCAAGATTCTGCAGCCCGGCCAGGAAGTCACCGTGGATGCCAATTTTAATAATATTTATGAAGGGATCATTGCGGAACTTCTGGATTCCGGGAATATCAAACGCAACGACCTGGCGGACAGCCCGGTGTTTAAGGCCCTGAGGGCGGTGGTCAAACAGGTAATCCCCCTGAACCTGATCAATCCTCAGGATCAAGCCTTCTCTCCGGAAAACTGCCGCACCATTCACGACCTGGTGCGCTTCGGCCATGAGTTTTCCATGCGGGAGATGTTTAAACTGACAGGGGACGAATTCCGGGAAGGCGGGGAAGTGGTGGACCTGGAGTCGGACCTGCCCTTCAAGGTTCGCATCCTGGACCTGGGAGGCGGCTTGAGACCCGGTTGGCGGCGCAAGGTCCGGCCCCAGCAGGTGGTCTCCATTCCCTTCAAGGCGTTTTGGGAGGGACTCACCGCCATGCGCTGGCCCAACGCCAAGCCCGCAGGGGTACAGAGCCTGAGTTCCGTGTTTGTCAGCACCGATGAAGATGTGGCCCAGGGCGCAGCCCCTTGGCGGGACCAGAGCTTCGTGGTGTTATCCAAAAATTACATGAACTTCAGCATCCGCCTGGGATACCATCTATCCACGGTGGAGGCTTATGTCTCCGACCAGATCAATGACAATTATCTCACCTTCAGCTTCAGGGGGGGCGGTTCCACCCCGGAACGCCGGGAACGCCGGGTCCGGCTCATTGAAACCATCATTGACCATTTTGATTTGAACTACACCCGGAAAGGCGAACTCATCGAGGCCCGCCTGGCCAAGTATGCGGCGGACAATATGAACCGACGCCTGGTGCTGTTGGGGAAACTTACCCTCTATACCAAACAACTGGATATGGTATTATTTTCCGAAGGCATCGTGGATTGGTACATCAAGGACTTTTTGAGGGATCATGTGGGAGTAAGTGTTTGAAGAGTTAACCACTAAGGCACACAGGTCACCAAGGTACACAAAGAAACATTTATTGATATTCGAAGCCTTTGCTGTTGCTCAATTTACAGATTCTTGGTGAACTTTTGTGCCCTTGGTGTCTTGGTGGTGAATATTAAATCAGTCGTCTGCCGATTTGAGAAGCCATGGCGAACCCCATTGAGAGATTAGGCGCGAAGCGGGTCCTGGCGGCCCTGGGCCTGGTGGTGGTATTGCTGCTGGCGGTGGCCTTCATCCTGGGCATATTATCCCTCAGGCGCACCCAGGAGATCGTGTCCGACGACTTCCAGCAGCAGCAACTGATCCTGGCCCGCTCCACCGCCCGGCAGATTGAAGAGGGGTTGATCTTTCTGCGCCGGGAATTGAAGATTTTGGGGTACTCCCCGGCTATACAGTACCTGGAAGACGTGGCCTGGGCCAACCGCATGCGGGTGAGCTTCGATGAGCTGTCCCGGATGGGGGTGGTGGCCATTATCCGCATCGACTTCAAAGGCTCCCTGGCGGACCAGGCTTATGTCCTGGACAACACCGGCTCTCATGTCGAGCACCGGGATTTCCTCCCGTCTCCGGAGGTGAAGTGGGCCCTGGACCCCGCCAACCGGGGGCAGATTTACCAGGGGCCCATCGAGGTGCAGCCCCGGGGAGATTTTAAGACTCCCTATATGACCATGGCCACCCCGGTGTATGAAGAGAGCGTGGACGAGTCCCATCCCAAACCCGCGGGCAAGTTGGACGGGGTGTTGCTGTTCAAACTGGATGTCAGCCAGTTTACCGGCAACTACTGCGCCACCATACGCTCGGGGCGCACCGGTTACTGCTGGGTGATGAATAACGACGGGTTGTTTCTCTATCATCCGGAGCGGGAGTTCATCGGCGAGGACGCGTTCACCGCCCGGGGCCGCCGCAATCCGGTGATCAAGTTCGATAAGATCAATGAAATTCAGAAGACCAAGATGCTGGCAGGGGAGGAAGGCACAGCCATCTACAGCTCGGGATGGCACCGGGGGGTCATCGGGGAGATGGAGAAATTCCTGGCTTATGCCCAGGCCCATGTGGGGCTTGACTGCCCCTATATCAAAATGAGGCAGCGGGAGGCCGAGACCAATGTCCGGCCCGGGTGTACGCGAATCTGGCCGGTGGCGGTGGTGGCTCCCACGGACGAGGTGTACGGCACCATCCACTCCCTGTATGTGCGGCAATTTCTCATCCAGGGATTGCTCATCTTTGCCCTGGTGTTCGTAGCCATCGGGGTGATTTACTACGAACTGCGCTGGTCCCGGGAATTGCAGCGGGAAGTGGACCGCACCACCCAAGACTTGCGCCGCAGTCGGGAACAATATAAATCCGTGGTGGAAAATGCCCGGGATCTCATCTTTTCGGTGGATATCCACGGTTCCTTCGTGGCCGCCAACACCGCCACGGCTCGGGCCTTGGGCACTCCCGCCCGGGGGCTGGCCGGCAGGCAAGTGGGGCAGTTTTTCTCTCCGGAAGACGCCGCGACCCTGTTAACTTTTATTCAGGATGCGGCCAATCTGCGGGAAAGCTTCGAAATCAAGGCCCCGGTGGCCCTCCGGGGGCGGGTCTATTGGTTGTCCATCCATTTCATTCCCCTCTTCGGAGAGGACGGCCGGACGGTGGAGCGGGTCTTGCTCATGGCCCGGGACACCACGGATCGCAAGCACATGGAAGAGCAGATGGCCCAGACGGAAAAACTGGCCTCCCTGGGCACCCTGTCCGCGGGCGTGGCCCACGAAATCAATAACCCCCTGGGGATCATGCTGGGCTTCACGGAGATTCTCCTGGACCGCATCCCCAAGGACACCAAAGAGCATGAGCTCCTCAAGACCATCGAACGCCAGGGGCTCAACGCCAAAAAGATCGTGGAAAACTTGATGAGCTTCGCCCGCCAGCCCTCGGGACACGAAGAATATACGGACGTTAATCAGGATGTGGAAAACATCCTGAACCTGGTGCAGAACACCCTGCTTATTAATAAGATCGACCTGGAGTTCCGGCCGGCTAAAGACCTGCCCCGGGTGCGGGGCGATTCCAGTGAAATCCAGCAGGTCTTTTTAAACCTGATTAACAATGCCGCCGCGGCCATGCCCGATGGCGGCCGGCTCACGGTGGTGACCAAAACCAACCCCTACACCCATATGGTGGAGGCGATTTTTGCGGATACCGGCGCCGGAATTCCCAAGGAGATCGCGGACCGCATCTTCGACCCCTTCTTTACCACCAAGAAAGTGGGAGAGGGCACCGGCCTGGGCTTGGCGGTGAGTTATGCCATTGTCCATAAGTTCGGGGGCAATATTCGCTTTGAAACCAAGGTGGCCCAGGCCCAGGGGGGGCTCAGCGGCGCCACTTTCTTTGTGGCCTTACAACCGGAACACCTCGCGGCGAATAAGGAAGGGAACCGTCAGGCCGCAGGCTGAGGAGGTTTTGCATGGGACGTATTCTGGCTGTGGACGACGAACTTGATATGTTAACCCTGCTCAAGATGATCATTGAGGGCTATTCGGATCACCAGACCGTGATCACCAATAACCCCATGGAGGCTGCAGAGCTCCTGGTTAGGGAGCCCTTCGACCTCATCCTCACGGACCTCAAGATGCCGGGGATGGATGGCCTGGAATTGCTGGAGTTGGCCAAAAAACAGGATGCCGACGCCCTGGTGATCGTGATCACCGCGTTCGGCTCCCTGGAATCCGCGGAAGAGGCCATGAGCAAAGGGGCCTTTGACTATATCACCAAACCCTTTCGCAAGGAGCAGATTCTCCTGGCCCTGGACAAGGCCATGCGCTGGCGGGAGATGGTGCGGCAAAACAAGGAAATGAAGCAGCGCTTGGAAGGGCAGGGGTAGTTAGCAGTAATCAGTGAGCAGTGAACAGTTGGTGGTTGGGGTCAGAGGTCAGGTTGCTTATGAACCGGATTCTGAAACTCAAGCCAACCTTTGCAAATCGGGCCTTCCCGGCATCCCGGCTGTTGACCGTTAATCTTCTGATTATCGAAGCTGTTAACAAGGAGTTCAACATATGGAACACAAGGAGCCGCGAATCTCTGCCAAGGAGGTGTGGCAAGACCTCATGGCGGGAAACATGCGGTTTGTCCAGGGGCTGTTCATGGGGCGCAATTTGCTGGACCTGCGCCGTTCGCTGACCCGGGGACAGCAACCCAAAGCTGCGGTGCTGTGCTGTTCCGACTCCCGGGCCCCAGCGGAACTCATCTTTGATCAGAGTCTGGGGGACCTCTTTGTAGTGCGCACCGCCGGGTTGGTGCTGGAGCCCACCAGCCTGGGGAGCCTGGAATACGCAGTGGCCCACCTCAATGTGCCCCTCCTGGTGATCAAGGGCCATGAGAGCTGCGGCGCGGTGACCGCCGCGGTTCACCATCCCGATTTGGAAGAGGGCCATATCGGCGCCATCGTGCGGCTGATTGCCCCGGCTGCGGATCAGGCCCGGGAAAGCGGGCGCCAGGGCGCGGACCTGGTTGAGGCAGCCACCCATTACCACCTGAGGTCATTGGCCCAGACCTTGCAAAATAATAGTCCCATCATCGCCCAAGCCCTGGCCGACAACCGCCTGGGACTGGTAGTGACCAAATATTTCCTGCACGACGGCAGGGTGGAGACCATCTTGACCTCGGATTTTCTTTAAGGAGCAGCCAGCCTGGGAGGCATTTCTCGTAGCCGCCGGCGTTAGCCCGGGTCCGTCAGGCTCTTTGATGACCCTGAACTTAAGTTTTCGACCACCAATAAGCATTGCCCAGTCAAAATAACGAAAAACGTAACTTGAAAGAAAAATAGTATCGTCCGTAACTAACCCAGGAGCCAACCTATGTACACCCTGGCTATCAAGCGGGACTTCGTAGCCCAGCATTATCTGGTAGGCGGCGATTGGGGCCCGGAAAACCAACGCCATTCCCACCATTACCAGGTGGAAGTCCAACTTTCAGGCAAGACCCTGGACCGCCACGGCTATCTGGTGGATATCGTGGCCCTGGAGGCCCATCTGGAGGAACTGGCGGTCTATTTCCGGGATCAAATGTTAAACGACCTGCCGGAGTTCGCCGGGCTTAATCCCAGTATCGAACACTTCGCCCGCATCCTCTGCCAGGAACTCTTCAGCCGGGTGAAAGCCCCCCTCCATGCCCTTACCGTAAAGATCTGGGAGAACGACATCGCCTGGGCCGCGTACCGGCAGGAACGGTAATCGACTTCAGTCTAACCAGGCGTTTACGCCCCAAACCATCAATCGCCTTTAGCCCGAATAATTCATTAACCATAGGGCGCGCCGTGTGCGCCGTCTCCTTATAATACGGTTTTCGGTTATCGGTTTTCGGCTAATAATTATAGTATTATCAGCAAGTTGAAACTTCAGCTTGATGCATTGAACCCAGAACTTGGTAAAACCCCCTCATTGACTCCCCCGCGGTCTTCCCATAGAATGGTCTTATGCTGATCGGGTTTTATGGATGGTTAATCAGTGGCGCGGGTTTGAAAAGGGTTGCCGGTTGGCGGTTGGCGGTTGGCGGTCTGTTGGCCGTAATCCTGGGCGCCATATCAGGCCTTGGCCCGGCGCCGGCCCTGGGGGAACCGGGTCCGGGGGCCAAGCCTTCCCCGCCGCAGATCATCGAAGCCTCCAAGGCCCCCAAAGCCGCCCGTATGCTGCATCAGGCGGCTTTGGATTACTCGCCCCGGATGACGCAGGCGGAGCGGGACCGGGATTTCCTTAGTAAAATCGCCCAGGCCAAACAGCTATCGGGGGTGAGCGGCAAGCTTTTGGAACTCCGCCATCAGACCATGAAGCTCATCCCGCCGGGGAAGGAAGTCTCCTGGGAGGACCTGCGCCGGCGCCGTCATGCAGGCGGCGACCAGGTGGGAGTCACCCTGAGCGTGCCCGTGTGGGTGCCGTCCAAGGCCAAACGGATCGTCACTTACGCGGGCTTCGAAAAGAAATGGCAGACCGTGGCCCAGGACCTGCCCCGGCCTTCGGGGTTTGTGTGGTTCGCGGCCAATCTGGCGGACATCAATAATAAGGCGGCCTATCGGGCTGAGCGCATTCAGTTTGAGGTGAACAGCAAGTTCGCACCCCTGGCCGCGCTGCTGCTGGAATATATCTTCCGGGAAGGCTACTACGAGCCTCAGAAGCGGCTGCCCCTGTTGGTAGTCCGGAGCGGCGAGGACACCTACGCGGCCTCGGCTTATACCGGGCCGGTGGCCGGGGAGTGCCTGACCTATCCCGACGAAGAAGGCGCTTCCCTGACGGCCCAGGTGGCCATGTGCCGCTACCCGAGCATGGCGGACATCTACCACGGCCGCCATGCGGTAACCTCCAACCACCGCCTGGGGCTGGCCCTGGACCTCAATGATTTCAATTACAAGGGCCTGGTGGACGGCCCCCCCAACCCCATCAGCCACGCGTCCCGGCAGTACAACCGGGACGCCATGCACAAGCTGGACGCCCGGCACCTGCCGGGGTGGGTTTATCAAGCATCCAAGAAACTGGGATTTAGGATACCGCAAGAGTGGACTTATTTCGGCTATAATACTGACTGGGCGCATGTGGACGTGGGGACCAAGTGATAGTGATCAGTGATCAGTGGTCAGTGGTCAGTGGTCAGCTTTGGTAGCCGCAGGTTGGAAGCCTGTGCCACCATGGTGTTTTCAGGGAAGCTAACTTTTATGGTTATAAGGTAATTTTCGGTAGTTTATCCTCGTTCTCAATCTCCTGCTTGGGAACGGGAATTTTTTAAGAAGCTCCTGCTTCTTAAATTAGTTACTCCCATGAAAGCCACTTCCGAATAACGCATTATGTCGGGCGGCGTGTACCTCTGGATGTAAATATAATGGAGATGTAGCCCAAGCGGAGCTTGGGCCAAGAACTGCGTTCCCAAGCAGGAGCTTGGGAACGAGGGTGGCGCAGGCGAAAACCTGCGGCTACATTTTTCTCTTTTAACCGAAAACCGGAAACCAAAAACCGAAAACCGTCATCGAAATGCTCCAAGACTTCATCCAATCCCTCAAAGAATCCGAGGATTACCGCGACATCCTGGCCCATTACCATCTGCTGGAGGCCAAGGCCGCGGAGTATGCCCCGGAGGCGGCTCTGGCGCGGCCGCTGGCCGAGGCCTTGAGGCGACTGGGGATTGATCGGCTCTACTCCCATCAGGGCCAGGCTTTGGCGGCCATCCGGGCGGGCAAGCACCTCCTGGTGACCACCCCCACGGCCAGCGGCAAGACCCTGATTTACAATCTGCCGGTGGTGGAGTCCCTGCTTAAGGACCCGGAAGGCCATGCCCTGTATCTCTTTCCCTTGAAGGCCCTGGAGCAAGACCAGCTCAAGGCCCTGAAGGAATTGGACGCCGCCCTGCCCTCCCCATTCTTAAGGGCCGCGATTTACGACGGCGACACCCCCACGGCCCAGCGCCAGGCGCTCCGGGCCAGGCCGCCCCACGTCCTCATCACCAACCCGGACATGCTGCACCTGGGGCTGATGCCGCACCACCACGCCTGGGCCGCCTTCTTTTCCCGGCTCAAATTTGTGGTGGTGGATGAAGTCCACACCTACCGGGGCATTATGGGGAGCCACATGGCCCAGGTGCTGCGGCGCCTGCGGCGCATCTGCGCCCATTACGGCTCCAGCCCCCGGTTTCTGCTGTGCTCCGCCACCATGGCCAACCCCGAGCTTTTTGTAAGCAAGCTAACGGGCCTTGACCTGGAAACCATTTCCGAGAGCGGCGCGCCCCGGTCAGCCCGGCACTTCATTTTTCTCAACCCGCCGGGGAACGCGGCCACCACCGCGTCCCAGATCTTTTCCCAGGCCATCCGCCGGAACCTGAAGACCATCTGCTTCACCCAGGCCCGGAAGCTCACCGAACTCATTCATCTGTGGTCCCAGCGCCTGGCGCCGGAGCTTCGGCGCTACATCAGTTCCTACCGGGCGGGTTTCCTGCCGGAGGAGCGCCGGGAGGTGGAGGCGCGCCTGGCTTCGGGCCAGATGCGGGGGGTGATCTCCACCAGCGCCCTGGAGATGGGCATCGACATCGGCGGCCTGGATGTCTGTATCCTGGTGGGCTATCCCGGCACCATGGTGACCACCTGGCAGCGGGCGGGGCGGGTGGGACGCCAGGGCCGGGACTCCCTTATTGTCCTGGTGGCCCAGGCCGACGCCCTGGATCAGTATTTCATCAAGTACCCGGCGGAGTTCTTCGGACGACCCATGGAAGCCGCGGTGGTGGACCCGGACAATATCTTCGTGGTCAAGGCGCACCTGCCCTGCGCGGCCCAGGAATTGCCCCTGGACGCCGAGGGTGAGGAGTTGTTTGACCTTAAACTCCATAAACCCCTCATCGACGAACTGGCCCGGGAGCGCCACCTGCTGCTCAACGCCGCGGGCAACGCCTGGTTCGCCCGGTCCCGGTTCCCCCAGAAGGAAGTGAACATCCGGGGCCTGGGGGGGGCCTTCGCCATCTTTCAGGAGGGCAAAAAGCGGCCCCTGGGGTCCATTGACGGGCATCGGGCCTTGCGGGAGTGTCATCCCGGCGCGGTGTATCTCCACAAGGCCCAGACCTGGGGAGTGCAGCGCCTGGACCTGGAACGGCGCAATGTCTGGGTTACGCCGGTGGAGCCCAATTACTTTACCCGCATCATGACGGATAAGGACACGGAGATCCTGGAGGTGCTGGAGACCTGCCAGGTGGCCCGATTCAAGGCCTGCACCGGGCGGCTGAAGGTCACGGAGCATTTTCTATCTTACGAAAAGCGCCGCCTCCCCGGTCAGGAGCTCCTGGGCCAGGTGGCCCTGAAATTGCCGTCCCAGGTGTTCGAGACCGTGGGCATGTGGCTTGAGATCCCGGATAAGGTAAAAAACGCGGTTTACGCGGAAGGGCTGCACTTCATGGGGGGCATCCACGCCCTGGAGCATACTCTCATCAGCATGTTTCCCCTGTTTGCTTTGGCGGACCGCTACGACATCGGCGGCATCTCCCACCCGGCCCACCCCCAGGTGGGGCGGGCCGCGGTTTTCATTTACGACGGCTATCCCGGCGGGGTGGGCCTGGCGGCCCGGGCTTATGAGATCATGGAAGATTTGCTGAAGCGCACCCAGGAACTCATCTCCGCCTGCCCCTGCGAAGATGGGTGCCCGTCGTGCATCCATTCCCCCAAGTGCGGCTCGGGCAACAAGCCCCTGGACAAGGAGGCCGCGCTGATGATCGCGGAGCTGCTCCTGGGCCTGGAGGAAATCCCGGACGCAACCCCGGCCCCGGAGCCGGAAGCGCCCCCCCTACCCTTTTTTGAGCCGGTCACCGAGGGTTCCTGGGTGCAGACCCGGCGGCTGGGGTTTTTCGACCTGGAAACCTGCTGCTCCGCGGCGGACGTGGGCGGCTGGGGGGAGTGCCACCGCATGGGGGTGTCCGTGGCGGTCCTGGGAGAGACCCGTCCGGAGCGGATCACGGCCTATCGGGAGGGGGACCTGGAGCGCCTTTGCAGGCGGTTTCAGGAGCTGGACCTGGTTGTCGGCTTTAATGTGAAGCGCTTCGACTACCGGGTGCTCCAGCCGTACACCGAGATTAAACTGGCCGAGCTGCCGACTTTCGATATCCTGGAGGAATTGCACGCCATCCTGGGACACCGCATCTCCCTGGGGCACCTGGCGGAAAAGACCCTGGGCGAGGCCAAGACCGGGGACGGGCTATTGGCTCTGGAATACTACGCCGCGGGGAGATGGGAGGAACTGGAGTCTTATTGCCGCCAGGACGTGCTCCTCACCCGGCGCCTGTTTGAGTTCGGGGTGCGGGAAGGCTATCTCCTCTACCAGCACCGCCAGGGCTCCCTGGTGCGGGTGCCGGTGGATTGGCGGGAGGAGCGGTTTTTCGCCAAGTAAGATTTAGGAGAAGCGGCCCGGGGCTATTTCATACCAATTCGCAATCAAACGGTTTTTTTCGTAGGGGCGAACCTTGTGTTCGCCTTGAATGGTGGGCGAACACAAGGTTCGCCCCTACAATTTAACGCCTCTTTGATAGCAACTCGGTATCATATGCGCCCCCTCCCCCCATCCCGCCTCCCCCAACCCCATAAGAATTTTCGGTCCCCGGCTTTACTCTAAAGCGGCTCGGCAGATTCCTCATAATTTTTTCTTTTCCGGTTCTTTTAAGCTAAAACCGGAAACTGAAAACCGAAAACTATCATTTTCCTTTGCCCTTTGGACCCGGATGATTTATTATTCAACCAAAAATCTCTCGGAAGGGGTAGGCGATGAAGCGAAAAAGTTGGGTTTTGGTTTTGGGAATTTGTCTGGCGCTGGGCTTTTTTGCCTCTGTGGTGATGGTGGCGGCGGAAGACGATCCCAAGGTGGGCAACTCTGTGGGCAACGTGAAGTTTGCCAAGCCCCTGTCGGATGATGACGCCAAATACCTGGGGCTGGCGAAGGCGGCGGAATTTACTTTAAAGGACATTAAAGCGTCCTATGTCTTTGCGGAGCAATTCAGCACCACCTGTCCCCACTGCATCCAACAGGCGCCGGTGTTGAACAGTCTCTTTGCCATGGTGCAGCAGGATGCCGGGCTTAAAGACAAGGTGAAGTTCCTGGCCGCAGGGCAAGGCAACGACGAAGGCGCGGTTAAGATGTGGAAAGCGGTCTATAAGGTGCCCTTCCCCGTGATTGCGGACGAAAAGAGCGCCTTGGGGGACGCCTTGAAGTTCCATCCTTATCCCGTGAGCATGTTACTGGATAAGACCGGCAAAATCCTCATCGTGCACATCGGCGCCTTCGACAGCGCGGATGAAGTTTTTAAAGAGATCAAAAAGACCGTGAAATAATTTGAAATCTTCCGGGACAGGCCGGGATGCCCCGCCTGTCCCGTTAATTTCCGGGTTTTGGCCGGGGGTTATCCTTCTCCCAGGGGTATGAGTAAATGGACCTGCATGCGATCCTGGTTGCCACGGATTTTTCCCCCTGCGCCTGCGCTGCGTTTAAGGCCGCCAAAACCCTGGGCCAGCGGTTAGACGCCAAGATCATTCTCCTCCACGTCATAAATTCCGGGGTCCTGGAACGCCTGGCGGAGTACCTGAAGGTGGAAACGGAGTCCCTGATCCCGGAGATGCGGGACCGGGCCCAGCAGCAGATGCAAGCCTTCCTGCAAAAATGCAGCGCCGAAGAACGGGAAGTGGAGTCCATGGTGGCCGTGGGCATCCCTTTTCAGGAGATTGCCGTCATCGCCCGGGACCTGGCTGTGGACCTGGTGGTCATGGGAGGCTACGGCCGCCGGGGCCGGGGGCCCATCGAGGAGGTCTTCTTCGGCTCCACCGCAGAAAAGGTGGTGCGCCTGCTGCCCTGCCCGGTGCTGTGCGTGCCCCTGCCCCAGGGTGAGAAGTGAGGGGTTTTTAATTTCAGGTTTCGAGTTTCTATCGGCATTGTCCGTTTGGAAACTCGCGTGGACGTGTCGCGTAAAAATCCCAAGAAATTAAGCGAACGAGGTCATTTTTCTCCTTTTTCGCTTTCTTTTAGATGATGTAATAAGATTTTATGTAATATACGGTTACTCGCCACCACATTAGAGGATTTAAGTTTATAGGCTCCACTGTCGAAGTTGGTTATGTGCCCCCCCGCCTCGCTTATCAGCAAACACCCTGCCGCGGTGTCCCACGGTTTCAGATTTTCTTCCCAGAAGCCGTCGAAGCGGCCGCAGGCCACGTAGGCCATGTCCAGGGCCGCGGACCCGGCCCGGCGCACCCCCTGGGCCACTCCTAAGATGCGGGCCAGGCGGGCCAGGGTTTCGGGGAGGCGCTCCCGGATGTCGTAGGGAAAGCCCGTGGCCAGCAGCGCCCGGTCCAGGCGGTCCGTGGTTGATACTTTTATGGGTTGACCGTTCAGCGTCGCGCCCCGGCCCCGGATGGCCTCAAACAGTTCATCCCGCATGGGGTCGTAGATCACCCCGTATTCCAGAACCCCCGCAGCCTCGAACGCGATGGACACGCAGAACATGGGGAAGCCGTGGGCAAAATTCACCGTGCCGTCCAGGGGGTCGATGATCCAGCGGTAGGTCGTAGGGGCGGGTTTGAAACCCGCCCCTACGTTTGCGCCCCCCTGCCCTACCCTTTCCTCCTCCGCCAGGAAGTCGTGATCCGGGAAGGCCTGGCGGATCAGGGCGATGATGGTCTCCTGGGACTGGAGGTCGGTTTCCGTCACCGGGTCGATGGCCCCTTTCAGGGTGACCTGGTGCGGCTTAAGATAGTTTTTGCGAAGGATGGCGCCCGCGGTTAGGGCGGCCTGGCAACCTATGTGGGCCACTTTTTCCAACATGGCAGGCATCCTTTAATGCGGGCACGGCAAGCCGTGCCCCTACGATTTAATCCATCATATTGACGGTGGGCGCGGAGGCCCGCCCCAGGTTTAAAAGATTTTATTATGGCTGGGGCGGCCGTCCCTGGCCGTCTGCAAATCTGCGGCAATAAAAAATCTTATTCGAAAGAGCGCTATTTCGGAAAACCTAGCAGCTGAAAGCCGGTGGCGGGGTCTTTGCGGCGCAGGCCGCCGGCGTCCAGAATTTCCAGGATGATCACCTCGCCCACCAGCCAGACCTCCACCCCGGCCCGGGTGCAGCCCACGGTGGCGCCGCCTTCCCGGCCCGAGGCGCCGTGCATGTGGAGCGACGGTTCCCCGGCCTCGTTGGGGAAGATGGTGCCCACCGCCAGGACTTCCTGGATACCCATAAGGGTGTAGATCATGGGAATAATGGCGTCGCCGCGGCCGGCTTCGGGTCCCACCACCACCTTGCTGCCGTCGTGGGCGCCGCCCACGTAGATGGCCATGCCGCTCTGGATGCCGTGCTCCCGGCAAAAAGCCTCCAGGGTGTCGGGAAGCCGGTCCCCTTCCTCCAATCGCAGGGCAAAGATACGTCCCAGTTTGCCTTCGCCGTATTGCATAATCCCTTCCTTATTTAAGTAATTATAGGTGACGGGCTGATGATCCGGCGGCGGTTTGAGCTGATTGCATAAATCATAGGAATATTTTTACCCCCACCCCGGCCTCCCCGTCAAGGGGGAGGGAAATATCCAGGACCGGTTATCCAAGGTTAATCGCGGTCCATCCGGAAACGGCTTTTCTTTAGCGCAGGCTTTTTTATGAAAATGGTGGTCCAGGCGGCTTGCCTGTGCATCCATCAGCAACGACCGTGGGATTAGAAACTGGACAGCCGAGGGCGGCTGTCCTACATTTTCATGCTTCGTGGTGATCCCCAAGAGGTCATGGAACGTTAGCCTGCGGCTGCCGATACTATTCTCAATTTTTGTTGAAATCTGAAGGTTGGTCGTTGACCGCTAGTTTGATACTGAAAACCGGAGACTGAACCCCTAAAACTGGAAACTCGAAACTCAAAACCGAGACCCGAAAACCGTCTTCATTTCTTCTTGCCCTTGCGGGCGCCCTTCTTCGGATTGGCGGGGATTGGCGCTGCAGCCGGTCTCAACGGGGTGAAGAGCGTCACCGTCAGCAGGCCGATGAAAAAGCCGCCCAGGTGGGCCATCCAGGCCACCGCGCCTCCCTGGCGCAGGCCGTAAAACTGTAAAGCCAGCCACAATCCCAGCAACACGTAGGCCGGGCAGGTGCTGATTTGAGGCCGCAGCCGCCAGAACACCACGGTGGTGATGGGCGACTTGGGCAGCATTCTTAAATACCCCCCCAGCACCCCGGCGATGGCGCCGCTGGCCCCGATCAAGGGGGCCTCCAGCCGGCTGGCCGCCAGGACATGGAAGATACACGCAAAGAACCCGCAGAACAGGAAAAAGGCCAGATACCTGCCGTGCCCCAGATGATCCTCCAGGGCTTCTCCGAACACCCAGAGGAACCACATATTGCCGATGAGGTGCACCCAGCCGGCGTGGAGGAACAGGGAGCTGAACATGGTGGGCAGCAGCCACAGGACCTGGCGGATGCTGTGAAGTTTAAGCCCGCTCAGCTTGGCGGCCACCGCGCCCTTTTGGGCGTAGAGGTGCATGGCCGCCTGGGGCCCGATGTAAAGCTGATAGATAAAGATGGCCAGATTGACGGCAATGAGTCCCAGGGTGATCCAGGGCCTGATATGTCTGGCCGGCGTGCCGCGCAGAGGGATCATGCAATGCTCCGTGATAAGGTTGCCCGGGGAGGGGGCTAAGGGGGGAAATGATTTACCACCAAGACACCAAGGCCACCAAGGTTCACAAAATACTAGTTTTCCTTGGTGATTCTTTGTGCTCTTGGTGTCTTGGTGGTTAAATTACCCCCGCCCTTCCCTACCAAATCTTACCCCAATCCCCATTGCCTGTCCAGGCGGAAAGCCCTGGTGTCGATAGCAAATGATATGACCGCAATTCATAGCACATGATTTGTCCGCTTT
>CAZUBT010000066.1:0-18854 GCA_964618815.1 uncultured Desulfobacterales bacterium | reverse complement strand
CCCCGGCCACATCGATCCCCTGTTTGGGGCAGGTGGCCATGCAGGAGCCGCAGCCCTTGCACAGGACCTCGTTGACCTCCACGGTCTTCTTCAAGGAGCCGTCTTTCATGTATTCCAGCAGGGTGATGGCCTTGAAGGGGCAGGTGTCCACGCAGAAGGCGCAGCCGTCGCAGTTTTCGTCGATGGGGCAGGAGATGATGGCCTCCAGCTCCAGGTGATCCCGGGACAGGATGGTATTGGCCCGGGAGGCGCAGGCCAGGGCCTCGGCCACGGACTCCTGCAAGGGCTTGGGATAGTGGCACAGGCCCGCCATGAAGATCCCCTCGGTGCTGGAATCCACCGGCCTGATCTTGGCGTGGGCCTCGGTGAAAAAGCCCTCGGCGTTCAACGGGGTCTTGTAAAGCTCCGCCAGCGGCGCGTTTTGGTGGGGGATGATGGCGGTGGCCAGCGTCAGGACATCCACCGTGAGTTCCAGGGGCCGCTGGAGAATCTGATCCGTGACCGTGATCTTGATCCGGCCGTTTGCCTCCTCCACCCTGGGGGGGTCGGCCAGCAGGTAACGGATGAACAGCACCCCTTTTTCCCGGGCCTCGGTGTAAACGCTCTCCCGTTCGCCGTAGGTGCGCATATCCCGGTAGAGCACGTACACGTCCATGTCCGGGTTCATATCCTTGAGCTTGATGGCGTTTTCCACCGAATGGGAGCAGCACACCTTGTTGCAGTAAGGCCGCTCGGGGATGCGGGAGCCCACGCACTGGATGAAGGCCGCGGCCTGGGCGTTTTTCAGCATATCGCCGTCCCGCATGATTTCCCGGTCCAGGTCCAGGGAGAGCAGGACATTGGGGTTTTCTTTATACAGGTACATGCCTTCGGGCCGGTAGGGTTCGCCGCCGATGGCAAAGACCACGATGCCGTGGTCGATGACCTGGCCGTTGGACAATTTGGATTTGAAGTTGCCGATGGAGCCGGACACTTCTTCCACCACGCACCAGAAATGGACGGTGATCCTGGGATGCTTGTCCACCGCCTCCACCATGGCGTCCACCCGGGGCTGGACCTCCCCTCCCCGCCAGGAGGTGTGCAACTTGCGGGCATTGCCTCCCAGGCGGTCCAGCCGTTCCACCAGGTGGACCTCGTAGCCCTGATCCGCCAGGGCCAGGGTCGAGGTCATGCCGGCCACCCCGCCTCCCAGCACCAGGGCGATGCGGGTCACCGGCACCGAGAGATACTCCAGGGGCTTAAGCAGCCGGGCCTTGGCCACGCCCATGCGAATCAGGTCTTTGCATTTTTCCGTGGCGAAGCCGGGTTCGTGCTGGTGTACCCAGGTACACTGATTGCGGATGTTGGCCATCTCGAAGAGGTATTTATTGAGCCCGGCGTTGCGCAGCATGTCCTGGAAAATGGCCTGGTGGGTGGAGGGAGAGCATGCGGCCACCACCACCCGGTTGAGGTCGTGCTCCTGGATCATCTCCACCATGGCCTTCTGGGCGTCCTGGGAGCAGGTGAAGAGGTTGGCCTGGGCATAGGCCACCTGGGGAATTTCCATGGCGTATTCCACCAGGGCCGGCACATCGACCACGCCGCCGATATTAAAGCCGCAGTTGCACACAAAGACTCCCACCCGGGCCTCTGCTTCCCTGACATCTTTTTCCGGCGGGAAGACCTTTTCCTTGACCAGGGTGCCCCGGGCCGAGGCCAGGGATTGGCTGGCGGCCGCGGCGGCGCCGCTGCCCTCCATCACCGACTGGGGGATGTCCCGGGGGCCGTTGAACACCCCGCAGGAGTAAATCCCGGGCCGGGAGGTGGTCACCGGCTTGAAACATTGGGTGTTCATAAATTTGTTGGGACTCAGGTCCACTTTCAGTTTTTTGGCCAGTTCCACGGTTTCCGGGGGATTAACCAGTCCGGTGGACAACACCACCGCCTCAAAGACCTCTTCCACCACTTCTCCGGTTTCCGTGACGTAGCGCACCAGGAGGTCGCCGGATGTATTGGCGGGTTTGACGGAATGGACCCGGGAGCGGATGAGCCGGGCCCCCTGGTTCTGGATGCGGGTGCAGTATTTTTCAAAGTCCTTCCGCACCGTGCGCATGTCCATGTAGAACAGGGCCATATCCAAATCCTGGCCGATGTGCTCCCGGGCGATGATGGCCTGCTTCAGGGCGATCATGCAGCACACCGAGGAGCAGTATTCGTGGTAGCCTTCCCGGTGGCCCCGGGAGCCCACGCAGTGAATCCAGGCGATCTTCTTGGGCTCTTTGCCGTCGGAGCGCCGCTGCACGTGGCCGTGGAGGGGCCCGCCGGGACTGAGGATGCGCTCGAATTCCAGGCTGGTATAAACATTGGGATAGCGGCCGTAGCCGTAGAGATTGTCCGGGGGCGGCTCGTAGGGCTGGAAACCCGTGGCCAGGATGGCGGACCCCACCTTGAGGGTGACCTCCTCGGGCTTCTGGCTATAATCAATGGCCCCCGGGGCGCAGGATTGGGCGCAGATGCCGCAGTCGCCGGTCTGGATCTGAATGCAGTTGGCCGCGTCGATGACCGGGGCGTTGGGCACCGCCTGGGGGTAAAGCCGGTAGATGTTGCCCCGGGTGTCCAAACCCACGTTGAATTCCGAGAGCTTGGGCTTGGGGGTCTTGCCGCTGATCTTGCCGATATCTTTAAAATGGCCGGTGGGGCAGACAAAGGCGCAGGCGCCGCAGGTGCGGCAAACCTGGGAGACGTTGCCGAAGGGGGTGAGCACCTGCCGCTTGCGGCCCCGGCCCACCATGCCGATGGCCCCCACGTGCTGCACTTCATGGCACATGCGCACGCATTTGCCGCACAGGATGCAGTCGCTCTCTCCCCTGGAGAAGCCGGGTTCCATGACTCCCAACTGGCGGGCCATTTCTTGCAGAGCCGGCACTTCGGGGCACCGGGACAGGAGGAGGTCTATGACCAGGCGGCGGCCTTCCAGGACTTCCGGGGTGTCCGTCTGCACCTGGAGGCCCTCGGCAACTGGGTAAGTGCAGGACGCGGTGATCTGGGTGCGGCTCCCCGCGGCTACTTCCACCAGGCACAGCCGGCAGCCCCCATAGGGTTTGATGGCCTCGTAGTAGCACAGGGTGGGAATGCTCACCCCCACCTTCCGGGCCGCTTCCAATACCGTAGCGCCTTCGGGAACTTCTACGACTCGATCGTTGATGGTTAATTTAACCATGTCTCTTACTCCACAATTATTGCGCCGAACTTACACTTGTCGAAGCAAGTGCCGCATTTGATGCATTTTTCCTGGATGACCTTATGCACCACCTTCTTGGCTCCCTCGATGGCCTCCACCGGACATTTGAGGCGGCAGAGTTGGCAGCCGTTGCAGAGGTCTTCCACCACATGGAAGGTGATGAGGGGTTTACACACCCGGGCCGGGCACTTCCCGTCCCGGAGGTGGGCTTCGTATTCTTCCCGGAAATATTTAATGGTGGAGAGCACCGGGTTGGGCGCGGTCTGCCCGAGGCCGCAAAGGGACGTCTTCTTAATGAGTTCCGACATCCGGACCAGTTTATCCAGGTCTCCCTCTTGGCCTTTCCCGTCGGTGATGGCCTCCAGCATCTCCATGAGGCGCTCGGTGCCTTCCCGGCAGGGGGTGCACTTGCCGCAAGACTCATCCTTGGTGAAGTCGATGAAGTACTTGGCCACATTCACCATGCAGTCACGTTCGTCCATGACGATCATGCCGCCGGAGCCCATGATGGAGCCCAGGGCCCCCAGGGACTCGTAGTCCACCGGGGTATCCAGGTGTTCAGCAGGGATGCAGCCCCCGGAAGGCCCGCCGGTCTGCACCGCCTTGAACTCCCGGCCGCCGGCGATACCCCCGCCGATCTCGAAGATCATTTCCCTAAGGGTGATCCCCAAGGGGATCTCCACCAGGCCGGTGTTGTTGACCTTGCCCACCAGGGCAAAGACCGTGGTGCCTTTGGCATTGGGGGTGCCCAGGGCGCCGTACCATGAAGCCCCCCGGGCCACAATGGGCCCGATGTGGGACCAGGTCTTGACGTTGTTGATGATGGTGGGTTTGCCCCACAGGCCGCTCTGGGCCGGAAAGGGCGGCCGGGGTTTGGGTTCCCCCACCTTCCCTTCAATGGACGCGATGAGCGCGGTCTCTTCGCCGCAGACGAACGCGCCGGCGCCTTCCCGAATCTTCAACTTGAGGGAGAAATCGCTGCCGAAGATGTTCTCTCCCAGCAGGCCCAACTCCTCCGCCTGGGAAATGGCGATCTTGAGGCGGTGGATGGCTAAGGGATACTCCGCCCGGCAATAGACGTAGCCTTCCCGGGCGCCGATGGCGAAGGCCCCGATGGCCATGCCCTCAATGACCGCATGGGGGTCCCCTTCCAGGATGCCCCGGTCCATGAAGGCTCCCGGGTCCCCTTCGTCGGCGTTGCAGATGACGTACTTGATCTCCCCGGGGTTGTTCCGGGCGAATTCCCACTTCAGCCCCGTGGGGAAGCCCGCGCCCCCCCGGCCTCGGAGCCCCGAGGCCTTAACTTCGGCAATGACCGTCTCCTGGGTCATGGAAGTGAGCACTTTATGGAGCGCGGTGTAGCCGCCCCGGGCGATGTATTCCTCGATGCGCTCCGGGTTGATGAAGCCGCAGTTCCTCAACGCGATCTTCACCTGCTTCTTGAAGAAAGGGATCTCGTTATAGGAAGGAATCTCCCCCGGAAGCTCCGGTGGATGGGGATTGGCGTAAGGCCGGGTTTGGCCTTCCATGAGCATATCTTCTTGGTCGATGCGGCACAGGATGTTGTCCGGATAGAATTCCCCGGCATTAATGGCCGTAACCAAGGCCTCGGCTTTTTCCGGGGTCATGGCCTCATAGGTGAGGCGCACCTTCCCGGGATAAACCACGTCCACCAGGGGTTCCTTCTGGCAGAAGCCGATGCAGCCCGTCTGCTCCAGGGCCGCGTCCAGGCCCAGTTCTTCGATCTTTTGCCGCAGGGCCTTATAAACCTTGTCCGCGCCGGCGGAGATGCCGCAGGTGGCCATGCCCACCATGATCTTGAGCTTCTCGGGATAGGTGAGCTTCAAGCCCTGTTCCTTGATGGCCTTGAGTTGTTCCAGGGTGGTGATCTTCATCCCGCGGCCTCCTGTGCCTCCAGGGCGGCGTAGGTCTTGAGGATCTTAGGCACCGCGTCCGGGGTCAGGCGGCCGAAGGTGTCGTCCCCCACCCGCATGGCCGGGGCCAGGGCGCAGCAGCCGATGCACCGCACCACTTCCAGGGAGAACAGCATGTCTGCCGTGGTCTCGCCGTGCTGGATCTTGAGATGCCTCTCCAACCGGTCCAGGATGCGGGGGGAACCCTTCACGAAACAGCCGGTTCCCAGGCAGACGCTGACGATATGCTTGCCCCGGGGCACCAGGCTGAAGGCATTGTAAAAACTCGCCACCCGCAAGACTTCCGTCAGGGGAATCCCCAACTCCACGGCCACGTGCTCCAGGGAAGCCTGGGGCAGCCAGTTGAAGCGCCGGTTGATGTCCAGGAGAATGGGGAGCAGATTGCCCGGCTCGTCCCGATAGCTATTGATGATGCCGGTAACCACCGCCTCATCCGTGGCCTGGGCATACGCGCTGCGGGCCCGGGCCGCGTCTTCGGGAGGCAGTTGCACCTCATAGCGGATGGGACAGGCTTCCATGCAGACCCCGCAGCCGGTGCATTTGGCCGGGTCCACATACCGGGGCTGCCGGGTGAAGGTGACTTCCAGATTACCCGCCGGGCCGGTGATGCTGCGAAGCTCCGCCAGGGGATGGATCTCTATATTGGTGTGCCGGCCGACCTCGACCAGCTTGGGTGAGATTACTCACATGGCGCAATCATTGGTGGGAAAGGTCTTGTCGATCTGGGCCATTTTGCCGCCGATGGCCGGGCCCTTCTCTATGAGGTGGACATAGTAGCCGGAATTGGCCAAATCCAGCGACGCCTGAATGCCCGCGATGCCGCCGCCTACCACCACTACCGAACCGAGGACTTGTTCGCTCATAAGGTACCTTTATATTGTGCACAAAATTCAATACAATCAATTTTGCCAAATAAGTGCCAATTCTATTCCTTATTCGTTTTAATTTCTACTAATATTTTTGAACATATACTCAAAAATAAATCTTCCGGTTCTCCCGGCCAGGGGAGGATTTTCCCCGTCTGGGGGCTAATTTACCCATAATTATGTCTAGTGTTTTCCTGGGAAAAGCTGTGTTGAAACGGCTCTATTTTACCGGACCTCCGGATATGATATACATAAAGTCGCTCAGGCCAACCTCCAGGTCCAAAGGGCGCCGCGATGCAGGGAAATGGACTTTGGCCTATTTTCTGGGTTTCTGTGTCTCTGTGCCTCCGTGGTGAATTTTTACCACAGAGTCACAGAGGACACAGAGAAAATCCCCACTGAAAACCGAAAACCGTTTCTTAAAATCAGGGAGCTGTCATATATGTCCACGCCCAAACCTGCCCCGGACTTTATCCGCCAGATTGTGGCCGATGACCTGGCCGCGGGAAAGAACCAAGGCCGGGTAATCACCCGCTTTCCCCCGGAACCCAACGGCTATCTCCATATCGGCCACGCCAAATCCATCTGCCTGAACTTCGGCGTCGCCCAGGAATTCCGGGGGCAGTGCAACCTCCGCTTCGACGACACCAATCCCACCAAGGAAGAGGTGGAATATGTGGAATCCATCCAGGCCGACGTGCGCTGGCTGGGATTCGACTGGGAGGACCGGCTGTTTTTCGCCTCGGACTACTTTGAGCAGCTCTATCAATACGCGGAGCACCTGATCAACACCGGCAAGGCTTACGTGTGCGATTTGAGCGCCGAGGAAATCCGGCAATACCGGGGCACCCTGACGGAACCGGGGAAAGACAGCCCCTACCGCAACCGGGCTGCGGCCGAAAACCTGGACCTGTTCCGGCGCATGCGGGCCGGGGAATTCCCCGACGGCGCCCGGGTGCTCCGGGCCAGGATTGACATGGCCTCCCCCAACCTCAATCTCCGGGACCCGGTCCTGTACCGCATCCTCCATGCCGAACATCACCGCACCGGGGATAAGTGGTGCATCTACCCCATGTACGATTATGCCCACCCCATATCCGACGCCCTGGAAGGCATCACCCATTCCATCTGCACTCTGGAATTTGAGGACCACCGGCCCCTGTACGATTGGACTCTAAACAACCTGCCGGTGCCCTACCGGCCTTACCAGTACGAGTTCGCCCGCCTCAACCTCACTTACACGGTGATGAGCAAGCGCAAGCTTCTGAAGCTGGTCCAGGAAGGCCGCGTGGCCGGCTGGGACGACCCCCGCATGCCCACGCTGTCGGGGATGCGGCGCCGGGGCTACACCCCGGAGGCCATCCGGAAATTCTGCGACCTGATCGGCGTGGGAAAAAGGGAGAATCTGGTGGACCTGGCCCTGCTGGAGTACTGCGTCCGGGAAGACTTGAACCGGCGGGCCCCCCGGGTGATGGGGGTCTTGCGCCCCCTGAAGGTAGTCTTAGTGAATTATCCTGAAGGCCAGGCCGAAGAGCTGGATGCGGTGAACAACCCCGAAGACCCCGCCATGGGCGCCCGGAAAGTCCCTTTTTCCCGGGAGCTCTACATCGAGCGGGACGATTTTATGGAAGAGCCTCCCAAGAAATTCTATCGCCTGGCCCCGGGCCGGGAGGTGCGGCTCAGGTACGCGTATTTCATCAAATGCTTAGAGGTCATTAAGGACGCAACCGGCGAGGTGGTGGAGTTGCGCTGCGCCTATGACCCCGAGACCAAGGGGGGGTATGCACCGGACGGCCGCCAGGTCAAGGCCACCCTGCATTGGGTGTCCGCGGCCCATGCGGTTCCCGCGGAAGTGCGCGTCTATGACCGCCTGTTCACCGAACCCAACCCCGGCGAGGACAAGGATGCCGAATTCCAGGCATTCTTAAATCCCGACTCCCTGGAGACCTTGAAGCCTTGTTGGGTGGAGCCGTCCCTCAAAGGCGCCGCGGCCGGGAGCCACTACCAGTTCGAGCGGTTGGGGTATTTCTGCGCTGATAAGGATTCCACTCCCGAAGCCCCGGTCTTCAACCGCACCGCGACCCTCCGGGACCCCTGGGCCAAAATCCAGCAGGCCCGGCAGAGGTAGGGGAAAGCGGCCGGCAGCCGGCTTTCAGCGGTCAGCTTTGAGTTTCGAGTTTCGAGTTTTTTGGTGTAGAGTTTTTCCCCCCAAAGGCAAAAATGTGGAACAGCCGCCCTCGGCTGTCCAGTTTCTAATCATATGGTCGATGCTGAGGGATGCACCGGCAAGACGCTTGTGCCGCCATCTTCATAAAAAACCATGCGGCTACGGCTAAAAACCACCGTTTGCATGCAACCAGGCATTAAACCCCTCAGATTCGCGTTTCTTGGGAGACGGGGACCCGGCCGCCGTTGCCCTTGAGCGTGCCCAGGGCCCGGGTCAACTCCAGCATGACCCCCAGCCCCTGGCGGGTTTCCCGGCTGCCCAGGGCCTTAAACAGTCCCAAGAGGCTCACCGGCTCCGCTTCCTCCAGACGCACCTCCGACGGCAGGTCCATGACCCGGTTGATAAACTGCACCGTCTCGGGGTTGGACAAGGTTTTCAGAAGGCCCAGGATGAGGACGAACCCGTCGCCCATGGCCGCGATTTCCTCCGCCCCATAGTGGGCCGCCACCTTGGCCCGCACCTCCAGCATGGCCGCATAAGTGCGGAACACCCCTTTGCGCTCCATGCTGTCGAAATACTTGATGAGGTTGGGAACCGTGCTTTTCAGCATAGGCTCCATGGCCCTCCACATCTCGATGAGATTGTCCAGTTGCTCCAGGGTGTAGGTGAGGTTGCGGACGCTGCGCAGGCCCCGCTTTAACAGGGCAAAGAAGTCTTCCAACTGAAAGCCGAACTCCACTTCCCCCAACTCCTGCATGAGAATGCGCACCGTGGAGTTGACCAGGGGCGACAAGTCCCGCCGCAACTCCGCCATGGACTCGGAGGCCTTGGCCAATTGACGCACCTGGGTCTCAATGCCTTCCAGCCGTGCCAGGATCATCTGTTCATCGCTCATGGTTCATCCCCCTCAACCATAAACATGGTACACGTGGCTGAGCATTTTGCCCGCCATGAACATCTGGGGCTCCAGGGGCAACTCCTGGCCCTTGAGCATCAAATTGTAATAGACCCATTTGAACATCATCTTGCCCCAATAGTTGAAATAGCTTTCCTCCAGGAGGCTGAAAGGCCCCAGGCCCGGAAAGGGGTATTTCCCCGGCAAAGGTTCCACCTGGTAATTGAAATCGATGAGGCTGGCCTTTTCGTAGCCGGTGACGATGAAACAGGTGGAGTGGCCGTCATAATCGGGTTTGGGTTCCTCACCGTCGATTTCCCGCACCAGGTTCTCCACAATGATGTCCGATTCGTAATGGGCCACCGACCCGGCCTTGGAAGTGGGAACATTGGTGGCGTCGCCGATGACGTACATGTTCTCGTAGTCTTTGGCCCTCAAGGTATAGGGGTCGGTGTTGATATAGCCCATGGGGTCCCCCAGGCCGCTGTCCATGATGACCTGGGCCCCGAAATTGGGGGGAATGGAAATGAGGAGATCATAGGACGCCTCCTCGCCTTTATGAGACTCAATGGTCTTTTTGCCCACATTTACCTGGGCAATGTCAAAGTTGGGGGTGATCTTGATGTTTTTCTCCTCACACAGCTTCCCCAAAGCCGCAGAGGCCACGGGCTTGGTAAAGGCCCCGCTCAACGGGGTGACCAACTCAATCTCAATGTGGTCCCGGACTCCGTTGACGGTGAAGAACCAGTCGGCCATGAACACGAACTCCAAAGGGGCCACCGGGCACTTGATGGGCATCTCCGCAATATTGAGCACGATTTTGCCCTGGCGGAAGTATTTCCATTTCTTGTAAAGGGCCACCGCGCCCTCCGGGGTGTAGAAGTCGTGAATGTCTCCCCGCCAGTCATCCAGGAGCCCCTCCACCTCTCCGGGCATGATGCGGCAGCCGGTGCCCACCACCAGCCAGTCGTAGCCGTAGCGGCCTTTCTTGGTTTTTACCTGTTTTTTCACGGGATCGATGTGGGTGACTTCATCCATGACCAGATTCACTCCGGGGGGGACGAAATCGATTTTGGGTTTAATGCAGTCTTCTTTGGTGTAGATCCCGAAGGGAATGAACAGCCAGCCGGGCTGGTAATGATGCTGCCAGTCCCGGTCGATCACGGTGATCTTCCACTCCTTCTCATCCAGTTGCCGGCGGATCTTGGCGGCCACCATGGTACCGCCGGCCCCGTGCCCTAAAATGACCAAGTTTTTCATAATGATCCTCTCTTTTTGCCTTCCTGGTCTTCCCTTAATACTTCTTATAATCACCCGGAGGCCATCTCTCACCCCCTATTATAAAATTCTCTAGCGGAATAATAGGATAAATGATTTCTTCGGCTCCCAAGCCAGGCATGGGAACCTCCGGAGGAATCAGTTTTTCAAGGCTGATGGGGATAAGGACGTCAATGGGTGATAATGATTAACCGGTTGAAATAAATTACCGAACACAGCTTGGGGCGCGATGGGGCTACCAATCTCAGCCTGGGAACCGGAAGAAAACAGGCTGATGGGCAGTTGCAGCAATTTGCGAAAACGGCATTACCCTCCCCTGCCCTGATCCAGGGCCCGGCGCGGCGGCTGAACAGGAGAATTTGCTTGACCAGATACCCGGCCTCGTATCCCTCCCAGGCCACCGGGCGCACCCGCTTCGGCAACTCGGGTGATGGTATACGTCACCGAATTTATGAAATCGACTACATACGTAGTTTGGGAACGAGAATAAGAAGTCCATTAGGCGTTTGCCGAAAGCCGAGAACCTTCCAGATGGAAGCGTGATACGAGAACGGTCCGCCCCCTTGCCCATGGACTCGGACCATAGATGTTTTTCACTTACCCTGAATTTTGGGTAAAATACTTCTTTGAAATTCTGCAACATGTAGGGTATATAAGGATAACTTAAGGCCTTGAAACCGGAGTTGAATGGACCAAGGGCAGAAAAGAGGAGAGAATATGAAACGTACGGGTGTCTATCTTTGGGGTTTGGCATGTCTCGGCCTGGTTTTGGCGCTTTTCGCCGCCCCGGCCCCGGCCGCGGAGAAAACTGTGGTCATCGGGTTCACCGCCTCCCAGACGGGCAAGCTCAACGTGGAGGCGACCCGGCAGATTAACGGTATGAACGCATGGATCCACCAGGTAAACGCGGCTGGCGGCGTCAAGCTCCCGGACGGCACCACCGTAAAATTCGTCGCCAAGTTCTACGACGATGAAAGCAAAAAAGAACGGGTGCAGGAACTCTATACCAAGCTGATTAACCAAGACAAGGCGGACTTCCTCATCAGCCCTTACAGCAGCGGCCTGGCGGACGCGGCCGCGGTGATCGCCCAGCAGTACAACAAGATCATGATCACCGCCGGCGCGGCTTCGGATTCCACCTATAAGAAAGGGTATTCCCTGGTTTACCAGACCTACACCCCCGCGTCCCGCTATCTCACCGGCGCCCTTGACCTGTTGGCCAAGATGGACCCCAAAGCTAAAAAAGTGGCCGTGGTCCATGAGAAGGATAAATTCTCTTCGGACGTGGTCAATGCCCTTAAGGCCTATGCCCAAGACAAAGGATTTCAGGTGTCGTTATTTGAAGGCTATGAGCCCGGCTCCACTGACTTTGCCCCCTTTATCAACAAGATTCCCCCGGGCGTAGATGCGGTCATGGGGGGCGGTCACTTTGCCGACACCAGCACTTTTGCCAAGCAGTTAAATGAAAAAAACGTCAAAGCCAAGATGGTGGCTTTGTTAGTGGCTCCCCCGGAAGATAAGTTCGCGGAACTGGGGGAGGCCGCGGCGGGGATAATCGGCCCCAGCCAGTGGGAACCCCAGGCCAAGTACAATTCTGAAGCGGCCAAGGCTGAGGGCAAGGAATGGTACGGGCCCAGTGTGGCGGACTTCATCAAGGCTTATAAGGCCACGGCTAATGAAGAACCCACCTACCACAGCGCTGGGGGTTATGTCGCGGGCCTCCTCCTCCAGAAAGCCATTGAGAAATCCGGGTCCACCGACACGGCTAAAGTCAAGGCGGTGCTGGATGCCATGGATATGTACACTTTCTACGGCCTGATCAAATTCGACGCCACCCCCAAGAATCACGGACTCCAGACCGGCCACGAGATGATCTATATCCAATGGCAAAAGGACCCCGCGGGGAAGTTGTTCAAACAAGTGGTCTATCCGGAGGCCAGTAAGACCGGCGAAGCTATGCCCTATCGTACCAAATAGCGGTCTTGGCCCTGCCGGGTAAGGGCGATCCAAAGGATCGCCCCCAAGGCTCAAATCTTGTATGGGTGAAAGGGGTCTCGACGTGCTAGACCAGCTTTTGTCTTCTTTGACCGACGGACTGCTCCTGGGGTTTGTTTATGGCTTGGCGGCCATGGGGCTTTCCCTGATCTGGGGGGTGATGACCGTCATCAACCTGGCTCACGGCCCGGTCATCGCCTTGGGGATGTTTGGCACTTACCTGTTGTTTATTAAGGGAGGGTGGAATCCCTATGTGGCCTTGCTGGCGGTGGCCGGGGGTGGCCTGCTTTTCGGGTTTTTGATCTATGTCGTGGCGGTGCACCGGGTCTTGAACGCGCCGCACCTGTCCACCTTGCTGGCCACCTTTGCGGTGAATATGATTCTCATCGGCGTGGGCACCGCGGTCTTCAGCACTTCGCCGCACAATATTGACTTTCCCCTGGGTTCCCTGGAGGTGGGCCCCATCATCGTTCCGGGCACGCGCCTGGTCGCGGCCCTGGGAGCCATCCTCTTTACCGCGGCCCTGTATGTGTTTCTTTATTATACCAGACCGGGCAAAGCCATTCGGGCCGTGGCCAACAATCGCAAGGCCGCAGAACTTATGGGGATTCATTCCTCCCGGGTGCTGGCCTTGAGTTTTGGCATCGGCACTATGCTGGCCGCGGTGGCCGGGGGCCTCATCTCCACCTTTTTCCCTTTTACCATCCTGAGCGGCGGCCCTTATGAATTGAAATCCTTTGTGATTTGCGTCCTGGGGGGGCTGGGCAATCCCCTGGGGGCCCTGTTGGGGGGGCTGCTTCTGGGTGGGTTGGAGGGCCTGATTCCCACTTTTATGCCGGTGAGTTGGGTCCCCGTGCTGGAATTCGGCTTGTTTGTGCTGGTGCTGCTGGTTAAGCCCAGCGGTCTCCTGGGGGCGAAATAGGTGAAAGCGTTGCGGCAACCGGGGTTTTGGATTCCTCTCATCATTGTCCTGGTGTGGGGCGGGATAGTCCTCATCGGGCGTCAGGACACCGCGAGGGAGGCCGCGTTCACCATGTTGATGTCCGTGGCCCTGGCCTCCAGTCTCAATATCCTCCTGGGCTACACCGGTTACGTGAGCTTCGGGCACATTGTCTTTTTCGGCCTGGGGGGGTACACCGGGTTTTATTTCCTCAGCCAGCATAACTGGTCGCTTTATACCGCGATCCTGGCGGGAGGGGCGCTGTCCGCGACCCTGGCCGGACTGTTGGGCTTGGCGGTGCTGCGCCTGAGGGGCGCATATTTCGCCCTGGCCACCATCGGGATTAATGAGGCGGCCCGGGCTTTTGTCAGCAACTTTGAGACCTTCGGCGGGGCCACGGGCTTGTTTATCAATTTCTCCGCGTACGACCGGTATGGCGGCGCGGGGCCGGCCTTGTGGACCACCTTCACCGTTCTGTGGATCGTCACCATGGCGGTGCTGGTGGTGAGTTATCTGGTAAAGCACTCCCGCTTCGGCCTGGGCCTCATGGCCATTAGGGAGGATGAAGACGCGGCCATGGTCATGGGCGTCAAGTCGCCCCAAGCCAAGACCCTCACCTTTATGATTTCCGCGTTCGTTCCCGGGGTGGTGGGCACTCTCTATTTTTTCAAAAACGGCAATGTGGAGCCGGGGGACGCGTTTCAGCTGCACATGTCCATCGAGTCCCTGGTGATGGTGATGCTGGGGGGCATGGGCACGGTGCTGGGACCCATGCTGGGCGCGGTTACCTACCAGGGGCTGCGGGGCTTTTTACTCACCAGCCCGATTTTTAAGAGTCTGCATCTGGCGGTGTCCGGCTTGTTCCTCTTGCTCATTGTGCTGTTTGTTCCCGCGGGGGTCGTGGGCTGGGTCCGGGGGCGCTTTCCCCGCCTGAGGGGAATCCTGGAATGATACTTCAGGTTAAGGACGTTACCAAACGCTTCGGCGGGCTGCAAGCCCTGACGCATGTGACCTTCGATCTGGCGGCAGGGGAGATTTTGGGGCTCATCGGGCCCAACGGGGCCGGCAAGACCACCCTCTTTAATGTTATCAACGGGGTCTATCCCCCGAATACAGGGCAAGTCATTTTCCGGGGGGAAGATATTACCGGGCTGCCGCCTTATGAAGTGGCCCGGCGGGGCATGGCCCGGGCGCACCAAGTGGTGCGGCCCTTGCACGAGCTCACGGTGCGGGAAAATGTCATGGTAGGGGCCTGCTTCGGCCGGGAATGCCTGGGACTGGTGGCCGCGGCCCAACGGGCCGATGAGGCCCTGACCCAGGTAGGTCTCAGGGAGCGCGCCGACCAACCCGCGGGGAGTCTCAATGTGGCCCAGAAGAAGCGGCTGGAAATGGCCCGGGCCCTGGCGGCCAGCCCCTACATGATCCTGCTGGACGAAGTCCTGGCCGGATTGAACCACTCGGAAATCGCCGCCATCCTGGACACCATCCGGGCCATCCGGGATCAGGGGATCACCATCCTGATGATCGAACATGTCATGCAGGCGGTGATGAATGTCTCGGACCGGATTATCGTCCTGGACTATGGGCTGCTTATCGCCTCCGGGCTGCCGGAGGAAGTGACCAATAATCCCCAGGTGATCGAAGCCTACCTGGGTGATCCGGAAATGGCCGCCAGACTGTTGGCGGAATAATTCTGGCGAGGCCGACATGAATGTACTGGAAGTAAAAGACCTGGCTTCCGGATATGAAGGATTGCAAATTCTCTGGGGTGTGAATCTGCGTCTGGAAAAGGGCAAGCTTACCTCCCTGGTGGGGTCCAACGGCGTGGGCAAGACCACCCTTCTGAGCACCATTATGGGGGCCCTGAAACCCTGGCAGGGAAGCGTGACCTTCGCCGGCCGGGACGTGACCCACCTCAGTTCCCATGCCCGGGCCAAGGCCGGCATGGTGCTGGTCCCGGAAGGCCGCCAGCTGTTTACCGATATGACGGTCCGTGAAAACCTGGAGATGGGCGCCTTCTCCCACCGGTCCCGCCCCCATTTCCAGCCGAACCTGGAGAAGGTCTTTCACCTCTTCCCCCGCTTAAAAGAACGGGCCGGCCAGAAGGCGGGCACCCTGAGCGGCGGCGAGCAGCAGATGGTGGCCGTGGCCCGGGGCTTGATGGCCGAGCCGGAGATCCTCATGCTGGACGAGCTCTCCTTGGGCCTGTCTCCCCTGCTGGCCCTGACCCTGTTTGAAACCCTGGTACGCCTGAAAGAAACCGGCCTAACCATGCTCCTGGTGGAGCAAAACGTCTCCATGGCCCTGGCGGTGAGCGATTACGCCTACGTCCTGGCCGAGGGGAAGGTCTGGCTGGAGGGGGAGGCCCGGCAGCTCATGAAGAACGACGAAGTCCGCCAGACCTACCTGGGAATTGCCGGCCATTAAGGGCGGAATTATACCGTTTTGGGTTTTCGGTTAAAAAGACCAGGATTATCAGCAAGTTGAAACTTAAGTTGGTTGCATTTGGAAACAGAACTTGGCATTAATCCCTTCCCGCTACTCCCCCTTGCTTGAAACCGCAGAAAAATATCATTAACCGCAGATGGACGCAGGTAATTAATCTGCGTCATCTGCGGATAGTCCCTCTCTGTGTCCCGCCGCGGTTCAGCTATTTTTCTTGGAAAAAATTGACGATTTTTTTATCGAATCAGCTTCGGTTGTCGATAAATCAACAGGACTGATGCGTTTCGTTCAGACATCCGGACATACCTTTTACCACCCTTGGCAGCCTGATAAGAGCCTACAATTATTCACTATCCCAGGGAAGGATGGTTAGTTTTTCAACCACCTGCCTGGGAGAAGAACCGGGGTGGGGGTGAAGGCTATCTATTTTTTTCCCATTAATAATACTGGTATTTTTCCTCATTAAAATGGATTATTCTAGGCAATATATATGGTAGAGAGTTTCTCCGAAATTTTACCTGCGATCCTTATCCGGTTAACAAAATTGGTTTTTTTCTAAGGGCCTTAAGCAAAAAAAGCCAGGCCTATTATGGGCTGCGGCCAATGCGACTTTCCCAATATTAACCCTGCGGATACGGTTCTTTCGGCCCAAACCATCATCGGTGAACCGGCCCCCGATACAGAGGAGCTAACCCATGAAACCAAGGCGAAATTTCCCTCGTGTCATTGTCTTCCTTTCCCTGGCAGTATCGTTAACCCTGGCCTTGCTTACCATCCAGCCGGCTCGGGCCGGTATGGAAGACGCGTCAATTTTTTATGAAGAACTGAAAGGCTTCGGGAATTGGTATGAAGACCCGGATTACGGTCCGGCCTGGTATCCCGCCCAAGACACCACCAAGGACCCTCCCCGAACTTATGATGATACTTACCGGCCTTTTTTGGATGGCCGCTGGAATGTCACGGAACAGGGGTTCATGTTCGAGACCGAGGAGCCCTGGGGGTGGGCCACCTGTCATTACGGCAACTGGGCAATCAATAAGCAGGGCCGCTGGATCTGGGTCCCGGGCCGCACCTGGTATCCCAATACCGTCAGTTTTAGGACCAGCGACGACTATGTGGGCTGGGCTCCCGTCCCCCCGCCAAAGATGAAAAAGGCCCTGTCCATCGCCACGCCGGGTGAAGTCCCCGGGGAAGCGCCGCCTGGAGCGCCTCCTGCCTATCCGCCGCCACCTCCTCCGGCAACCCCCGGTGTCGCGCCGCCGCCCCCGAGTATGGCTCCGCCTCCCCCGCCGCCCATGGAGCCGAGCACCAGCTATGCTCCCGACCCCTTACCGCCCATGGAGCCCGCCGACCCCTTACCGCCCATGGAGCCCGCCGGCCCCTACAGCCCGGACCCGGTGTATCCCCCTGACATGCCCGGGGTAGGACCGGCCCCAGGCCCGTGTGTTCCCTGTTGGACCTTTGTCAGCGCCCCCCAAATGTTGCCCGGGTTCGGCCAACCATATTCTCCTGACCAATCTTACGCCCAGTGCAACGCCTGTATAGCTCCTGCGGCTTACACGCCGGTGTGCTACGACCAGGCGCAGCCGGTCATGGATTTTGCCAGCGCCGCGCCTTTCTTTCCCGTGGATTTGATTTCCCCGCTGGTGGGCGGAATAGTCGGCGGTTTCCTCGGCGCCTACAGTTGGGGACCGTCGCCGGCCTACATCTCCAGTGTCACCAATATCAGCCAAGTCAACATCAACAATACTATCATCAACAATACGACCAATATTACCAATATCAAGAATGTTCATGCGCCTCATCATGTGCTTAACCATAATCCCCACATCAAACATATTACTCCTAAACCCCTGGCCGATGGGAAACCCTTGCCGAAGCCGGATCGCATCAAGGACGGCAAAGGAGCCCATCTGGGCAAACCCGACGCCATCAAGGGGCCAAAGGGTGTGAAGTCGCTGCCCGCCGGGACCCTGGCCAAGGGCCCCAAAGGGCCGGGGGTTCCTCCCGGCAAGGCTCCGGGTTTAGGTACGCCTCATACCGGCTCCAAGGCGGAGAAGCCGCTGACGACGAAAATGCAGCAGCAGATCAAGGACCTGCCTTCGCACAAAGCCCCGAAGTCATCGCAGCCCGGGGTAAAGGCCGGGGTGCAGCCCCCGGTGGCAGGCAAACCTGGTACGCCTCCTGCGGGTCCTACGGGAGCAAAGACTCCTGCCGTCCATCCTCCTGGGGATAAACTTGGTGCGCCTCCGGGAGGGAAACTCCCTGGCGCGCAACCCCCGGGAGCCCAACCCCCCGGCGGCAAAGCTGGAGTAACTCCTGGTGTGCAGTCCGGCAAGGCGCCTGTTACCCCTGGAGGCCCCCCGGGGACGGTGGGTAAGTCACCCGTAAAACCCGGCCAGCCGCCGGCCGGGCCACCCACGGGCTTTAAATCGCCGACTACCGGCCCCGGCCACAAGACCCCGGGGACCGAGCCTTGGAAGCCGCCCACGACTCAGGGAGCCAAGCCGGGGGTCACTCCCAAAGGTTTGGCGCCCGGAGAAAAACCCTGGGCGCCCCCGTCCTCGGTGAAACCGGGCGGGCCTTCCAAGACGGCGCTCCCCGGCGGCAAGCCGGGGGCCGTGACCCCCGGAGTAAAGCCCGGCGCGCCGACTCAGCTGCCTAAGGGGGCAGAAAAGGGCGTGACGCCGGGAGTCAGAACTCCCAGCAAGTTCCCTCCGGGCGGCCCCAAGGCAGGGGCTCCCTCTGCTGCCGGGCCTAAAGGGCCGTCCGCGACTTCGACCAAGCCGTCGGCGCCTCCTTCGGGTTTTAAGCCTCCTGCTAAGAGTCCGGCAACCGCGCCTTCCGGCGCCAAGTCCGCGCCGACCAAAGCCCAGGACGTGAAACCCTCTGCTGCTCCTAAATCATCCGGTCCGGCCGCCGGGTCGTTTGGTGCGCCTTCAAAGTCTGCGACGCCGCCTCGGGCTACTGCACCCTCAAAGTCTGCGACGCCGCCTCGGGCGACCGCGCCCTCAAAGTCTGCGGCTCCGCCGCCTCGAACCTCGCCGCAGCCCTCACGGTCGCCGTCGCCGGCCGCCGCGTCGCGCCCGGCGCCCTCGCGGCCCCCCGCGGCAG
>CAZUBT010000065.1:0-19282 GCA_964618815.1 uncultured Desulfobacterales bacterium | reverse complement strand
TGGCCGGCAGGCGTCAACGCAGCCCAGAGGGAACCGGCGGCCTGAGAAAACGATATCGCCGGTCCCGGCTGCCCTCCCAACATTAGGCGCGGCTGGCCCAGGGCGGTTTTTTCCAGGATCACCGGCCACCGGTTCGACCCCGAGGCGCAACCCGTCTTCAGGCCGGGCAGGCTGGCCAGCAGTCGTTCCACCAGGCGCTCTTTGGCTCCGGCGCCCGCAATGTCCGAGGCGTAAATCACCGGACCGCAAGGCCCCAGGCTCGAAAGCGCCTGCGTTGCGGCCGCGTCGATCCATCGCAACCTGTGCGGCTGTGGGCTTATGGTCCTTGGATTCGGCGCCCCATTAACCATGGCAACCTCAGGCGGAGAAGCTTTTCATTATGAGGCCGGTAACCGTCATGATGGTATGGCCCGCCGCGTCAATTGCCCGGGCATCCCAGGTGGCCCCTCCGCTATTATGGGAGCGGCGGCGTCCCTCCAGGACAATCTCCTCTCCTGGCCGGCAAGCACGGGAAAAGCGCATTTCGCCAATCCCGAAAGGAATCATGGCCGCGATCACCTTTTCATCCCGCAACAGCAGGTAAGAATTCACCAGATGCTGCAGGGCTTCCAGCAGGTAAGGCGAGTACTGGTAGCGGGCCCCATTCAACCCGGCAAAGTCTTCCCTCTGACGAAAAATGGTCCGGCCCCGGATGACGTCGGTGCCGGAGCCGTCGAGGGCTTCGAGCACACGGTAGCGGTCCCCAAAGTCGCTGTATTTTCTGTAGAACAGCAGGACCCCCTCCTGGTTAAACTGGGCGCTGTCCAGTTCCTCTTGCTTTACGGCGAAGCCGGGCCAGTCGGGCAGCGGCCGGCCTGACCGTCCCAGGATCACCTGGCCGGTGTAGTTGGTGGTCCAGCGGTCCAGGACCCGGCCGGTGGTATTGATGTCCAGGCTGGAAAGGGACACGTCGCAGAGCACTTCACCGTCATGGTTCTCCTTCAGGCGCCGGCAGACGATGCGGGCCTCCCGGTTGACCCCCGGCGGGCACTCCAGGATGTCCAGATATTCGACATTGCGCACTCCCAGCGGCGCCAGGTGGGGGCAAAGCAGGCTAGCCGCCTCCATGAAGGTCTCCAGGGCCATGACCCCCGAGACGAAGGGGTGCTTCATGAATTTGAAGGGTCGGTGGTCTTCCATCCACAGGTCATGGTCCAGGGAGAAGATGCGGCCGGCCTCCAGCGTCCCCGCCCCGATCTCCAAATGGTGGATCGTCTGGATCATGGGAAGTTCGTAGTCCCGATAGGTCACTCCGGCGGCGATGATACATCCCGGCGCGGGTGGGCCTTCCTCCAGATTCAGCCGCACCGTCTTGAGCGGCGGCAGGGTGCGGATGGGCATGACCCAGTGCTCATGGGCCGGCCCCAGGAAGAGCTCCCGGTAGAACAACTCGGCCAGTTCGCCGACGCTGATATACGATTCTCCCATACCCTTGAGTTGCATCAGTTCCCGCAACTCCGGGTCGTCAGCCATACCGGCGCCTTCGATGGGCGGCAGCATTAAGGCTTTGGCCCGCACCGACGGCTGTCGGGAGGCAATCAGGCGGGTCAGGGCGGACATGGCCCGGTTGCCGGCGCAGTAATTAATCTGGCCGACGTTGCCCCTGACCGCGGTAATGGAAGAGAGCATGACCATGAAGCGCAAGCCGTGCTCCCGGGCCGCCCGGTACAGGTTCCAGGCGCCCAGCAGTTTCACTTCCACCACCTTGGTAAAATCGGCGGCGGTCATAAACTCCATGAAGGAGTCCCGGATAATGCCGGCCCCGTGGATGACCCCGGCGATGCCGCCGTAGCGCTCCACCACCCGGCCCAGGACCGCAGCCACGTTTTCCGGGTCATTGACATCACAGGAGTGATAAGTCGCGTCTATCCCCCGGCGGGCCAGTTCCTTGAGGGTCTGGGTAATTTCCCAACCGGAAGCCAGTTGCACGGTTGCATCGGACTTATCGGCTTGAGATTCGGGCCTATCCCCGCCCCGGCGGCCCGGGCTCGCTCCTGCCGAACCGGCGTCGGCGGCTATCAGGCTGTCGTAGTCCGCCCCAGGGTCCAATTCGCTGCTGCCCAAGAGGACCAGGCGCGGCTTGAGAGGAGCCAGGGCATACGCCAGATGGGGGGTAATGCCCTTGCCGCCGCCCGAGATGACGACCACATCGCCTGGGTTTAACTTAAAGTCAGGCACGTCTATTAGAGGCAGCGGCTGCACGTGCCCCTCAAGGGTAAATGCCTCCTGGCCGTGAAACCGAAGCTCCGCCAGGCTGTGGTCCGGGCTCAAAGCCTGGTTGAGCCCGGCCTCCAGATCGGTGTCGCGATCCAGCGCCACGCTGCGAAACAATACCGAGTCATATTCCAGGGCTGCGTCCAGGAACATGCCCCGCACGCCCTGGATCACAACTGCTGCCGGGTCGGCGTCGCCGGCTCCCCGGGTGATCAGCAAACAAAATTTTCGGTGCGGGGAGGACACCAGCTGCTGCACGAGGCCGAAAAATCCGGTGAGCAGGGCCGGTATGCCTTCGATGTCCTGAATGGCGGCGTTGGCCGGTTCGTCCAACACCAGCACCAGGCCGGCCAGTGATGCCGTCGACAAGCGCTGCGCCGCCTTGGCCGCCCCATCGGGAGAGCGTAGATCGAACTGGCCGGAGAGGTCAAGAACCCGGGACGAGACCTCCAGCTTTTGCCGGAGCAAGTCGGATAGCGCGGCGGCCAGGCTTGACCCGGGAGAGGGACAAATGACGGCTATTTCTTGTCCGGGGGCTAACTTCAGGGTGTCCCCGAAGACGTCACCGAGCGGCGCCTCGCGAAAGACGATGCGCTTGATCTCATCGGGCTTGATGGGAGCTCCGGACGCGCCCGTCTCGGGGGCGGTTTCCACCCCCGTCGCCGGTGCTGGGCCACTTTCGCCGGATGCGACCGCGCCTCGGGTATCATCGCGTTCCCGCACCGAGGCGATGCGGTCGGCGATCTCCTGAACCGTGCGCACGTTGATAAAGTCTTCCAGCTTGATGGTGATGCCAAAGTGACGTTCGGCGGCGTCCATGATGACCGGCAAGCGGCTGGAGCGGATGGCCAGATCCTGGCGGATGTCCATGTGCGGCTCGATTTCGTCCCGCTCATAGCCGGTGGCGTCCATGATGATGCGGATCACTCGTTCAATGTAGTCTCC
This sequence comes from uncultured Desulfobacterales bacterium, assembly GCA_964618815.1. Classification (GTDB taxonomy): domain Bacteria; phylum Desulfobacterota; class Desulfobaccia; order Desulfobaccales; family 0-14-0-80-60-11; genus CAZUBT01. The sequence goes on along the minus strand of CAZUBT010000065.1, from coordinate 16,084 downwards.
CTTTGAGATTGGGGTGCGATCGTGAGGAGACTGTGGTCCCGCCGGCGGTGAGGGCGTCACCGCCGCGCCCGGCGCCAGGGACGAGGGAATGGCCGTAGCCGAGGTCAGGGCCGCGGGCAGACCCGCTTGAAAGAGCGCCTCAAAACGCGCCTCGCTGAAGGAAGGGTCCACCTCCCGGCGGATGGCGTCCAGAATGGCCGGTTTGAGATACTTCCCCAAGGTGTCCAGGATAAACGCATTGATTTCCCGCTGCACCACCGCCGCCGCCCGGTTGTCCGCCGGCGCGGGCGGGGCGGGCCGGTACACCGCGGCCGGGGCAGGAGTAGGAGCAGGACCGGCAAGAGCCACATAATCCGCCGGCCGGGCGGGCTGCACATAGCCCAGGGCGTAGAGCTGAGCCGCCGCCGCCCGGAAAGCATAAGCCTCATTTTCGGGGAAGGAGGTATGGATACACCGGGCTTTCTCAAAAATATCGACAATGAGGTTGCATAGGGTTTGCTTCGGTCCTAATTCCACGAAGGTGCGCACCCCATAGTCATGCCACAGGGTCTCGACATTTTGCTGCCAATGGACCGGATTTTCCAGGTGAGCCATCAATATCTTCCTGATGGCCCCGGGGTCATCCGGGTAAGGTTTCCTGGTGGTATTGGAGATCACCGGGATCTGGGGCGGATGGAGTTCGATGCCCGCGAGGAACTCTGCCATTTCTTCCCGGATCACGGCCATGATGGGAGAATGGAAGGCCATGCTCACCCGCAGCTGGGCGTTCCAGTAGCCTTCCTGGTCCAGTTCGGCCTTGAGGCCCAGGACTTGATCGGTGCCGCCGCCCAGGACTATCTGCCGGGGCGAGTTGAAATTGGTGACATGGACGTTGCGGCGCTGGGCCAGCTTCTGCTGCAAAACCTCCCCGGGCACGTCCACGGCGATCATGGCGCCGGGGTCCAGATTCATACCTGCGGCCTTGTCCATGCACCGGGCCCGCTGGTTGATGATGCGGAAGCCGTCCTGCCAGGAAAAGACCCCGGCCACGCACAGCGCCAGGATTTCTCCCATGCTGTGTCCGGCCATGGCTGCCGGCTTCACCCCCAAGGCCAGAAGCTGGCTCACCAGGGCATATTCAAACGTGAACAGGGCCGGCTGCTGCCAGCGGGTTTTTTGCAGGTCCTCGTCCTGGGAGTTGAACATCAAGTCCAGGAGATCGAAGTCGGCCACGGCGGCGACGCGCTCCATCCACTGGCGGACCAGGGGGAAGGTCTCGTAAAGGTTCCGGCCCATCCCCGGATAATAGGTGCCCTGACCCGCAAAGACCAGGGCCAGCGGGGAAGGTGCGTCAGCCTCGGGAGCCGCGAAGATTCCCTGGCCGGCGAGGCCCCGCAGGGTTTTATCAGCCAGCGGGGCGGTAATGGGATTCAGGGCCGCCAATTTCTCCCGAGCCTCTTTATCGTCTTCGGCCACCACCCCCAGTCGATGGGAGAGGTCCGAAATCCGAGTCCTCAGGAACGACACCCCCTCAATCAGCGCCAATGGCCCCGGCTTCTCCTGTACTTCCGGCTCGGCTGAGGCGAGGTGGAGATCCGGGACCAACACCACTCCCGTGTCGTTCAAACATTGTTCCAGGTGCACCACGAAATTAGCCCCGCCGAACCCGAAGGCATTTACCTGAAGCCGCCGGGGCCGATTCGCGGGTTTAGGCCATGCTTCCGGTTGGGGAATTACCTGGAAGCCGCAGCGTTCCATATCAATCTCGGAATCGGGGGTGCGATAGTTCAGGGTGGGGGGGAAGACCCCGGTTTGCAGGGCCATGACGCCCCTAACCAGGCTATTGATGCCCGAGGCCCCCAGGCAATGGCCGATCTGGGACTTAAAGGAACTCAACATGACTCCCCGGCCGTTGGAGTAAAAGCTCTTGAGGGCCCGGACTTCCTCCAAGTCACCTTGCACGGTGCTGGTGGCGTGGCATTCCACCAGGTCCACCATTTCCGGGCCATAATTGGCGTCCTCGAAACCGGCGTGAATGGCTATCTTCTGGGTCTCGGCGACACTCTCCACCATACCCCGGTCGTTGTTGCTGGCGCCGACCCCGGTAATGTAAGAGTAAACCCGGGCGCCGCGCTTTTTGGCCACCGATTCCCGCTCAATGACGATCATGCCGCCACCCTCCCCCAGGACAAACCCGTCCCGGGTTGAGTCGAAGGGGCGGCTGCTGGCCTCGGGTGCGCACGCTAAACCGGAAACTCCGGCCAGGGCGCCCAGGGCGGAAAACTCCACGAAGTGAGCCGGATAAAGGTTTTCTTCCCCGCCACCCACCACCGCGGCGTCCAGGACCCCGTTATTGATCATCTGGATGGCGGTGTAAATGGCCACCAGGCTGGTGGCGCAGGCGGCGGAGACCGAGTAACACGGTCCCATGAAGCCGTACTTGTTGCTGATGAAGCCTCCGGCCGTGCTGTTCAGTCGGCCCAGGAGGGTGGTGTCGTCCACGGTTATATACCCGGCCTTGATGTGCCTCTCCGCCTCCAGGGCCATTTCCGGGGTTAAGTTCAGCAGGCCCTGCAGGGAATGGACGATCTTCCAGGCCGTCACGCCGATAAACAGGTCACCCAGGGTGCTGGCCGACTCTCCCGAATTCTGGGAGATGAGAATGCCGATACGCTCCCGGGGGATGTCGGAATCCACGATGCCCGCATCCTTGATAGCCTGGTTTGCCAGGTGTAGGGTGAGCTTGGTGGAGTTGGCCATGGTGCGGAAGTCCTGGGGCGGGATGCCCAGATGCTTGCGGGAAATGTCGACATTCTGAAACGCTCCCACCTTGCAATAAGTTTTCTCCTTGGCGCCGGGGCGGGGCTCGTAAAACATGCTGTAATCCCACCGGGAGGGAGGCACCTCGATAATCCCGCTCTTCAAGGCCAGGACGTTTTCCCAGATCTCGCCGGGGGTGTTGCCCAAGGAATTAACCAGGGCCATGCCGGTGATGGCCACCCGCTCCCGCCCATTTTTGGTCTTCGAGCCAGACCGCACCGTTTTCCCCTTAGAGGAATTCAACTTCGTCACATCCTTCTTTTCAGGACCTCCGGCCAATTCCCGGTGTAATTCACCAATAGTCGATACCCGGTTAATCATGCCGGCCACTGCGCCACTCATGAATTGACCTTCCTTTAAACAGGTCTCTTCATCCAAAGAGGAACCGACGGCCTGTTCTTTGCCCCGGGAAGCGATCAGCAAACTCCTGGCGCTGAGGGATTCCAGTTGCCGCCGAAAAGCCGACTCATCTTCGTTGCCGGAAACAAATTTTCTTTCCAGGGCCAGAATGGCCTCCATCTTGGGAGTTTTGAGAGAACGCACCCGCAAGCCGATGCTTTCCCCGGACAGGGCGGTGGCGCCCGGCGCGGCGTCCAGGATAACTCGCTGATAAAGTCGGCTCAAGGCGCGGGTGGACACGATTTCCTGGGTGGCCAAGTAGGCGGTGCCCATCTGGATGGCGTCAGCCCCTAGCATGGCCGCCCGCAGCGCGGTCTCGCGGTTGAAAATCCCCCCAGCCAGCACCAGGCGCCGGCCCTGGAAGAGTTTCGGTTCCCGTCGCTTCAACTCCAAAGCCATCTGATGCAACGTCAGGGAGGAGTGCGCCCCCACGTGGCCGCCGGCTTCCTGCCCCTCCAAGACCAGCCAGCGCACGCCGCCTTTCAGGGCCAGGCGCAGCAGCCCTTCGTCTCCGGTAACATAGATTACTTCGATCCCTTTTTCTCTCAGGCGAACCGCATAAGCCGGATCACCGGCCGCGATGGCCACGAAGGGGGGGCGGATTTCTTCCACCCAGGCAAGCTGTTCCTCGAGGTGGGGATTTTCCGCCAGGGCAATGAGATTAACCGCGTAGGGCCGCGACGCCATGAGGCTTCGGAGACGGCTAAAATCAGACTCCAACTGGAGGCGATTCCTGATGCCCAAGGCTATGGTGGGGAGACCTCCGGCCTCGGCCACCGCCAGCGCGAACTCGGGCACATCGCTGATCCAGGTCATGGCTCCTTGAATAAAAGGATAGGTGGTGCCCAACTCTCGGGCCGCCGGGCTATCAAGAAAACGCCGGCCGGCATCCTTCGCGGTCCGCAAAAGCCTGGCCACTTCCGCCTGAAATCCTTGAATGGCCTCGACGCTGGAACGGCCAAAACGCTCTACAAACGCCTGGGCAAAAGCGGCTTCCGGACCCATGGGGATCAGTTGCCGGCGGTCCAGGTCGCTTTCCAGCGCCGGCGCCGCCACTTCAGCCACATGTTGGGCAAAGACGCGGCGCTTGGCCGCAGTAATGGGGCCGTTGCTTAAAGAGCGGGCGTAACCTTCCAATTCTTTTACGGCTGGGAAATTGCCTTTATCGAAAAGTCGGCAGAACACCCCCAGGGATCCCCCCACCATGCTGGTATGCTCGGGGCGCAACTTAGCGATTCGTTTACGCACCCTGTCATCTATCTCCACCAAGTCGGTCTGCCAGTGGAGACTTTCAAAGACTATCCCCTTGGCGCCGGTGGTCAAAAAGGCCGCAGCCGCTTCGGGAGTGGCAACTCCACCCCAGATGACCAGGTCCAACTCACGGCCGCTCTCCCGCAACAGCTCTCTCGTGCCGGAGTACAGGACGCCGATGGTTTCGCCGCTCACAAAGCCGGCAGCCTCGTTGCCTTTGAGGGCCACAGTCCTTATGGGGCCAGGGTGCTCTATGATGCGGTAGAGGAAGTCTAAATCGCTAATGACCGGCAGGCAAGCGCATCTGGCCGAGAGATGGCCCAGTCGCTCTAGAAAAGCCTCGGGGGCGCCGGAAAACAGATCAGGGTGGTATTCCACCCACAAGGTCTCAACCCCTGACTCCTCCAAGAAGACCTCTATCTCCGGCTCCATAAACTCCTGGGCGGATATCTTCGCCGCGGTGGCGCCGACCTCTCGCAGGGCCGTCGCCATCCGGGTAAATTGCATGGGGCTCAAGTCGAATATGGCGCTGCTGGATGTTCGGCGCGCCACCTCCACCACCGTGTGGCTGACGTTCCGAGCCCCCCAGACGAACGCCAAGAACTGGTTTGCAGGTGGAAGGTGCATCTTTGACTCCCCCATCAAGCCACCTTACTGAGTGAAATTCCAGACCTCCATAACCGGTAGAGATTCTGGTATAAATTCTCTTAGGTCAAAGCTTCACCCTTCATTATATATAGGTATAGCTCTTTAGACAATATCTACTCCACCGGGAAAAATCGGCGGGTTTCAGAATGTTATGTTTTTAGTCATGCTTTATGAGTCCGGCCCCTTTAATTTTGAAAGAAATGGGGTTCAGCTATAATAGTGCACCGGAGGACTGGCTGAGACCGCATACACATACCATCCCCAAGCGTGGCAAGAACCTCCGGCTCCTATTTCTGGGTAATTGACTGAGAATCTTGGTTTTGAAAGGGGTAAGCAAAAATAGCAACGACCTTGCCAAAACCGTAACTTCTCCAAAATTACCGATAATTAACGATATGATCCGCCTATGAAAAGGCGTGCTTATACCAAGTTCTGTTTCCAATGCAACAAACTTAAGTTTCAATTTGCTGATAATCCGGTCTTTTTAACCGAAAACCGAAAACCGAAAACCGAAAACGGTATTATATGGGGGTGAACGGGAATAGAAGAACCGAAGACCGACCCGGATCATGGAGAAAGATCACGGGCCGGTAATCGGTGGTCTTCAATAGATTGGCCTTGGCGAGCCAACTCATGGCTTATGATGTGGCTTTGGCTCGCTCCTCTTGGGACATTGCGGCAAGACGTTCAACTTCTGCCAGTTCCAATCCCAGTCCCGTGGCCACGCGTTGGCCATATTCTCGGTCCGCCTTGAAGAACAGGGCGGTTTGCCGGAGCTGGATGCGTTTTTGCGCTCCACCTAAATGATCCACAATATTACCTACCAGGTTTTTGCGGTCCTCATCGGTTATGGCCTTACGGTAGAGGTTGCCGGCCTGCACGAAATCATCGTTGGGGTGGGTGTAGGGGGAACGACTGGCCGGCCCGGAGACCTCAAAGGGCGGCTCGCCTTGGGTGAGGTCGGGCTCCGGACCACCGAAGCTGTTGGGCCAGTAATTGGGGCCGTCGGCGCCGTTGGCGTCAAAACGCATAAAGCCGTCCCGCTAGTAATTATGCTCAGGGGCATTCTTGGGCGCGTTCACCGGTAGCAGATGATAATTGGGGCCCAGTCGGTGAATATGGGTGTCGTGGTAGGAGAAAAGTCTGGCTTGCAGCATCTTATCCGGTGATGCGGCTATGCCCGGCACCAGATTGCCGGGACCAAAAGCGGCCTGCTCCACCTCCGCGAAGTAGTTGACCGGATTGCGGTTCAGCACCAACTTGCCGATTTTGATGGGTGGAACCTCTCCATGAGGCCATACTTTGGTGATATCGAGGATGTCCCAGGGAAAATCCTTGGCCTGTTCCGGAGTCAGTATCTGCATCTCCAGGGTCCAGGAGGGGTAATCGCCGCGCTTGACGGCTTCAAAGAGGTCCCGCGTGGCATGGTCCGGATCCATACCGCTGATTCTTCCAGCCTCCTCCCGGGTAAGGTTCTTGATGCCCTGATCGGTCTTGAAATGATATTGCACCCAGAAGTACTCGCCCCGGTGGTTGTACCACTTGTAAGTGTGGCTGCTGTAGCCGTTCATATGACGGAAGGTGGCCGGCGTCCCCCGATCGGAAAAGAGGATGGTGACCTGATGAATTGATTCCGGAGTCAGTGACAGAAAGTCCCAAAACATGTCAGGGTCTTTACAATTGGTGGCTGGGTGCCGTTTCTGGGTATGGATGAAATCAGGAAACTTCAGCGGGTCCCGGATGAAAAACACCGGGGTATTGTTGCCCACCAGGTCATAGTTGCCCTCTGCCGTATAGAACTTCACCGCGAACCCCCGGGGGTCCCGGGCGGCGTCGGCCGAGCCCTTCTCCCCGCCTACGGTGGAAAAACGCACGAAGACCTCAGTCCGCTTCCCAATTTCCGAAAGAAACTTGGCCTTGGTATATTTGGTCACATCCGCGGTAACTTCGAAATAACCACCCGCGCCCGCACCTTTAGCATGCACCACCCGTTCGGGAATGCGCTCCCGGTCAAAGTGAGCCAGTTTTTCTAAGAGATGAACATCTTGCATCAAGACCGGCCCGCGCGCGCCTGCAGTCAGGCTGTTCTGGTCATCGGCAACCGGTATTCCGAAAGCGGTGGTTAAGATTTTTCCTTTCTTTGCCATTTGCTTTCTCCTTTGAGGACCTTTGAGGCCCTTGTAAGACTCCCTTTTTTTTGCTGAATTTTTGGCAAATTGCTGCAGACATACCCATTGGCGCCGGTGTTTCACCGATGAGGGCGCCGGTTAAATGATATTATAAATACACCGCCCAGGGCGGCGGCGCTACATTTTATCCAACCCTTAATCCGGCGACTTTCACGGCAAGGCTTGAGGCTGGATAAATGCCGGCAAGTTGTGCAGGAGCCTCTATGGCTAATTTATTGATTATCCAGTTTCTTTTAACCGAAAACCGAAAGCCGTATTAGTAGAGCAGATACTTGGCGCGCACGCGGCAGAAATTTTCCAACCCGGGCTGCCACCAGCGGCGAATTTCCCGGGGGTCATCCCCGTTTTTGATGGCCTTCAGGATCACCCGGCTCCCCACCATGCCCAGCGTCCGGTCCAACTGAAACTCCCCGGGATAAAGACGATGCAGCGCGGCCGCCAATTCGATCCCCAAGGCCGGCCCGTCCAGCGCGGCCCGATCCACCAGGCGCACACGGACGCCCTGGCACCTTTGATTAACGAAGCGGCTGGTGTTGGGGACGAAGGTGACCGGCTCGAAGGCCACTCCGGGAATCTGGCGCCCGCGCAAATAATGGGCCAGACGGTCGCCGGAAACCCAGGGAGCGCCGATAACTTCGAAGGGCGTGGGGGTCCCACGCCCCACGCTGACATTGGCGGACTCCACCAGGGCCACGCCGGGGTACAGGATGGCCTGGGTCAGGGACCGGAGGTTGGGCGACGGATTGACCCAGGATAGACCGGTTTCGTCGAACCAGGCCTCCCGCCGATACCCCTCCATCTTCACCACCCGCAATTTGGCCCCGATGCGCTTCTCCCGGTTGAAAAGTTGCGCCAGCTCCCCAGCGGTCATACCGTAGCGTACGGGCAACTGGAAATAGCCGATAAAGGAGGTTAAACCCGGGTCCAGCATCGGCCCTTGGACGATGGACGCGGTGAGGGGGTTGGGCCGGTCCAACACATAGAAGTCCAGGCCCGCGGCCGCCGCGGCCTCCATGGCATAGGCCATGGTAGTGATGTAGGTGTAGAACCGGACGCCCACGTCCTGGATGTCATAGACCAGGGCGTCCAGCCCCTTGAGCATCCGGGCCGTGGGACGTTTGAACTCGCCGTACAGACTATGGACGGGCAGCCCGGTTATGGGGTCCTCCCCGGAGGCCACCTTGGCGTCGAGATTGCCGTGCAAACCGTGCTCCGGGCTGAAAATGGCCCGCACCTTCACGCCGGGGGCCTTAAGCAGCCTGGTGAGAGTTGAGCGCCCCGCGGCATCGAGGCCCGTGTGATTGGTTATCACCCCGATGCTCTTGCCCTTGAGGGGCGCAAAACCGGATGCGGCCAGAACTTCGATCCCTGGCCGAACCCGCTGGGGTCCGTCGGCTGACCCGTGAGCCGCCATGGACATGTCGCGGCCGGCATCGTCCAAGAATGCTACTCCTGCCGGCGGCCCCAGTGCTAAGGCCGCGGCCACGGCCGCGGCGGTTTTTGCCCTAAGGGCCTTGACCTGCCCCTTGCCATCGGGATGCAGGCGGCTGGTGAGAATGATCAGGAAGGTTTTGGACCGGGGTTCAATCCAGATGGAGGCGCCGGTATAACCGGTGTGCCCGAAAGAGCCTTTGGGGAAAAACGTATTAAAGTCTTTGCTGTAAGGTGAGCGGATATCCCAGCCCAGACCGCGCTTAATGGAACTCCCCGGCAGTCCCTGCGCCTTGGTCATAGCCGCCACCGCCCCGGGACTTAAGATGCCTCGGCCCCGGCTCACGCCGCCGTCCAGGAGCATCTGGGCGAAAACGGCCAGATCGTCCGCGGTGGAGAACACTCCGGCATGACCGGCCACCCCGCCCATGCGGAACGCGGTGGGGTCTTGCACTTCGCCGCAGCGCAGTTTTCCATTGAAACGGTCGCAGGGCGCGATGCGGCCCTGCCAGGCGGGGGGCGGCTTAAAGCAAGTGTGGCGCATCATTAGGGGCTGAAAGATCTCCTGGACGCAGTACGCGTCCAGCGCCCGTCCCGAGACCCGGCGCACCACCTCCCCCAGGACGATGAAATTGAGGTCGCTGTACCGGAATTTAGTGCCCGGAGGATTGACCGGCCGGTCCGCGGCAATGACGGTTAGGGCGCCCTGGTAACCCCGCCAGGAGGCCCGGGGATTCACGTCGGGGCGCAAGCCGGAGGTGTGGGTCAGGAGTTGCCGCAGGGTGATGCGACCCTTGCCATGGGCGGCGAATTCCTGCCAATACTTGGCCGCAGGCTCATCCAGGCGCAGGCGGCCCTTATCCGTTAGCTGCATGATGGCCGTGGTGGTGGCCACCACCTTGGTCAGGGAGGCGATATCGAAGACGGTATCCGGGGTCAGACCCTGGGGGTTGGGCTCCAACGCCCTGAGGCCGAAGGCCTTACGATACACGACCTTGCCCTGATGCCCCACCAGGACCACGGCCCCGGGCACGTGCCGGGCCGCGATCTCTTGTTTCGCCACCGCCTCAATCCCGGCGAAGCGCGGGTCCTCCACCACCGGGAGGGCCGGAGGGGCCGCCGTCCCCGGCTCCGGCACGGCCACCGGCGCGGGCTCCACCCTAACCCCCGGCGGCGGCACATGACCGCAGCCAATCAGAAAAGCAAGTATAACCAAGAGGGGGATAAACGTGGCGAAAGATTTAGCGGAGAGCATCTGAGGCATTTTTGATTCTATTTAACGAACAAAACTACCACAATTTATACCAAGTTGAGACCTCTGCCCAAATGGTTCAAGCGATGACAAATCAGCTTCATAGGAAAAGAAACCAGCCTGTGAATAACTCTTTGGTAAATCAAGGTTTTTTGCACAGGCTGGAAGCCTGTGCCACCAGAGTTTCTTCCTGGGTTTTGTTTGCCTATGTACCGGCTGATTTTCGCAGAGTCCTCAAGTTCTGTTTCCACTGCAACCAACTTAAGTTTCAACTTGCTGATAATCCTGGTCTTTTTAACCGAAAACCGATAACCGAAAACCGAAAACGGTATTATTCCACACCGCTTCAGTCCGCGAACTTCCCCTTGGGGTATATGTTGCGGGGGTTCCAGAACATCCAGCCGCTGGCCCCGAAATCGTCTGAGGCTTTGATCTGGAGGCGCATCCGCTCTTCGCCGAAGTCGCCCCCCCCGAAGGCGTAATCGCGAAACGCCTGCAGCCACGGGCGGAAACGCAGAGGCGAGACGCCTGTGCGCTCCTGGGCGCGTTTCAGCGACAAATTGACAATTTCATACGAATTCTTGATCGGATCACGGTAGTTGGGGATCCCGAGATGGTAACCGGACGGATACAGCATGGGCGAGACGATATCCACGGCGCTGAGGGCCGCATCGATCTTCTGCCCGATGCCGGTATCGTCGGCGTTCCACAAGACGTAGCCGAAGATATCCGCGGCCACCATGACGTTGTAGGGCGTTAGGGCTTTATGGGCCGCCTTCAGGAAGCCGGTGATGGCCTCCGTGCGGCTCTCCTGGTTGGCCGGCTGCGAGAACCCCACCCCCCGGTTGTCGGGAAAGCGGACGTAATCGAACTGAATCTCGTCGAAACCTACTTCCGCGGCAATCTTGGCGACGGCGATGTTGTAGTCCCAGACCTCCCGTTTAAAGGGATCGACCCAGCGCAGTTTTTCGCGATCTTTGAACACCGCGCCCCCCTTGGTCTTGACAGCCCACTGGGGTTTGGCGGCGGCCAGGGGATCGTCCTTGAAGACCACGATGCGGGCGATGAGGTAGAGGCCCTGCTCCTTGAGGGGCGCTAAAGTCGCCTTAATATCCTTGATGAGGATGGTTTTTTGCGCCCCCACTTCGGTGGCCAGCGGCAGGTCGATCTTGAAGGGGATGAACCCGCGATCGCCCTTGACGTCGATGACCAGGGCGTTCATGTGGTTCGCCTTGATGGTCTCCAGGGCGGCCTCCCGCAACTTCTGGCTGGCGATTCCGTAAACCGTGAGATAGAGCGCCTTCACCTTTAAGGGGGTAAGCGGGATCTCCGGGTTGGGATTGCCTAATGCAGAGGTGGCGAAGTCCCGGCGCGCATAACCCGGAGACCGCAGCTTGAGGGTCTCGCCGGTCCCTTCCAGGCGGAAGGCGCCATCCTTATCGGTGCGCGCCACCTCATGGCTAAGGGTGACCAGCGCCCCTTCGATGGGGGCCTTGGTTTGGGCGTCAACGACCTTGCCGACATAGGCGGCTTGCGCCGATGTGGCGCAAATCAGGATTCCCATCAGGATCAGTGAGCGCACCCGGAGTCTTTTCATGCACACCTCCATCGGCCTGGACACCCTGGCATCCGGAGCCGAGTAATTTCCTCTCAACCTGCTTTTTACTTATGGTTTCCTTTAAGAGTAACCGGAACGGCTGCCGCAGGCTATAATAGAAAGATCTGCCCGAGTCTCAGAGGTTCATCAAACCCGAGGGGGATCGTCTGCTCCCCAGGCGGCGCGGCCCGCCAACTGAGCCCGCTTAATAATTTAACTTATATATTTAGTGGATTCTACTTTTTTCGCCTAAGTCATTTGGATGGGCGCATTATAAAATAATTCATATTATTTATAAGATCTCAATAAGAGACTGCAAGAAGCTGCGGGCAGTTATTTTAATTAACTTGACAATAAGTAATTTTCTTGTAAAATAAAAAAAGTTTAGCATGTCAGACTGAAGGCAGGGCCGCAAGTCCTGGACAAGAATCGGACGGGGGTGCTAATCCCCGCCGATTTTTTTTTGCCTGACTGCTGTGCGCCCTGCTTTTTTGGCGGGATATCATTGCAGTATCTGCAGGAGGTTTCACCATGAAGGAAACTGGTACGGTAAAATGGTTTAATGATTCCAAGGGCTTTGGCTTTATCACTCGGGAAAGCGGTCCGGACGTGTTCGTGCATCACAGCGCCATTCAGGGCGACGGCTTCCGCTCCCTGGCAGAAGAGCAGGCGGTGGAGTTTGATGTAACCCAGGGTCCCAAGGGGCCTCAGGCCCAAAACGTGGTAAAAGTTTAACCTGAAATGCCTGATGGTCGGAACTCCCCCGGTCTCTAGACCTTCGGAGTTCCGGCATCTTGACCTTAGAGAGGTAGAATTTGGCACGGAACCGTTACGGCTGGCAAAAGCGCGCCAAAGAGATGGCCCGAAAAGAGAAGAACGACGAAAAAATAAAACGGCGCCAGGGCAAAATCACTACACTATCGGCGGAAGAAATCCCCGAGGCGGCTGAAGAGGAAACTTAGAAGCCTGGACGAGATGATCCCGCCATAAGCAGCCCCCCGCAAGTGCATCCCGATAAGACCGGCAAGGTGAAGATTATGAGTACAAGATTATCCGTGGGCGACCTACCCCACCGAATGACCGAAGCACAGCTCCAGACTCTTTTTTCCGAGGCCGGCTATGTGGCCTCAGTTAAGATCATCTCCTATCTGCGTAACGGGCAGCCCAGAGGCTTCGGCTTTGTGGCGATGGAAACCAAAGAGGAGGGCCGGAGGGCCATTTCCATGATCAACGGCCGCAATGTAGAGGGGCGCCCCCTGGCAGTCAAGGAAGACCGGCCGCAGTCAAAATGCTCCTTTGGCCGCCGCAGCCGCAACTGCCGGTGATCGCTTGCGTCGTAGTCGTAGGGATAGTTCAGAAGGGGAAGCGGAAGGGTCAATGGCAGACATCCGCGGTGGGGGACAAAGAATTTGCGTTGGGGCATGTTAATTATAGGAGATCGTTAAGGACATGATCGCATACCTCATCTTGATGCATCGGTATCCCCGCCAGTTCAAAAGACTCTTTAGGGCAATTTTCCATCCCGCCAACTACTACTTGGTACATGTGGACAAGAGGTCAGGCGTTGGATTACAGACGGAGATACAAGATTTCTTGTCAAGCTTTGCCAACGCATCCTTGCTGAAAAGCCAAAGCACTCTTTGGGGGGGATACAGCTTGGTAGATGCTGAATTGCGAGGCATCGAGGAGTTATTGAAGATCGGCTCGGAATGGGAATTCTTCATAAACCTTAGCGGACAGGATTTCCCCCTAAAGTCGCAGACGCACATCCAAGACTTTCTTAGCCGCAATATAGGAAACGATTTCATCAAGGTGTCTAACCAGAGCAAGATACGCCCTGATACACTATCTCGAATCTCGAACTACTGTATCGAGTTTAGGAACAGGATAATACGCATTCCTATCAAGCGACAGTATCTTCGAGGCGTGACTCCTTATATCGGAAATCAGTGGATGATCTTGAGCAGGAAGTTTTGTGAATTTGTATGCTACAACCCTGAGACCGAAAGGTTCAAGAGATTCTATCGGCGCACCTTCATATCTGATGAAGCATTCTTTCAGACGGTAATAATGAATACTAGCTACGAGGGAACTATCGTGAACGACGATAAAAGGACAATTGTGTGGGTGCAGGAAGGAACAATAAAGTTACGTCCGAAAAACTTCACATTCAAAGACGCCGAATTCTTGATAGCAAGTAAAGGCTTGTTTGCCCGCAAATTCGACGAAACCGTTTGTGCAGGAATCTTGGGTACATTGGAGTCGAATCTATCGTAGCCATTTTGACTTATCACGGAGAGCGAGCTAACACTTATAAGGCCTCCCTTTGTCAAGAGAAAAAACGACTCTAATCGGAAAATAATAACAATCATTTTCCTTATTACAAATATATTAAAGATTGCCACCCATTCTGACTTGGTTTCCCAATACGGTTTCAGACAAAAAGTTTGCACCAAACACTTATCGAGGCTCAATAGCCATAAGATATGAGGCTTTTTCGCTTTTCATGTCGCTGGCGACAGTAGAGAGACACGATGGTCTTATTCTCTACGGCCTAGAAACAATTCTGATCCCTTATACCGTCCTACTCAAAGAGAGGGTTAAAGCATAGTACTTTACTAGTTAGCTCCAGATTAAACCAGGCAAAAGAGGTTTAAATACCCCAAGGGACAGATACTCGCATGGAAGACGGCTTCGACCAGTTTTTAAGAAGGATAATAATCCCTATTTGTGGTCTGAAAAGGATAGTATAATATGGCAAGATATATTCCGACGTTTGAAGTAAATAAATATTTTAGTTATCGGATGGCTATAATACAGGTGAGTGTCGGAGAAACCAATGATGAGGCCTGGCATCGCCACCTAATGGAGACGCCTAATGATATTTATGCGACAATCCGGGTTTTTAACAAGTAATTCACCGACGGAAGGATACTGAGAAAATAATATTTCGACATAGCATAAAAATAGCTTGAACTTACCTCAATTAAGGGATCTACTGACTGACCGCCGGAAACAGGCCGCAGAGGAGACCGTAAATGAGACACAAAGACGTTAAGGTGATGTTTTCGGAATTTGACGCTTATTGCGAGACCCTGGATAGAAACGGCTGTATCAGCTATCCGGTCACCATCACCTGGACCATGACGGGGAGCCATCATGACCACCCTGTGGTGGTGATTCTCGGGGAGACCCGAATGGCCGGAAACATGCCTTCGGGTGAATTGCAGGTGCCGGCGGAGATTTTGCACGAGGTGAGGCAAGTCGGCTATGGCGCTCAGCCTCTCAGCGTGGGGGAAATCAAGGACTATTGGCGAGAGGCTGGGCGGTTGAGCGTTAAAAACCATTGGCACCCTGAAGCCCGGCTGGTGCAATATTAAGTAAGATTGGCTGCTTTTCCTGAGAAGAGGCTGAGTAATACCAAGTTCGCTTTCAAACCCGACAAATTATAGCTATAACCTCTTATAGTTTTTATGGTTTTAGACCGAAAACCGAAAACGGTATAATTGGGCAGGAGCCTCGAATATATCCATCATAGGCAGGTCGTTCTATCCGGATTATCTTTATTTAAGGTTTTTTTACTGCTAATATGATTTGCTGGATACCGCAGTCCTGAGAAGCCCCAGCCAGGAGTCTCTGCAAAACCAACCCTAAAAAAGAGCGAAGGTAATCCGACTGACTGAGCCTGGTGAAGTCCGTGGGGTGAGAGGCGCTCGAGGAGTTAAGTAAGATGGAGAAAGTTGTTCTGAAAGCTTCTAAACGTGAGGTGATCGGTAAGAAAGTAGGCGCCCTGCGCCGCCAAGGGAAACTCCCGGCCGTGCTGTACGGGCCCCGTATGGAGACGACGGCGATCATGTTGGACGCCCAGGAAGTGACGAAGGCCCTGTCCCGCCTGACCTCCTCCAGCCTGGTGACCCTCGATCTGGACGGAAAGGAGTACCTGGCGCTGGTGCGAGAGAAACAGCGCGATTTTCTCAAGAATTGCCTATTGCACTTGGACTTCCAGGTCGTCTCGCTAACTGAGAAGATGCGCGCCAAGGTCGGCATCCAGCTGGCCGGCAAGGCCCCGGCGGTCAAGGACTTCAACGCCGTGATCCACACCGGCCTGACCGAATTGGAGGTCGAGTGCATGCCGCAGGACCTGCCGGAGCGGATCGTGGTGGACATTTCCGGCCTAGCCGAACTCGGCGACAGCGTCCGCGTGCGTGATGTCGTCCTTTCAGACCAGGTGGAAATCCTGGAAGATCTGGAAGACATCATCGCCGTCGCTTCCGCCACCCGGGAAGAGCAGGTCATCGAAGCGGCCCCGGTGGAAGAGGCAGCCGCGCCCGAGGTGATCGAACGAGGCAGGAAGGAAAAGGAATAGGCGCCCCCCCGAGCGGGCAAAGGGTGATCCTCTTGATAAACCAGGAACCGCGGTGTTTAACGCACCGCGGTTTTTTTGTCGATTTTTCGGCTGATTGGAAAAGTTCAAAGTTCAAGGTTGATGGCCTGGTAAAAAGTCAAACTGCTATTTTT
>CAZUBT010000064.1:0-19428 GCA_964618815.1 uncultured Desulfobacterales bacterium | reverse complement strand
GGAAAGCAGGAGCTTTCCACCCAAGTGCGTTCCCAAGCGGGAGCTTGGGAACGAGCGAGGAGGACGCCTTCAGGAAACCAGGTACGTTTTAGTCTGATGAACCGGAATTCCTCATAACCCGTTAGCTCACCGGTAAATCATGAAAAGTGGCAAATATCGATGGTGCATGGAACGCACCCTACTTTTGCGGGTCCGGAAGCCCGCCCCACAAACTTGAAACTCGAAACTTTTCAGAACAGTTCCTCATGGGCCTTTGGCCCACCCGTAAATTATGAAAAATTCATGTCAGCCCCAACTATTAACCATTAACTGTGAACCTTGAACCTTGAACTTTTCAGAATAAAAAAAACTGGGAGACGCGGTTCTCGAACCGCCTCTCCCAGGGATTCTGCCAGGAACAGTATCTTCGGGGGGACCCCGGTCATGGGGCTAGGAATTGCGGCCCGCTCCTTGCTTGATAAATTAGGAAGATCAACGCCTCCGCAACACGTAATTCGCCATGGTGGACCCCAGAGGAGACCCTATGGACCCCGGGGGGCGGCTCAGGGTCCCCGATACGGAGCCCTGGGGAAATTGGGTCCAGGTGCCCGCCAACGTGCCGCCAAGGGTGCCCAGGGTAAAAGTCCCGGCGGGCAAGGTCCCCGGGGGGAGGCCGGCAGGCACAACGATTACCAGGTTGTGGTTTTCAATTTTAAAGGGCACGTTGGTAAAGGAAAAGAAGGTGTCCCCCGCGGAAAGCCCGGTGATGGTCATGGTTCCGGTTACCGAGGCTCCCCCCGTTGGGGGCATGTATTTGCCGTCCATGTGGAAGGTGATCACCCCGGTACTGTATGCGGAGAAGGTGTTAGGCGTCGTCGAGGTGGCGGTGAGAAAGTAGGCCGCGTTGAAGTTGCCGGGGCTGATCTCCGCGCCTCCGACCCGGGTGCCGGTGCCGGAGGGGGAGGGATTGCCGCTGTTGTAATAATCGGCCACCTGGTAGCTGGAGGCCTCGCTGGAAGTCTTGATATAGATGCCCGAGTAATCCTGGGTAAAGGCCAGGGGCTTGGGTGGCGCAGGAGGCGGTGGGTTCGGCGGGGGGGTGAATCCGGTGCCGCTGGTATCGGTCGTAGGGGCGACCGGGGCGGTGGTATCGGCCGCAGGGGCGACCGGGGCGGCGGTATCGCCTCCAGTGCTCCCAGTGCCGTCGGTGCTGGAGCCACTGCTTACCCCGCCTGAACGCACCACCAGACGATTCTTGAAAGTTTGCAAGTCTTCCTGGGTGATGGCCAGGGCCTTGGTGGGGGGCAGGCCCATGGAGATCCGGGTAAATTGCATGGTCCCGACGATTTCGGTGCCACGCACCTCGGAAAAAGTATTCTTGGCCGACATCTTGCCGGATTCATTATAGAGATCGGTGTGCAGCGGGCCCAGGCTGACGAAGAACGAGGTGCCTCGGACTCCCAGGATGCTGGTGTGAGTCTTGACGATGAAGTCCGGTTCTTCCAGCTTGATGATCTTGCTCACCACCGTATGCACCATGCCCCGGAATATCTGGAGAGCCGCGTTGCGTTCATTTTTCTGAGCATTGTACATATATTCTTCGATGCCCACCCGGCTTTCCGGAGAAATGGTCAACACGGTATCGTCAATAAATTTCAACTGGGCCTTGGACTCAGGCTTGGTGCGGACGACGTCTCCCGGTTCCACGGTATCCTGAACTTTCACCTGAGTAGCCGGCGCCTGGCCCTTTTTCATCAGGTCCACCCGCCCCTCCACCAGGGTGAAAGTCCCCACCGCCGCGGCCTGGGCCGCCCAGGGGAGCGCCAGGGACAGGGCTGTGATCGTTACCCAGAACAGCATCATGCTCTTCAGACCATGCGCCTTCATGTCAATCCTCCCTGAGGTGTCCCCGGATCATAAAGTTCGACGCGCTGTACCTTCAATTTATTGCAGTTTTTATGCCAAGAAAACTTTTGGGTAAATATTCGATGTTTTGTTAAGTATTATGGTTATCTGTACATTTAATTGTTCAAAACAATGAACATCGCCCCTAATACCGGAAACCCAATTGACATCCCACGATATGGCGATAATAGTCGTACAGAGCCAGATTGGAATTATCCCGGATCAGGTAGTAGTGCAGGTTAACATCCAGGCCCTTATAGACCTGATAGGTGGCGCTGATCCCGTAAGTCATTATCTTGTCCAATCGCTTGTTGTTGGCAACCAGTTGGGCGAACTGGCCGAACGCGATATTGGCGTGATCGTAAGGCTGATAGACAAAATCCAGGAAGGAGCTGATCTTTAGACGAGGAGAAACGGGGATCATCGCCATGAGGAAAAGACGATAACTGGAGTTGGACCAGTTGCTGCCGTAGGCGAAATCGTGCTCATAGACCAGGCGGGCCTGGAGATACCCCTCCTGATCCTTTAGAAAGTAATAGATCCCCATGGACGCGCCGGCATTCTTGGCGCTGCGGTTATCCTGGGGCAGACTTACGGGAAACCAGTAATATTTCTGGGCCACCCGGCCCCCCACTTCCAGACCTACCTTTGGACTGTAAAGATAGAGATAAGTCGGAGTCGCAACGTACGCGGTATAATACTTGTCGTTTTCCAGGTCGGAATAGTAATAGTTAAAGGGCAGAAACAACCTGCCGCTCTTGAACTGGTAACCGGGAATCAAGCCCACGGTATTGTTCAGCGTGTCGTATTTGGTGAGGCGGGGATGAAGGGTTTGGGAGAAAGCATATTGGGTCAGGACGCTGTAGGGTTGGTTGGCGAAAAAATTATACTCAAAGGTCCCGGCATAGGTGTACGCCATGTCCCCCTGGCCCGAAACCAGGGCCGCGGCCGAAGGGTCTCCCGGCTGCACCGTGACGTTGGAGTCGAAGTCTATGCTGGTGGAGCCGTAAAACCGGAAAGGGCGAGTCTCCTTGAGGCGCTTATCAATGGCCGCGGCATACCGCTGGGCGAAGCCCGCGGCATCACTGGTCGGCGCCATGATGGCCAGTTCCTCCAGGCTCTTCCGGGCCTCCTTGAGACGGTTCAGGCCGGCCAGGGCCATGCTCATCTGCAACTTGGCGTCCGCGGCCACCCCGGGGTCGTCCTGGGCCTTACGGAAGTAATCCAGGGCCTCCTGGAAGCGTTTCAGCTTGGCCGCGGTCATACCCAGGAGATAGGCGGTCTGCGCCGGCTGGTATCCCACCCTCTCCAACTCCTGTAAATGGGGCAGGGCATCCTGGGGCTTTTCCATGGAAAGCAGGGTATCCGCCAACAGCCGCCGGGCTTCCGGATAGTTGGGCTTGATGCGCACCGCCTCTTCCAAATATTCCCGGGCCTTGGGATAATTCAGGGTCCGGCGATAGAGCACACCCAGGTGGAAGGCCTTCTCCGGAGTCCTGGTGCCTTTTTGCCAAGCCTGGGTCAACTGGTCCAGGGCCTCCTCGTAATTGCCTTCCGCCAGGTTTTTTCGGGCCTGGTCCACCAGGACATCATCATACGGGCTTACGGCCAGGGAAGGGCTCCCCAGCAACAAGCCGGCCAGCACTGCCATGAAGATTAATCCCCGATAATTCATGGCTCCCCCCGCTGCACCATTATTTCCATATCTCCCCAATGCTATTATGCCATTGAAAGAAATCCCTTTCCATAATTATTTTTAAAAAAAGCAGGATTATATGGGGTGATTCTTTAGGGAGGATAATTATCAGCGGTGAGCCGCGAGCAGTGAGCGGTCAGGTTATGACCTTCGGAAAGACCCATTTTCTGTAGCCGCAGGCTTTAGCCGGCGCCGGAAAGTCTCCTGGTCTTCCAACTCCCTATCCTGGCTGGGGACGAAGAAGAAAAATATTATTGATAAAAAAGCTGAACACTGATAGCGGATAGCTGATCGTCATAATTGCCTGAAAGCTAAAAAGATAGTAAAGTTTAACATCCAGCGGACCCGGCAGGGTTGATCCACGGCTCCCCCATATTCTGACGCCTCCGGTTCCCAAGCTCAGTGGCGGACTTCGTAAATTCGATGACGGAAAACCTCACCGATGTTGCCGAAGCAGGAACTCATGAGCCGTTGGTTGACCCGTAAATCATGATAAGTTGCGCCGGAAGCCCACCGGTTTTTGAACAGCCTATGGAAGGCTGTTCCACATTTTTTCCTTTTGGGGAGAAGCCTTACACCGAAAAACCCGAAACTTGAAACTTGAAACTCAAAACTTTTCGTAACAGTCGCTCATTGGCCTTTGGCCCACCCGTAAATTATGGATAATTCCTGATGGGCACACTCCTAACTTTGAACTTTGAACCTTGAACTTTGAACTTTTCGGAACAGCTGGGGAACAAGAAGGAAACAAGCCGGCTGTTGAAAACTAATTCATCGAGGTGGGCTATGGCGGAAGAGATTTCTCCCAGTGCAACTATGCATCATGACAAATTTCACCGGGAGTTGCACCTCCTGAAAGACAAGCTGCTGGAACTGGCCCGGTTGGCGGAGGCTGCCATGGAACAAAGCGTCACCGCGTTCTTGAACCGGGATAGCGACCTGGCCCGCCGGGTAATCAAGGGGGATGCAGTTATCAATGCCCTGGAGGAAACCATCGACGGCGAATGCGTCCGGCTCATTGCCCTGTTCCAGCCGGTAGCCATGGACCTCAGGCAATTGATGGCGGTGGACCACATCATCGGCGAACTGGAGCGCATCGGGGATAGCGCCGCCAACATTGCGGAGGAGGCCCTGATCCTGAGTAAGTGGCCTCCCGGGGTGCACCGGGAGTTGCCCCAGATGGCCCAGGAGGTCCAAGAGATGCTGCGCTTGAGCCTGAGGGCCTTCATGACCCAGGATCCCCATCTGGCCCGGCAGGTCTGCAAGGCCGACATGGAAGTGGACTCCCTGGATTACGCCGTCATTCAAGATTTGCTCAGTTTCATGGCCGCGGACCGGGAGGCCATCATGGCCTGCCAGAGCCAGATCAACGTGGTGAGCAACCTGGAACGGGTGGGAGACCACGCCACCAATATCGCGGAGCAGGTGGTCTATATGGTGGAGGGCGAAAGCATCCGGCACCGCTGCCAGGGGTGAGGGGGGAGCGGGTTAGCTATTAGCTGTCAGCTGTTAATTTTTGGCTTTTGGCTTCCAGGTTTCGGATATAGATTCCCGGCTACCTATGGCATCACCTCACCGCTTACCGCTAACAGCTAAAATGCCTTATATACCTTGACAAATTCCGTTGCCGGAATTAGCTTTATAGATTGAATTAAAGGCTGGCGTGGGGCTTATGGAACGTTTGGGAGACCGGGACACCCGGATCTTGGAAAAGGTGGTGGCCCACTATGTGGCCATCGGGGAACCCGTGGGCTCTCGCACTGTGGCCAAGACCTCCGGCCTGAATTTGAGTTCCGCCACCATCCGCAATGTGATGTTGGACCTGGAGGAGCGGGGTTTCCTTCAGCAGCCCCATACCTCCGCGGGTCGCATTCCCACGCCCAAGGGGTTCCGTTATTACGTGGACCACATCATGCCCATCCAGGAGCTGGGGCAGTCCACCCAACGGCAGATTCAAGACGCCCTGGCGCCCCCCGCCGCGGAGCCCCAGGATCTGTACCGCCAGGCCTCCCGGGTGTTGTCCTCGGTGAGCGGCCACCCGGCCCTGGTGTTGGCCCTCCGGGCCCCGGGGGTGCGCCTCAAGCACATCAGGTTTATCGGTGTGGGCGAGGATGGCGTGCTCACCATCCTGGTCTCCCAGGACGACCAGGTGCAGACCCGTTTCGTGCGCAGTGAACTCCGGTACACCCAGGACCGGTTGGACCGGTTTAGTCAATATCTCAACGACCTGTGTCAAAATCTCACCTTGAAGGAGACCCGGTCCCAAATTATGGCCCGGATGGAGGAAGAGCGGCACCTGTTCGATAAGATCATGTCCCAGGCATTGAGCCTTAGCCGCCGGGCCCTCCAGAATGACGACGAGGAAGAGCTGTACATCGAGGGTACCAATCAGATTCTGGATTATCCGGAATTTACCGCGGACCTTTCCAAGATTCGCACCATATATAAAGCCTTTGAAGAGAAGCATCACCTGATCACGCTCCTGGACCAGGCCCTGGCCTCCCAGGGGGTGCAGATCATCATCAGCCCTGATGAGCACTTTCCGGAGATGCAGATCAGCCTGGTGGCCGCTTCTTACGGAGCGGGCCGGTCTCCCCTGGGAAGCCTGGGGATTATCGGACCCATGCGCATGGATTATGCCCGGGTGATCCCCATCGTGCGTTATACCGCGTCCATGGTGACCCACGTTCTCAATAAAAGGCAGACTTGAGCTACAGCCCTTTTGGGGAAATCCGGCGGGAGGGAGAGCGCCTCAAGAGGGAGTTTAAAGGAGAACATCATTTATGTCCTTATCCAAAGATAAGGGAAACCGGTCGCCGAAAACCGCCGCGCCCCAGGACCTGACGGACGCCCAGGCGGAGAACCCGGCTGCCGACATAACCGACGACGCAGCCGCCAGGCTGCTGGAAAAGACCAAAGAAGCGGAAGAATACCACGACCGCCTGCTCAGGTTGGCCGCGGAAATGGAAAACCTGAAAAAGCGGCTGGAGCGGGAGAAGGGCGAGCTGTTGCAGTTCGCCAATGAGAGCCTGATCAAAGAACTCCTGCCGGTGGTGGACAACCTGGAATTGGCCCTGGAACACGGCCGCCGCCAGGATGCCCCCCCGGCCCTACTGGAAGGCATCGAACTGGTGCACCACGGATTTCTCAAGGCCCTGGCCCGCTTCGGGGTAACTCCCCTTAACGGTGTGGGGGAGCCTTTTGATCCCGCGTTTCACAACGCGGTGCTGGAAGAGGAAACTTCCGAAACCCCGGATTGCACCGTAACTAAGGAGCTGCAGAGAGGCTACCTGCTGCACCAGCGGCTGCTACGGCCCGCCATGGTGGTGGTGGCCCGGAATCCGCAGCCCCATACTAAATCTGAGAAAGATTGACTTCGTTAGGAGGCACGACATATATGTCCAAACTTATCGGCATTGATTTAGGCACCACCAATTCCTGCGTAGCCATCATGGAAGGGGGGGAGCCCAAGGTTATCCCCAATGTGGAAGGCAGCCGCACCACTCCTTCCGTGGTGGCGTTTACCGAAAGCGGCGAACGTCTGGTGGGGCAGATCGCCAAACGCCAGGCCATCACCAATCCCGTGAATACGGTATTCTCCATCAAGCGCCTCATCGGCCGCAAATTTGAAGATCCGGAAGTGCAGCGGGACCTGAAGATTCTCCCGTATAAAATCGTGCGGGGCGAAAACGGCGACGCCCACGTGGAGATCCGGGGCCGCACCTACAGCCCCTCGGAAATCTCCGCCATGATCCTCACCAAGATGAAGCAGACCGCGGAGGAGTATCTGGGGGAAAAGATTACCGAAGCCGTGATCACCGTGCCCGCGTATTTCAACGACGCCCAACGCCAGGCCACCAAGGACGCGGGGCGCATCGCCGGATTGAAGGTGGAGCGCATCATCAACGAGCCCACCGCCGCGTCCATGGCTTACGGGTTGGACAAGAAGAAGGACGAACGCATTGCGGTCTTCGACCTGGGGGGCGGCACCTTCGACATCTCCGTGTTGGAGTTGGGTGAAGGGGTCTTTGAAGTGAAGTCCACCAACGGCGACACCCACCTGGGGGGCGACGACTTCGACCAGAGGGTCATTGACTTCCTGGCCGATGAGTTCCGCCGGGAGCAGGGCATTGACCTGCGCCAGGATCGCATGGCCTTGCAGCGCCTCAAGGAGGCCGGAGAAAAGGCCAAATGCGAGCTGTCCACCGCGCTGGAGACGGAAATCAATCTGCCCTTCATCACCGCGGACGCCTCCGGGCCCAAGCATCTCCTCATCAAGCTCACCCGGGCCAAACTGGAGTCCCTGGTGGAGGACCTCATCACCAAGCTGGAAGGCCCCTGCCGCCAGGCTCTGAAGGACGCCAACGTCACGGCTAAGGACATCGACGAAGTGGTGCTGGTGGGCGGTATGACCCGCATGCCCAAGGTCCAGGAAAAGGTCGCGGCCATTTTCGGCAAAGAGCCCCACAAGGGGGTCAACCCCGATGAGGTGGTGGCCGTGGGCGCGGGCATCCAGGCCGGGGTGCTCAAGGGGGACGTGAAGGATGTCCTCCTGTTGGACGTCACCCCCCTGTCCCTGGGCATCGAGACCCTGGGGAGCGTGTTCACCAAGATCATCGAGCGCAACACCACCATCCCCACCCGGAAGAGCCAGACCTTTTCCACCGCGGCGGACAACCAAAACGCGGTGACCATCCACGTGCTCCAGGGCGAGCGGGACATGGCCGGGGACAACAAGACCCTGGGCCGGTTCGAACTGTTCGGCATCCCCCCGGCTCCCCGGGGCATGCCCCAGATCGAGGTCACCTTCGACATCGACGCCAACGGCATTGTCAACGTGTCCGCCAAAGACCTGGGCACTAGCAAGGAGCAGTCCATCCGCATCACCGCGCCATCCGGCCTCACTGAAGAGGAGATCAAGAACCTCATCAAGGAAGCGGAACTCCACGCCGAAGAGGATCACCGCAAGAAAGAAATGGCGGAAGCCCGCAACCAGGCGGACACCCTGATTTACACCACGGAAAAGACCCTGGCGGACCTGGGCGACAAGGCGGACGCGGCCATTAAGACGGACATCGAGAGCCACATCTCCCGGCTGAAACAGACCATGGAGGGCACTGACGCCCAGGCCATCAAGCAGGAGAGCGAGGCTTTAATGAAGGCCTCCCACAAGCTGGCGGAACAGATATACGCCAAAACCGGGGACGCCGGAGCCGGCGCCGAAGCCAAAGGCCCGGGAACCGAAAAGGCCAAAAAACCCGAAGACGTGGTGGACGCGGAATTCGAGGAAGTGAAATAGCAGTTGCCGGCGGTCAGTTGTCAGTAACCATTAGCCGGCTTAGCGCCCGAAGGGCCGTTCTTTTCCTGACCTCTGGGTACTGACCGCAGACCATTATTGTTGTGTGGCTTCGGCATGGAGGCCAGGGGCCGGGGCTCCTGGCCCTCTTATTTATACGCGGCGTCATCAATTTAGTTCCAAAATCAGCTTGAAATCGAGGGTAACTACTTTGTTCCGGTCTTTCAACCGAAAACCGAAAACTTTTAAAGGCAGGCAACATATGCTGAGGGCCGCGTTGCTTTTGCTGTGGTTAATCACCTCCTTGCCGGCCTGCGTGCCCCTGGAGTCCATGATGCCGCCCCTGGGCGGGGTCCAGGCGGAAGAGGATTTGTATCAACAGGCCGAGGCGGCTTACCGCAAGCACGCCTATCAGCAGGCCCGGCAGCATTACGCCACCTATCTGGAGCGGTTCCCATCCGGGATATATGCGTCCCAGGTGCGCCTCCGTGAGGCTGAAGTCCTGGGCCACCTGGGGGATTGGTCCGGGTCGCTGCGGCGCTACCAATCTTTCCTGGCCCGTAACCCCGCCCCTGATTTGGCCCTCAAGGCCCGTTATGGCATCGGGCGGGCTTACTTCAAACTGGGGGAGTATCAGCAGGCCACCCAGGTCTTGGACAGCCTCACCGCGGGCGATCTGCCCCGTTCCTTGTGGTTCTCCACCCAGGCCCTGCTGGCGGAAATCGCCCTGCGCCAGGGACAGTTGTCCCAGGCATTTTCTCGCCTGCGCCTGGCCGCCCAGGACTTGTCCTCGGGAGACCAGGAATGGTTTGAAGACTTGAAGACCCGCCTGGTGGAGCAGGCCTCGCCCGGGGACCTTGAAAATCTGGCCACCCTCTACCGGGATGACCCTCTAAGCGCGGCGCTGCTCCTGCGCCTGGCCCGGTTGGCCCAAGAAGGGGGCCGACCCGAGGAAGCCAAAAAGTGGATCAGCGCCCTCCAGGAACGCTTCCCCACCAGCCCGGAAGCCGCCGCGGCGTCTCGCGTCCCGGCCGGGGCCCGGAGGACCCTGGGGGTTCTCTTACCCTTAAGCGGCGAGCTGAGCAATGTGGCCCTCAAGCTCCGCCGGGGCATGGAACTGGCGGTGCGGGGAACTTCGGTGGAATTGACCTTTAAGGACACTCAGGGCAATCCGGGCGCCGCGGCCCAGGCAGTGCGGGAACTGGCCAAAGACCAGAGCCTCCTGGCCATTCTGGGGCCCCTCAGCTCCGGGGTGGCCCAAACCGCGGCGGAGACCGCCCAAGAAGTCCGGGCGCCCATAGTAACCCTCTCCCAGAAACCCGGAATCACCCAGATCGGGGATTTTATCTTCCAGGCATTCATCGCTCCCCGGCAGCAGGTGCGGGCCCTGATCCGACATACCCTGGGGAACTTGGGGATCAGGCGTTATGCCGTGCTCTATCCGGATTCCGCCTACGGCCGGACCTTTCTCCAGAGCTTTCAGGAAGAGTTGGCGGCCCAGGGGGGTCAATTGACCGCCGAGGAGTCTTATGCCCCGGGAACCACTAATTTCGCGCCCTTTCTGACTTCCCTGCGGGAAGAGGCCCAGGGCCAATCCCAGGAGCCGGGGCCGGAAGCCCTGTTCATTCCGGACGACTCGGTCACGGTGGCGGCCATGGCCGGGCAGTTGGCCGACAGCCCCTGGAGGGCCGCCCAACTTCTGGGCTCCAACCTGATTCACCATGCCGAGACCCAGGAGTCCCAATTAAAGAACCTGGAAGGCATCCTGTTTCCCGACGGCTTCTTTGCCGGGGACCCGGCGCCTCCGGTGCAGCAGTTCGTCAGCGCCTACCACCAGCAGCACCGCGAGAACCCCGACTATCTGGCGGCCCAGGGCTATATGCTGGCCCGGCTGCTGATCAAACTCCTGGAGTCGGACAAGGGCCTGACCAGGCAGGGCCTCCCCCCGCGGCTGGCGGCCCTGCAGGGAACTCCGGACCTGCCCTGGTTTAAGGGGTTCAGTGCGGAGAGGGAACAGCAAGCCGCGTTTTATGTCCTCACCATCAAGGACGGCCGCGTGCAAATGGCCCCTGCGGCCCGGTAACCGCATCCGATACCGAACCATCTCCATATAAAAAGATTTTCCACAGAGACGCAAAGAGCCCAGGGGCCTTGATGATGCCGGCCAGGCGCAATTATTTTCTCGGAGTGCTCCGGGTCCCCGCTTGGAAAAGTTCAAAGTTCAAGGTTCAAAGTTCAAAGTTAGGAGCGCGCCCCTTTTCATGCTTTTGGAGTGAGCCAACGGCTCATGAGGGGCTGCTTAGAAAAGTTCCACGTTGCCGCAAAAAATGTAGCACCGCCGCCCCCGGCGGTTCTTCAAGGCACCGGCGAGGGCGCCGGTGCACATACATAACGGCAATTTTTCATGATTTACGGGTTCGCCGTAGGCTCATGAATAACTGTGATAAAAATATTAATGTCGTCTCGTAGGTGGGGGTCTAATTGAGTGAACCCTGAGGCTGAAGGAGAAAAGTCAGGGTCATGGGGGTCCGGTTGATTTCCGGAAAATCCGGTCGCCTGGCTCAAGGAATTTCCGGGTGTGAAGCTACCCCTACCCCTGCAATTTTGTTTGACAGACCCGGCGGGGCCTAATATATTTTCAATCATAACCAGGCGGTGTAGCTCAGTCGGTCAGAGCATGCGGCTCATATCCGCAGTGTCCGGGGTTCAAGTCCCTGCACCGCCACCATCTTTTATTTCAGTCCTAATTTAAAGGGGAGGATGATTGATGAAGAAGCTGTTGACCTTGGCGATTTTGGGGGCGTTTGTCTTGGCTCTGCCGGGCGTGACCTTTGCCCAGGAAAAGAAAGATGCGCCGGCCACCCCGGCCCCGGCAGTGGAGAAAGCGCCGCCGGCCAAAGAAGCCCCGGCTCCAGCCAAAGCGGCTCCGGCCAAAGAGGAAGCCAAAAAGCCTGAGAAAGCCAAAAAGGCTGACAAGGCTAAAGAGAAAAAAGACAAAAAGGCCAAAAACAAGAAAGACAAAGCTGCCAAAGACAAAGACAAAGCTGCCGAGTAAGGAAGGGTTACCAGGCTTATTAACGTTTTTCCGGAGGCAGGGATTCGAATCCGCGGCTGGATTCGAATCCCTGCCCGTTAGGTGGTAGATAGCGTGCGGTTTGGGAGGTTTTGGATGAAAAGATTTCTGATAACGGCCCTGGCGGGTTTATTCATCTTTAGTCTGCCGGGTCTTGGTCTGGCCCAGAAAGAGGTGCAGCCGCCGCCGGTGCCCCCCATGTTGGAAGGGCAGAGACCCTTGCAGTCGCCGGAAGCCAAGGAACCGGCTCCCCCCAAGAAAGCGGAGGCGGAGAAGGCCAAACCTAAGGCCAAAAGCAAACCTGGGGCCAAGGCCGCGCCGAAAGCTCAGAAGAAGGCCGATCAACTTAAAAAATCGGGCAAAAAGAAACTGGACGCCGCCAAAGGCGAGAAGAAAAAGACCACCAAGGGCACCAAGAAAAAGCGTCCGGCGCCCGAGCCCGGTCCTGATGAAGGCTGAGAAGGGGAAATCCCCGAGAAACCTTGCACACAAAGGGGAAGGTCCATGAACTTGAAAAAAATGGCGTATCTGGGGACCGCGGTCCTGATTCTGGCCCTGGCCACGGGCGCACTGGCCCAAAGCGAGATGGTCAAGTGGGATGGCTCTCAGTGGAAAAACCTGACCCAGGAACTCAAGGTAGCTTACATCCTGGGCATCGGCAACATGGCCTCCTTTGAAATCGCCATGGGCGGCCCCGTGCGCGCCCCCTGCATTTCCAAGGCATTTGTGGATGAGTTGAAAACCAAGACCGTGGGGCAGGTGGTGGCGGACGTGGACAAATTTTATCAAGATAAGCCCGCTAAGTTAAAGACACCGGTGATTGAAGTGATCCTGGATCGGTGCACCAAGATCTGCGCGGTGGAGCCCCCGGTCCCGGTAAAAAAATGAAGAAAACCATAGCTCTGGCGGTGGTGGCGGTGTTGCTGGCGGGAGGCTGCTCCGGCATGTCTAACACCCAGCAGCGGGTGTTGAGCGGCGGCGCCATCGGCGCCGGCAGCGGCGCCCTCATCGGCTGGGCCGCAGGCTCTCCCGCCGCCGGCGCGGCCATCGGAGGCGGGGCCGGACTGCTGGGCGGCTACGTCTACGACCAGTACGAGAAATCCCGGGGCCGGCCCTGATTAATGGTTTGGGGTCTTGGGTTTTCGGAAAAAACCTGTTGGACATCGCCCTCTAAAGGCGGATGGGGCGCACTTGCCAGGCGCTTTAGGTTTTCCGGCCATTTTCATAATTCGTTGTGCCCTGCTGTACGGACACTAACTGAGGTTAGCCGGAGTTACTCTCTTCCGGCGGGGTTGTCGGCATCATAACCTCCAATCAGGCGAGGGATAAAAGCCCATGAGATGCAGAGCGTTGATAGCGATCCTGGGGTTGGCCATGCTCTTAACCATGACCGCCGGAGCCGTGGCCGCGGAAAAAGGATTCATATGGAACGGCGCCCATTGGGCCAAAAGTTCCATGGACGGCAAGCTGGGCTATATCTGGGGGCTCAGCAATCTGGCGGACGAAGAAACCGCCGGGGCCGCCAAGGTGGGCAAAACCGCCTGCGTTGCCAAGTCCATCCAGGATGCGATGAACAAAAAAGCTGCGGTGCAGATTGTCGAGGATCTGGATAAGTTTTACAAAGACAATCCCGCCAAACTGGACACTCCGGTAATCGCGGCGCTCCTGAGGACCATCGGCCTTATATGTCCTGTGGAACCTCCGGCAGGGGAGAAAAAGAAATGAAAAGAACTCTAGCTCTGGTGGTGGTGGTGGTGTTGCTGGTGGGAAGCTGCTCCGGCATGTCTAACACCCAGCAGCGGGTCTTGACCGGCGGCGCGGTGGGCGCAGGTAGCGGCGCCCTCATCGGCTGGGCCGCAGGCTGTCCGGGGTGCGGCGCGGCCATCGGCGGCGGCGCCGGCCTGGTGGGCGGCTACGTCTACGACCAGTACGAGAAATCCCGGGGGAGGCCTTAGACCATAAGCTAACTCAACTAATCCTACCCTTAGTTCCACCGCCGGCCGCCGGTTTCGTCAACTTCCCGGCAAGAAGTGACGAAACGAAACCTGGCGGTGTTTTTTTTGGCGCCGCGTTCGGGAGGAACCTTGCTTCCTCCGGCGCCCATCCCTCCCCTTCATTGCATTGCCCTCAAGGATATGCTAACTTTCAACATTGCGCCGAAATCATGGATAATCAGAAAAGGACCGGATCGTGCCTGAAGCTTACCCCGCCCCCCCCACCGACCTGGATATGGCGGAACGCCTCCGTCCCCTGGTGAATGAGGTCCTGGACCGCTTCAATCAGGAGGGCGTCTCCCCGGCCGAGGCCGGGATGGTCATCATGGCGCTGATCAACCGGCTGTTAGGGGTGTTGGCGGAAGCGCCGGAGGCCCAACGGCATTTTATCCTGACCCTGATAAATGTGGTGAACAACTTCCTGGTTGGAGAAACGGGCCAGGGGGGAGTGAGCAGTGAGCTGTGAGCAGTAAACAGTGAGCAGTTCAGTTTCGAGTTTTGAGTATTGAGTATTGAATTTTGAGTAATGAGTAATGAGTATTGAACCTTGAACTTTGAACTTTGAACTTTGAACTCACCGCTCACCGACATACCATCCAAGAGTACCGCCATGCCCAAAAAAGCCGACAACATCCTGGGACTCATCGGCGACACCCCCATCGTCCGCCTGAACCGCCTCAACCCCAATCCCCAGGTGGAGATTTATGTAAAGCTAGAATATTTCAACCCCGGCGGCTCCGTCAAAGACCGGCCGGCCCTGGCCATGATCGAAGCCGCGGAGGCCTCGGGCGAGCTGACTCCGGAAAAGACCCTCATGGAAGCCACCAGCGGCAATACCGGCATCGGGTTGGCCACGGTATGCGCGGTGAAAGGCTATCGGTTGCTCCTGGCCATGCCGGAATCCGCTTCTCTGGAGCGCCGCCGCATCCTCCAGGCTTTGGGGGCCGAACTGCTGCTGACCCCGGCCCACCTGGGCACCGACGGCGCCATTGAAGAGGCCTACCGTCTGGCCCGGGAAAATCCGGATAAATATTATCTCGCGGACCAGTTCAATAACCCCCATAACCCCTTGTCTCATGAGGGAACCACCCGGGAAATCTGGGAGCAGACCGGAGGACAGGTCACCCATGTGGTGGCCACCATCGGCACCACCGGCACCCTCATGGGCCTCTACCGGGGCCTGAAGCAACTCAACCCCGACATTCAGGTGGTGGGGGTGGAGCCCTATTTGGGCCACGCCATTCAGGGACTTAAGAATCTCAAAGAGTCTTATGTCCCGGGCATTTTCGTCAAAAGTGACGTGGATGAAATCGTCCACATCGAGGATGAAGAAGCCTTCGAAACCTCCCGGCGTCTGGCCCGGCAGGAAGGGCTGTTTCTGGGCATGAGTTCCGGGGCCGCGGTGGCCGCGGCCATCCGCAAGGCCCGGGAGATGGAGCGGGGCCTCATCGTGGCCATCGCGCCGGATGGGGGCGAACGCTACCTGTCCACCTCCCTGTTTACCGAAAAAGAAATTCCCACCCTGCAGTTTTACAACATCCTGAATCGGGCTAAAGAGCCTTTCGAGCCCCGGCGGGCCGCAGCCGCGGCCATCTTTGCCGACGGCCCGGCCCTTTATACCCACCTGTCCTTGGAGATGGCCCGGCGCCTGGTGGTGGCGGATTTGCTCAAACGCTATCTCACCTTTCGGGGTTTCAAGACCCGCCAGGTGGTGAGCTTAATCGACCTGGACGACCGCGCCATTGCCGGGGCCGCGGCCGCCGGCCAGGACCTGGCCGGGTTCACCGCTCATTACCGCCAGGAATTTTTCCAGGATTTGCAGACCCTGAGAGTTCAGGAAGGCAACCTTTACCCCCTGGCGTCGGAACATATCGAAGACATGCTCAGTCTCACCCAGCGTCTCCTGGGTCGGGGCTTCGCTTACGAAAAGCTCCGCTCGGTGTATTTCGATATCTCCCGGTTCAAGGACTACGGCCGCCTCTCCCGGGTGGACCTGAGCAAGATCAAAGTGGGCAAAACCGTGGACCTGGATGAATACGCCAAGGATAACCCCCGTGACTTCACCCTGCTCAAAAGGGCCAAATTGGGAGAGCTGAAAAAGGGCCTGTTCTACTCCACTCCCTGGGGCAAGGTGCGCCCCAGTTGGCACCTGGAGTGCGCGGCCATGGCCCTGAAACATCTGGGGGAAACCGCGGACTTCCACGTGGGCGGGGTTGAATCGGTGTTCCCCCACGAGGAAAACGAAAACGCGGTCTTTGCTGCGGCCACGGGCAAGCCCATGGCGCAGTTCTGGCTCCACTGCGAACGGGTGCTGAAAGAAGGCCGGCCCTTAAAAGAAGAGGACAGGGCTTATGTCCGGGACCTGGAGGCCGCCGGCTTTAAGGGAGAAGACCTGCGCTTCTTTCTGCTGGGGACTCATTACCGGAAGCCCCTGGCCTTCGATGAGGCCAACCTCCGGGCCGTAGCCATGGCCAGGGCCAGGCTGGACCACTTTCTGGAGCGCCTGAGCCTGGTGACCGGGGAAGCCCCCACCCCACCCGGCATTGAAGAGCGCCTCTTCCAACTGAAAAAGGAATTCACCGGGGCCCTGGATGACGACCTGAATGTAGCCCGGGCCTTGTCCGGCCTCTTCGCCCTGGCGGGAGAGGTGAACCGGGACCTGGATCAGGGCCGGCTGGGCCACGGGGCCGCGGCCGCCATCCTGACCCGGCTTCAGGAACTGGACGAAGTCTTGGGCATCATGAATTTCCCCCAACCCGCCCGGGATGCGGCCATCGAGGCCCGGCTGCTGGAAAGGGA
Source organism: uncultured Desulfobacterales bacterium (assembly GCA_964618815.1). GTDB lineage: Bacteria > Desulfobacterota > Desulfobaccia > Desulfobaccales > 0-14-0-80-60-11 > CAZUBT01. Next base: position 2,686 of record CAZUBT010000064.1, on the reverse strand, counting down.
GGCGGCCAGAGAGCGCCGGGATTGGGCCGCGGCGGATCATATCCGCCAGGAACTGGCCCACCAGGGCATCGACATCATCGACACCCCCGCCGGCCCCCGCTGGCGCAGGAAGTGAGGTTTATTATTGGGTTATCCGGCTTGGTTCGGTCCCTGGTGCCCGGCAAGGAGTTTACGGACTAATGGTACCAGTTCGTTGGGGACCTGCATAAAAGTTTGATGCTTATCTTCAAAGGCGGCTTCGTCCTCCGCCACCGCCTCGGTTTCCGTCTGTTCCTCGTAATGGGCCAAAACCCTCCTGACCCTCTCCTCATCCCACCCTGGCGGGAATTTACCCTGTTTCATGTTTTCCTCCGGCGTCGTCGCCGCCGATAAGCGGTTAAGGGCTTGCCTGTCAGTTCGTATGCTTATATATGTGAGGAGGTTCGTTTCCGGATCGATATAAAAGCGTAGGTTCACCCTGACTCCAAGAATTCCGCCCAGGTTCCTGAAAATCTTATAAATTTAAAGAGATATGCATAATTTACAATAATTTCATTTTTATACCAAATTATAATTTCAGTGCCCGCCAGGTCATGACCCCTAACTCATTTAAAAAGCCTGTTAATTTAAGAAACCATCGACTTTTAGTTAAAAATTTATTAAAAAGATAACCTACCATGGCCGATTCCCAGCTCTCTGCCGCCCCAGTCCCGGAGCAGACCTCGCCTTCCCCGGAAGAACTGCTTTTGGGCAAGGGCAAGAAGGAACGCCTGGGGCCCTGGTATGCCACCGCCATCTGCGGCAATGACATCACCTCGTCCTGCCTCTATGTTTCCGCCATTGCCATAGTCTATGCCGGCCCCCTGGCGCCCGTGGCCTTGCTGCTGGCCGCCGGGGTGCTGTATTTATATCGCAAGATCTATACCGAGGTGGTGGAGGCCCTGTTATACCGTTTTCTGTTTTCTGTTTTCTGTTTTATGTTAAAAAAGCAGGATTATCAGCAAGTTGAAACTTTAGTTTGTTGCATTTGAAACAGAACTTGGTATTATGTCATGTTGCCCTGGAGGCGAACCCAAGGTTCGCCCCTACCCATCGATAACCCGATTTCCCCTTACAGAAAACAGAAAACAGTAAACAGTAAACAGAAAACTGCAATATTCACCCTGGGCAAGGAGTAAAATTATGCACGAACACGCGTCAGCCCGTACGGCCCTGGAGTCCATGATCCAAAGCGGCGACCTGGAGGGCTTGCTCCTCAACGCCGAAGCCCTGCACGGCCACCGCTGCCCTTACCTGGCCCTGGGGGTCAAGGCGGGGCAGTACGCCCTGACCCGGCTTTTCCCTGAGGGTCACCGGCTGGAGGAAGCGGTGGCCATCCTGGAGGGCAACAATTGCTTTGCCGACGGCATCCAGATGGTCACCGGCTGCACCTTGGGAAATGGCCGGCTGTTCTTTAAGGACCTGGGCAAGACCGCGGTGACCGTGGCCCGCCCGGACGGTAAAGGGGTGCGCCTCTTGGTGCGCCCGGACTTTCGGGAGCGCCTGTTTTTCAAGTATCCCTCGGCCGCGCCCTTGTTCCAGAAAGTGATGCTCCAGGGGGACGCCACCCAGGAGGAGAAGCACCAATTCCAGCATATGTGGTCGGCCATGGCGCGGCGGGAGCTGAATACCCCCCTGGAAGAGGAGTTCCTCATCAAAGACCTCACCATCAAAGCGCCGGCCGGATCCCGGCCTTTCAGCGGAGTGATTTGCAGCCATTGCGGGGAAGGGGTGACGGAGGAAAGGATCCGGGTCCGGGAGGGTAAACCCTGGTGCCTGGCTTGCGCGGGGGAGAATTTTTTCATGCTCACCCGCCTGGGGGTCAGCAGCGGTAAGGAGCTGTAAACAAAGACGGTTTTCGGTTTTCAGTTTTGGGTTTTCGGTAACCAGCGGTCGGCCAAGCAGGGTGGGCACGGCCCGCCGACAAACTCGGTGATGAACAGCCGGGCGCGGCTGTCCTGCATCTTCTCTCGGCGTCTTTGCGTGAGATATTTACACTTTTCGTTAGGAGGCCCAATTGGAACCTTCAGAAACTCGCTCCGGCAAAAGGCATTTGCCGATCCTCGGTTGGATGGCGTTCATGCTGTGCTTGATCCCCATCGGGGCCTGGGCTGCGGAATTCAGCGCCCAGGTGGTCAGCAGCCTGGAAGGCCGGGAGACCCGAGGCAAGGTTTACGTAAAGGATAAAAACCTGCGCCTGGAGATGGGGGGGAGCCGGTCCATGATCACCATCCTCAGGAGCGATAAGGGAGTTGCCTGGAGCATCATGCCGGAAAAGAATATGTATCTGGAAATACCCCTCACCCTGGAGATGATCCGGGACCTGGGACAATTCGCCCAGGACCACGCCAAAATGACTTCCCTGGGCCGGGAAACCGTGGGGGACTACCTGTGCGACAAGTATAAAACCGAATTCAAGACCAACGGCGGCTCCGTCAAACATTACATGTGGATTGCCCAAAAGCTGGGGGTGCCCATCAAGATTGTCAGCCTGGATAATTCCTTCTCCCGGGAATACCGGGACATCAAGGAAGGCGCCGTGCCCGATGCGGTCTTTGAATTGCCGCCGGGTTTCCTCAAGATGAATATTCCTTGAGAGCAATGCCCACCATCAACCTAACCCGGACAAGCCGGAACCAAAAACCTTCAAAGATTTACCACAAAGGCA
>CAZUBT010000063.1:0-20116 GCA_964618815.1 uncultured Desulfobacterales bacterium | reverse complement strand
AAAGATTATAAAAAGGCATATTCTTGGTAAAAACGTCTAATAGCCGTAAAACTTCAGGAGAATTATTTTTCTAATGACGGACCATATTTCTTTTTCAACCGAAAACCGAAAACCGTAAACAGTCTTAAGAGGGTTGCATGAGTGTCGCTAAGCGGATAAAGACTGCGCTGGAGAATTCCTCCTGGATCCGGCGCATGTTCGAAGAAGGCGCGGAGCTCAAGGCCAAATTGGGCCCGGATCAGGTCTATGATTTCACCCTGGGAAACCCCGACCTGGAGCCCCCCGCCCGGTTCAAGGAGGAGTTGCTGGCCGCGGTCCTGGACCTCCGGATCGGCCTCCATTCCTATATGCCCAACGCCGGGCTGCCGCCGGTGCGCCGGGCCCTGGCCCAGCACCTGAGCCGGGTCCATCACCTGGAGTTTCAGACGGACGATGTCATCCTCACCTGCGGCGCCGCGGGGGCCTTGAACATAATTCTCAAGGCCCTGTTGGATCCCGGCGACGAAGTGGTGGTCTTCGCGCCGTTTTTTCCGGAATATCTCTTCTATGCGGACAATCACGGCGGCGTGGCCAAAGTGGTGGAAACCGATGAACACTTTCAACCGGACCTGAACCGCCTGGAAGCCGCGTTGAGCCCCCGCACCCGGGCGGTGATCATCAATTCTCCCAACAATCCCACCGGCCAGGTCTATGGGGCCGAAACCTTGAAGGCCTTGGGGAGTTTCCTGACCCACCACGCGGGACGCCACGGCCGGCCCATCTTTCTGGTGGCGGATGAACCATACCGGCGCCTGGTGTATGATGGTTTGGCGCTCCCCAGCATCTTCGCGGCCTATGCCAACACCGTGCTGGCCACTTCGTTCTCCAAGGACCTGTCCATCCCCGGGGAGCGCCTGGGTTACGCCGCAGTGAGCCCCCGGGCCGAGGGCCGGGGGGATCTGGTGGCGGGCATGGTGCTGGCCAACCGGATCCTGGGTTATGTCAATGCCCCGGCCTTGATGCAGCGGGTGGCCGCGAGCCTAACTGAAGTGTCCGTGGATATCGCCCCTTACGCCCGGCGCCGGGAAATCATGGCCCAGGTTCTCACCCAGGCCGGATTCCGGTTTATTATGCCCAAAGGCGCGTTTTACTTTTTCCCCCAGGCTCCGGGGGGCGACGACTTGGCGGTGGTGGCCCGTCTGAAAGAGGAACGGATTCTGGGGGTGCCGGGACGGGGCTTCGGCCGTGCGGGGTATTTCCGCCTGGCCTTCTGCGTGCCCGAGGCCGCCATCCTGGCCGCGGCCCCGGGATTTGCCCGGGTGAGGAAGGCTTTGGGAGCGGTTTAGCGGGTTGGCGGGTTATACCGGGTTGCTATCAAAAAGGTACTAACCTGTAGGGGCGAACTTTATGTTCGCCCGCCATTCCAGGGCGAACACAAGGTTCGCCCCTACGAAAAATACACGTTTGATGGCGAATTAGTATTAGCGATTCAACAAGTCAGGTTATGCCTTTTGCAGAGGGGATCAAAGCTGAAATCTGATAGCTCTTGGCTAACTGCTGAACCGCCAAACCGCTAAACCGCTTTTTCCCCCGGCCCGTTCCTTAAATCAACCAAAAGGAAACGTTCATGGCCAAGCGCACTTCTTTACGCCGGCCGGTGGCGGTCAAAGATTTATTAAAGGACTTGCTGAAGCCCGCGGACTGGCAGGCCTTGGAGCAGCGGCGGCTGATCCGGGGCGTCTGGGATGCGGTCCTTCCGCAAGCGCTGCTTTCCCAAACCCGGCTGGTGGACGTGCGCCGCAAGGAACTCTGGGTGGAGGTCAGCGCCCCGCCCTATGCCCAGGAACTTCAGTTCCTTAAACCCCGCATCTTACAAGAGCTGGAAAAAACCCTGGGGGTGGGAATCATCCGGGATATTCGCCTTTCCGTGGGGGAAGGTTTTGGATAGGAATTAAGTTTTTAAAAAATGTTCCGATAAAAGGGGAAAACTTATTGATATCTTCCCCTTATGGCCAGAGCCAACATAGTGCTCATTGATGATGATCCCCTGATCCGCAGCCTGGGAAAGGAACTGCTGGAGGCCTTGGGATACCGGGTGGCCACCGCCCAGGACGGCATGGAGGCTATCCAGGTTTACCGCCGCCAGGACCGGGTGGATCTGGTCATCCTGGACTATCACCTGCCGGACCGCAACGGTCACTTGGTGATGCAGGATATCCTGGCCTTGGATCCGGGCATCCGGATCATGATGACTTCCGGATATTTCTCCTCCAAGGAAGCCGCGCGCCTCAAAGAGAGCGGGGCCGCGGGCCTGATTGACAAGCCTTTCAGGCTCAAGGAATTGGCAGCTCGGATTCGGGAAGTTTTGACCGAAGATTTCCGGTCTGTCCGGCGCCCCCCGGCTCCTGCCGGTCAAACTTAAAGAGCACGGCCCCCTCTTGGGTCAGGCAGGCCGTCTCTTCCCATCGAGTTCCCAGAAGCTCCCAGGCAAATTTCCGCATATAATCCAGGTCCGGAAAGTGAGAGGCGATGAGCCAGACCCGCCGGGGCGGCGGGCCTGGGGGCAGAGCCAGGTCGGTGTCCTCACAGGTTTTCCCCCAGCAGACCTGGTTCAGGGGCCGTTGCAGGTAATATTTAACGGGAGAGATGGCGAAAAAATACACATACACCAGGTCTTGGAGCTGCACCTGGCTTTCCAGGTACCTGACCAGGGGCCGGATCTGTCTCCGATTGTTCTGGGGATGAAGATTTTCCCGGACCAGGTCCAGGGGCTGGAAGGCCACGAGAACCAGGCCGATTAAGGCCAGGGCAACAGCCTTGCGGCGCGGCCAGAGCCGGGAGAGGATGGCGGCTAGGCCCGCGGCTGCCACCAGATAGAGGAACGGCGCGCTGAAGAGCATCAGGCGGCTGCCGTTATAATGGCCCATGAAGGGGTAGCGGTGCATAGCCGCGGCCACCAACGTGATAAGCAGCGGCCCCAGGAAATAGACCAGCGCCCGTTTTCCTCCATGCTTGATCAGGGCGGCGCCCCCCGCCAGGAGCAGGGGAGGCCCCAACCACACTCCCCATTCTCCCAAGAAATAATGGAAATACCGGGCCCATGCTCCTCCCAGCCACCATGCGAAAGCCCGAGCCCCGGAGAAGTCGGGAAAATCCTGGGCCCAGTAAGCCACCAACTCCGGGTCCACCTGGCGCCGGAAAAACAGGACATAATAAGCCGCAAAGGCCAGGGACCAGACGGCCCCCAGGATCAAAAGCCGCCCCCGGGAAGAGGGTAGGGTAAGCCACAAGACCCCACCGGCCACCGGCAGGATAAAGACCAGGGCGTGGGAAAAGCCCAAACCCAGAACCCCCGCCAGGGCCAGGGGAATCCAGCCGCTCTCCCCCCGCCGGGCCAGGAGGCGTTCCGCCAACCAAAAAATCAGCACCGCGAAAAAGGCGTCGCCGCTGTACTGCTTCAGTTCTTTGGAGAAATAAACCATGATGGGGGAGAAGCCCACCAGGACCAGAGCCAGGAGGGACGCCGGCAGCCCCGCCAGGTTGCGGGCCAGAAGCCAAAAGAGGCCCAGGGTTCCCAGCCCGAAGAGCAAAGAAGGCGACCGGAGCACGGCTTCACTGCCCCCCAGGAGCTGCGCCAGGCCCCATAGGGTCAGCATATAAAAGGGCGGGGTGGACATCCCCGCGGCCAGGGCTTCCGACGGAGTGGCTTTCAGGGCCGCCAGGGCCACCCAGGCCTCATCGGTCCAGAGGCTCCGGCTGCCCAATTCCCAAACCCGGAAGAACCCCGCCAGGGCGAAGACCAACCCCACCGCCAGGGCAAGGCCGGCGGGAGATGCGAAGTTGAACCGACTAAGGCGCGGCAAGGGTTGGAAGGTCATTTCCTTAGGTACATTAACTCCGTTTAATTATTTAAGATTATATGCTAAAAATCGAGAATGACGAAGCTGATTAATTATTCTACTCGGTTTGAATCAGCGACTGATTCTCCTTATCTTGCGCGGACATCTGTGGAGAGGAAGATTTCAGATGTCGGTGATAAGGGAACGCCAGGTTACCGGCGGGAATGGCAGGAATCCTCAGACTGAAAAGTCTCGCTAGGTCCTGGATATGGGAGGTTTTTGGCTCAGTGATAAGTTTCGGATCAGGGCAGATATCTCTATTTTTACCTGGAAACGTTGTGGAACTCAGCATTAAATTGGGGGAAACCTATGGCATCCCCCTTGAGGTTGGTACAGACCATAATGGGTCTGCCTCATTAACCCCGGGTGCAGACAATTGGCGCAGAAACAAGGTTGACGTTGGACAGAAGCAACGAAAATTTTTTAACTCAGGCGCTACTGCAGAATCCGGTCCATTATTTCAAAGGGCTTCATAATGATAACCTGCTTCTTTGTCACCTGAATGAGGCCTTCCTTCTGCAGTAATTTCAGAGTCTCGCTTACCGTCTGTTGACAGGACCCTGTGCACGCGGCTAACTGTTCCTGGGTGAGGCTGACGGGAACTACGATGGGCGAATCTGCGGAATCCGCATCTATTAACTTGGGATAGCTCAGGTAAACAAACAGCTTCAGCAGCCGGGTGGCCACATCACAGACCATGAGGTTCTCAACCTGTTCCGCCAGATACCGGAGGCGCCTTCCCAAGACTTCGATAACCTGTCTGGCCAGGAGGTAATGCCGGGAAAGCAGATCCTCGAAATCGTTCCTCTTGATCTCATACAAGATGCAAGAACTGATGGCCTGGGCGTTGCACTTTCTCTTCTTGCCCTCGATGACTTCAGCCAGACCGAAGAGTTCCCCGGCCTTGCGCACGAAGATTATCGGCTCCTTCCCCCATAGAGTAATACGGGAGATCTTGACCGAGCCTTCCTCCAGATAAAAGCAGGAGTTGGCAGGCTCATCCTCCGCGAAGATAAGGTCATTTTTCTTCAGGATCCGCCTGACCGAGTACGACAAAAACTCGCCCTTCTCCATGGGCAGATTTCTGAAAAATTCTTCTTCGCCAAGATGCCAATGCAGTTGCATCGCTTATTCCAGGTACAGGTTAAAAAAAGCTATTAAGGCAATTTTAACAGACATATCACAAAAGTGCAAAGAGCAATCCCATATCGAATATGATGAAGGAGCGAGTGTGAAGATGGGCCTCGGGGAGGTCCAAGGATAAACCGGCAAGGAAGCGCCCTGAAGTACGAAGCGCGGCCGAATCCCTTGCCTGATAGGTGTTTAGCAAAAAGGGGCCGGCGGCGCTTAAATCTTAAAGGGATTCGGGCCCATGGCCTTCAAATCTTCGGTAAAGGCCTGGAGCAGGTCGACATATTTTTGTGATTGTCTGATTTCCAAGCTCTCGAACCGGACTCTCCCAGGTTCGATCATCATGGTGCGCAATTTCTCCCCAAGGTCGCCGCTGCGCTTCCTAACCAACTGGCTCCCTCGCACATAGTGACACTGGTCGTCCTGGCAGCCCCCGATCAACACCCCGTCAATGCCCAGAGACAAGGCATCGGCCAACACGGCATTGTTCACTGCGCCGGCGCACGTAACCTTGATGAAGATGACGTTGGGCAGCACGGGCAAGCCAAGCTCCACCGCGGAGCGGGCGGCCGGGTAAGCATCGTTTTCGCAGAGAAAGGCCAGGATCACGGGCTCGCTCTCGCCCATAAACGCCGGGTTGACAGCTTCCACCTGGGCCGCCATCTGTTGGATGGTGTGATGCCGTAAAGATATGACCCCCAAAGGGCAGACTCCCATACAATTGCCGCATTGACGGCAGCGGGCCAGATCGGGGGTCGGGAAGTTTTTCTCATCAAAGATGAAGCTGGAGAAGGGGCACTCCTCCACGCAGCGCTTGCACTGGTCGCATTTGTTCTTGTCCACCACCGGATAGGTGGGCGCGATGCGCACCGAACCTTGCAGATATTTCAGGGCTTTCATAGCGGCCAGATGGGCCGATTCGATGGACTGGCTCACGTTCATAGGTTCCCGGGCGCAGCCGCCCACATAAATGCCGGTTCGCTGACTCTCCTCAGGATGGCATTGCTGATGGGATTCAAAAAACCCGTATTGATTTTGCGGCAGGTTAAGGACCCGGGCCAGGTCAGGGGTCTCTTGCGCCGGGGCCATGCCCCCCGCCAGGACCAGGAGGTCTAGATCAGCCCGGATGGGCCTCCCCAAGATGGGGTCGTTCACCCGGATGTTCAGCTTCTCGGTTTCTTCATCAAGCTTTACGTCAGTGGGGCGCTCCCGGATGAAGATCACCCCCAGGTCCCGGGCCCGACGGTAAAGTTCTTCATTAAAACCCGGGGCGCGCAGGTCCATGAAAAACACGTAGCAATTGGCTTCGGGAGAGAGTTCCTTGAAGGCCAGGGCCTGCTTCAGGGTGGCGGAGCAGCAGACCGAGGAGCAATACTTCTGGTGCCTTTCATCCCGGCTGCCCACGCACTGGATAAAGCCCACTTCGTTGAGGTCTTGGAGAGAAAATCCTGGACTGGAAGGTCCTGAAACTTCAGCGCCCAGAAGCTTTTCCATCTCCAGATTGCTGATCATCCGGGGATGGCGCCCGTACCCGAACTCTGCGACCTGGGCCAGGGGGTAGGGATCCCAACCGGTGGTTACCAGGACCGCGCCGACCCCCAGAACCTTCTCTTCAGAAGTTTGGTCCAGCTCAATGGCCTGGGCGGGGCATGCCTTCTCGCACTCCCGGCAACCGGCGGGGCAATGCTCCCGGTCGATGACGTAGGCCCGGGGAAAGGCCATGGGATAAGCCGGATGAATGGCTTTTCTGCCGGGCTGTAGGAGTTCGGTGATCTTCTTCCAGGCTGAGGCATGGGGGAACAGATCCCGGGGAGCCTCTTGGGCGCTCGGCGCCTCCGCCGGGCACACCATGGCGCACTCCCCGCAGCCATTGCAGCGCCACTCGTTGACATAACGGGGCCGCTGTTCAATCCTGGCTTCAAAATTCCCCGGGCTCCCGTCCAGCGATTTCACCGTGGCCAGGGTGTGAAACTCTACCAGGTTGGAAGCTTCCAGCCGGTCCAGGGCATGCTGCAGGCCGCAGTGGGGGTCGCAGAGCCTGGGATAGAACCGGGAGAGGAGCGCGACCTTACCGCCTACGCCGCTCTCCTTTTCCACCAGATAGACGCGCTTGCCCAAGTCCGCCAGGGATACCGCGGTATGGATACCCGCCGCTCCGGCCCCGATGATCAGCATGGCATCGGTGGCCGGCAACTCCAGGGGCTCCAGGGGTTCCAACAACCGGGTCCTGGCCAGGCCCATCTCCAGGAGTAACAGGGCCTTGCGGTTCCTGACGTTCCGGTCTATCCCCGCCAGCAAGATCCCCTGTTCTTCCAGGTCGCACCAATGGTGGAGGAACGGGTTCAGACCCGCCGGATGCAGTTCACCCTCCAGGACTCTCATCTGGTCAGGAGTGAACCGCCCCACCCACAGGATCCGGTCCATGTGCCCGGCGGCCAGGTCTTCCTTCAGCGAAACGAGGAAGTCCTCAGACCACAGGTCGCCGCTGATCTCGCAACGGGCCACCCCTTTGGCCCTGGCCAACTTTTGCACCAGGGCCTCCAGGTCCAGGGCCCGGGCCAGGCGCCCGCCCGGGTCCCACAACAACAGCGCTATCTTAGGCACCGCTTTTGACATCGGGTTTACGTAGTCCTGTTCTTGTACCGAAACCGTTCCACCTTGCCGTTGATATCGATACAGGTCCAGGTAATGGTGTTAGTCCCCATCATGGGGATGAGTTTGGCCACATGGTAGCCCAACTGGTAAGGGACCCGGGTCTCGATGGCCCCCACCGGGCAGACTTTAGTGCAAGACATGCAATCCCAGCAGTCCCGGGGCGCCCGGCAATAGGCTTTCTTGTTTTCCCCCAGATCCAGGAGATCCCCAGGGCAAATCTGTTGGCAAAGGGGCTCTTCTTCGGCTTTGCAGCCGTCACATTTTTCCCTGTCCACTCGCGGCGGCATGGTGTTCTTCCTCCTTCCTCACGGCTTATAGCGGTCCCCAGGCACGATTTGCTCGTAGGGGCGCGTAAAGGTTTCGATTTCACCCGTCTCCCGGTTGCGGCGGCTTTCCACGAAGCAATCGAGCTTAGGGTCCATCTCCGGGTAATCGGACCGGGTTTGCCAGCCCTGCCAGCGGGTTTCTTTGCGGAACTTGAGATGATGTACCAGGACTTCCGCCACTTCCAGGCGGTCGATAACCTCATGGGCGCCCATCAGGTCGTGCAGGTCTTTGGCGTAGAGGTATTTGACCTGGTCCTGCAAGATCTTCAGGTGTTTGAGGGCGTAGTCCAGGCGCTCTTCGTTCATCCGGTAGAACTGGGAAGTTCCGCCGGCGTATTCATCCATGAGGCGCTGCATGCGCTCTTCCATCTCCAAGGGGGAGACGCCGTCAAACTCCGGTCCCCGCAGCAGCGGCGCGAAAACCCGCTCCTTCTCTCGTTCCACCTGTTGGGTGTCCAGCTCCGGCAAGGTAACCGAGGCCAGGTATTTCAGGGCGCCCCGGGAGGCCAACTTTCCTTCCGCAGCGCAGCCGCCCACGAACTTGTTGGGGTTGCCACCCGCGGTCTCCCCCGCCGCAAAGAGGCCGGGAATGGTGGTCATGCGCTCAATATCCACCCAGTAGCCGCTCTGGGTATGGCCTCCCACCACGTAGGGGTCACTACCGTAAATCTCAATGGGGTCCTTGGTGATATCCTGGCCCCGGGCCGCCAGAAACAGCACGAAAGACGGCCGCTCATTGAGATAGTCGGTTTTCATGTCTTTGACTTCGTCAGGGGTCATGTGGGTAGTATCGGCATACGTGGGGCCCCGCCCCGCCAGCCATTCCTCCATGGGAGCATTGGCCCGGATGTAGCGGGGAGCCTTATCACCGCCCAGATGGGCATAATGTTTTTCTAAAATCCGCTCACCCCTGGCATTGATGATCGAAGATTTATAGCCCACCGAGATGGTGTCCACCGGACCGCAGAAGTCCTTGGTGCGGGTAGCCACCCATCTCTGCTCTAAGGAGGTCATCTCCGCACCCTGGCGGATTCCTACGGCGTAGCCGCTGCCCACGTTAAAGGGACACATCCAGGTCTGGTGGTGCGAGTTGGTGGCGTCGCTGGTGTAAGATTTGTAAAGGCCGCAGGCGCCGCCGGTGGAGACGATGACGGCCTTGGCCCGGAACACGTAAAACTTGCCGTCCCGAACGCCGAAGCCCATGGCGCCCACGCACTTCTCGCCGTCCATCAACAGGGAGGTGCCGGTAATGCGGTTGTAGACTTCCGCCCCCATCTCCATGGCCTTCTCGGCCATGATGGGCTTGAGCTGCTCCCCGTGAATGGAGACGTCCCAACCGCCGCGGTATTTGGCGTTGCCCTCTTCATCCCGGATGATGGGCAGGCCCCACTTTTCCAGGTCCTCCACGGCTTCGTTGAGGTTCTGGGCATTGCTCAGGGCCAGGTCTTCCCGAATAGGTCCGCCCCCCACCTGGGAGCGGCTCCACCGCACCAGGTCCTCCGGGGTCTTGCCCTTGGGAATGTAAGTGTTGATGGCGTCCATGCCGGCCGCCGTGGCGCCACTCCGGCTTATTTGGGCCTTTTCCATGATGGTGACGCGCAGGTCCGGGTTAAGCTTCTTGGCTTCGATGGCCGCGAAGCAGCCGGCGTTGCCGCCGCCGACGATAAGCAGGTCGGTGTCGATGACCTCGGTTGGTATTTCTTCAATGGTTTGGGGTAGTTTCTTGGCCATGTCTTTCTCCTTCTATCATCCGGGATGAGTTGTGCTAACCCATCACCAATTCATTATTTTTATGCCCTCAGCCCTCAACCGAAGCTGGAAAGATTTCCGGTTTTTCTGGGTGAGGGCTTCGGTTTTCAATCTTAGGGCGCAAAGAATGCAGATTCCATGATTGTCCAGGCCTCCACGCCCGTCCTCACCTTGCAGGGTTATGCCGCACCAGGCACAAAGGGTTTTCATTTATCCGTTCTCTCCCGCAGTTAATATGGCCAGGGCGCCGCGGGGTTCCAGACCGGCAGCCCCAGCAAGGCGTACCAGGGGGCCATGACCAACAGGCCGTACGCCATGGCGATGAGGATGCACACCCAGCCGGCCTTGGCGTAATCCGCGGTGCTGAAGGTCTCCGTGCCGTAGGCAATGACCGCGGCGGTAATCTGGGTGGGTAGCAGGTAGGCGTAGGTGTCGGTGTCGCACACCAGCAGGGTGAAGGCCACCGGGTGTAGGCCCAACTTGGGCGCCATGGCAAAGACAATGGGAGCCAGCATGGCCACCGCCGCCACATTGGATAACATGCCGATGCGGATAATGTGGGTGCCGACCATGAGGGCGAGAACGATGCCCCACCAGGGCAGGCCCACCACCGCGCCGTGGGTCAGGTCGGCCAGCCAGCCGGCCAGGCCGGATTTGCTCATGGCCCCAGTCATAGTAATGGCGCCGCCCAGCAGCAGAAAGGTTCCCCAGATGGTGCGGTCCTGGACCTCTTTCCACTTGAAGGGAAACAGTCCGGGAATAAACAGAATCAGGATGCCAATGAGCCCGATGATCCCGAGGTCAAATTTGTGCAGGGCAAAAATGGGGCTGCCCTTGCCCATGGCGAACAGCAGGGCCACGCCAACGAAAATCGCCAGCAAGATCCATTCCGCCCGGGACATTTTCCCCAGTTCCTTATATTGTCGGCGGATTTCTGTATGGCCGCCGGCAATGTGAATGCTCTTAGTCTTGAAATGGTAACGCACCCACAACTGAGTCAAAACAAACATCCCTAGGTAGGGGAATTGCAACACCGCCCAGTTCAGGTAGCCGAGGTTGGGAAACCCGTGGCTGCTGAAAATCCCCACCATGATTAAATTGGGCAGATGGGCGGTGAGGATGAACACCCCGCAGATCATGCAGGCATAGACCAGGGATTGGATCACGATGGCCTTTTTGGCCTCCTGTTCCTCGGGGGTGTCACCCAGCAGGTTGGTGATGCCTTTCACCACCGGCAGGAGCGTCGCGGCCCGGGCGTTGGCCGCGGGGATCAGGAAAGCCAACACGATGTTGACGCCAAACATGCCCCATATGACCCGGCCTACGCTGGAGGCCCGGACCTTATCCAAAATGCCCAGGGCGATCCTACGGTCCATTTTGAGAAGCTGCATGATGGCTCCCACGAAGAAGGCAAAGAGGCACAGCCACACTTCATGGGAGGTGAAGCCGGAAAAGACCGTGGCCATGGGAGGCTTGCCTTTATCCCAAGGAATGGCATGGGTGAGGATCAGGAGGGTGGGGATGGAGATGCCGGTGATGCCCACGGGCAAGGCCTCCGACACCCACATGATGCTGGCCCAGACCACTATGGCAAGCACCGCCATGCCCTCGGCGGAAAGGCCTTGAGGCCGGGGCAGGACCAGCCAGATCAGGAAAAATAATATCCACCCGGCAGCGAATCCGATGAGAACCCGTTTGGGATCCTTGCCGATCAGCCTGAGGTTTTCAGGTATGTGAGTAAAAAGGGTGCCCTTATTACGCCCAACTGCCGCCTCCAGCGTTTTCCTGGTGTTGCCCATGCACCGCCCCCTTCTGTCCGTTTTGCTCCGACAGGTAGATTCGTCCCCTGATATGTTCTTGAAGACGATTATCCAGGAATACGAAGCCGGATTCTATCGGCCAGACGATAGAATGCCTGAGAACGATGATAGAAAAGAGAGGGGCTGGCGCTAAAGTGGTAGAGATTAAGATTTTAAGGCTAAGGAAATAGCATCCTACTTGCCTGCCCACCGCGAAAAGGGTGATCCAAGCCAGGTAGATTCGGAGCAAGACTTATATATACCTATCCATTACCGAATCCGGCGCAGCGGGGGAAGTCAGGTACTACGGCCAAATCGGCGGGGACCTGGATTCCCTGGACAAGGTGATCCGCAAGCTCAAGGCCAAGGGCGCCCAACTGCGGTTCGCCTATGAGGCCGGCCCCTGTGGCTACCAGGTCTACCGCCATCCGACGGCCAAAGGCTATTATTGCCTGATGGCAGCTCCGGCTCTGATCCCCCGGCCCCGGGCCAGGGTTAACCAAGACCAAGACTATAGACAAACAAAAAGGATAGCAGTTAAAGAAAAAGACAAACAGCTTCTCGGGTTCCCCAGGGGCGCGACCACGGCCAGGAGAATCCTCGTTCACCCTAGGGGAATAAGCTGCGGCCGAAACTCCCGCAAGTAGAGAGAGGCAGCTCCGCGACGCAGCCAAGTCAGGCGGTAACCAAACCGCGTATATCAGAGTGATCAACCGTCGCTAAAGAGTCCCGCCCCTGGTGGACCCGAGAACTCATGACGCAGCTTAACCGAAAAAAATGCAAGGGACTCCCGCGCCTACTTGACAACTTTCAACCATATCAGGGTGGGCACGGCCCACCATACGGCTATTTCTTCTCGTTCCCAAGCTCCTGCTTGGAACGCCAATGCTGACCAAGCTCTGCTTGGCGTTGAGAGAGGCTCAAACGGGGCTTTGGACACCGAAAAATAAGATGCGCACTGATCACCCTATTGAAGACTTCCCGATCACCCTGCTATCACCGTAATTTCTCCATTTCTTCCAAATATTCCCGATAAATATCCACATCCCCGCTCATGGCCATCTGCCGATCTTCATAGGGGACTGCCAGGCGGCGGTAAAATTCATCGGCGATATTTTTAAAGGTCCCGGTAATCAGGGCAATATGCCAGTACCGCAGGGGGCCGAATTGCCGGCGGACGATCTTTAAGGCCAGGCGGGTGCAGGTGTAATTCAGCAAGCCCGCAAAGGCCCCGTCGTATCCGGCCTCTTGGGATTTGCCGACTATGCGGTCCGCCAGCCGGTCGATGAGCTCGTCCAGGTCTTTCCGGTGCTCCGGGGCAATGTAGGGCATAGTTCCTCTTTATACAAACGGCTATTTTCTTACGGACACCACCAAAGATGAAAGTGTCTCGCGCCAAGGCGCAAAGACGCCAAGACCCCAAAGAAAAAATGTGGAACAGCCGCCCTCGGCGGTTCTTCTAGCGGCGAGGGAGCCTGCTACCAATGCTCCGTTTCTCTTCCCCGGCCCCGGCCTCAATTCATGCGCTTGATTTCCTCAGGGTCATAAGCGGGAGGTTTGCCGTCAATGACGATCCCGAAATTATAGAGTTTTTTGCGGGGCCGGTCCTGGTCGTGCCAGCGATCCAGGAACTCGGGGATAGGGATATAGGTGTAGTTGCCGATGGTGGCGGGGTCCATGAAATAGATATTGTCCTGATCGTAGCCCACGGCCACCACGTAATGGCCGTCTTCCCAGTCATTGGGCCAATCCGGGGTCCCCTCCACCCAGGCCTGAATCACCAGGATGGGAGGCGTTTTATTGTCAATCAGTCCCTGGAGTTGGGCCAAAGTCAGGTTCTCATAGGCTTGCGCTTGAAATCCCAACTTGACCGCAAGTTTGAGGATATCTTGATAGTGCGTGCCGTAACGGGACCTGGACCGCAACGCCTTGCGCAGCTTATCATCCCGAGAATCTTGGCCATAGTAGCCCAACACCGATTGCAGGGCGGCCACCCCGCAGGTGAAATCCGTGCTTTGCCGCACCAGGGGCGCCCGGATGAGATTGGCTACCTGGTCCAGGGCCGGGGCAGGCGGACCTCCTTGGGCCCAAACCCCATGGGTTCCGGAAAAGCAGAAAGAGACCACCAGCAACCAGGGGGCCAGCCGCCGTAGCCTTCCCCGCTTTGGGTCAGTTGGGTCATTGGTAAAAGATCTTTTCAACTCCGTGAATTTTGCCATTTTATTCCCCTGATGATTGGGTAAGCTTATGATAAGGTTCGTGGCGTCTTTCGATTACCAACCAAAATTTTGAAACCAGCAAAAATCCTCCCACTGCGACCCGGCGGGTCCCACCTATTTATGCGGGTTGGGAGGGGGGCGTGGGGGGAGTAGGGGCGGGTTTAAAACCCGCCCCTACAGCTTATGCCGTCAGCACCACCCCCGCATACCCCACGAAGCTGTCGCCGGGCATGAGGTCGTAGGAGGTGTAATAATCCACCAGTTGGGCCTTGGCCGCGCCCAGCTTCTTGGCCGCGGCCACCGCGGCCACCGCGCCCCCGGCGCTACAGGCGCTCTGGTCTTCGACTCCGGCCTTGAGCATCCCATGGCCGTTGAGCTTTAAGGTCTCGTCGATGAAGCGCTTGTCGTTCACTTCCTTGACCCACTTCACCGCGGCCGCGCCGGAGCCCTTGGGGGCCCAGCCGTAATTGGGGCCGTAATGGGTGAGGTCCGTGGAGCCGAAGGCCAGGAGCGACTTTTTCAGTTCCCGGGCCACCTCCGCCACGGCCTCCCCCAGTTCCACGGCGGTGGCCGAGTGGGGGCTGCGGATGGCCAGCAGTGCGGCCTTGGGGAAGAAATATTTCACCATGGGGAGCTGCACCTCGATGGTGTTGTCGCCGGGATATTCCTCTTTGAAGGTCAGGCGGCGTTTCAGCGGTGCAAAGAATTCCGTGGCCATGGCGATATTTCCCAGGGGAGTTTCCCAGGCGTCCTCGGTGACCAACAGGGGTGGGGAGTCCCCCCCCAGATGCCCCCCGAAGACGCACACCACCTGGGGTTGGGCCAGTTTAGAGGCCAGATAAAACACCCGGGCCGCCGCCTTCCCGGAAAAGAACCAGCCCGCGTGGGGGACGATGCCGCCGAAGATTTTGGCGGTCTCCGGCAAGGGGCTCGCCCCGGCAATGAACTTGTCGATTTCCTCCCGGCAACCCTGATCACTGCCGGGATACCATCCGTAGGGCAACATCCGGGACCTGGTGCGCATGGCGGCCTCCCTGGGCTTTATGGCGTTCCGATTAATTTAGATTCCCCACCAAGACACCAAGAGCACAAAGGTTCATCAAGAAAGACTTTCACCGGAAGCCTGAGGGCAAAGGCTTCGAGCCTCAATATATAATTCCTTTGTGTACCTTGGTGAGCTTGGCGTCTTGGTGGTGAAGTCTTCATTACTATGTTCCGATATGGCCTGACCCGCCTTCATAAGGGGCCGGGCATCGGCGTCCGGTAGGTGCAGCTGATGAGCGTGGAAACCCCCGGCTCTTTGTAGGCCCCGATGACCCATCCGGCCCTCTCTCCCCGTGGCCGCCATGACTTTGCAAATCCAGGCTGTTTATGGCAACCGCTTGAAAATCGCCGGTTTTTGCCAAATTTAACCCCAGGCTCCCGGGTTTGTCAAGCGCTCCCTAACCGTGCGCCGCCTGCTTGGAAAAATGGCCTTGGTAGAACTCAATTAAATGGTGTCGGTCCCCAATTATGATGCATTCCATGTAAGGATTTTTTACAGTCACCCGGCTAGACAAAATAACCAAATATTGAGTATTATTGTACCATGAACTGGGAGGTATGGTTTTCAGCCAAGGCGAAAAAACAAGCTGAAAAGCTTCCCGATGCCGTTCAAAGAAGATTGAAGTATTTGTTGGAGGAGATGAAGGTTCCTGGCCCGGTTCGGACCCATTGGCCGAATTATGGCAAGCTGAAAGGTCGTGCCGATTGTCATCATTGCCACCTGAGACAGGGCAAGGCGACTTATGTGGCGGTTTGGCAGGTGAAGGACCAAGAAATCAGGTTGGTAGAGGTGAAATATGTTGGAACCCATAAAGAAGCAGACTACCGAAGAATTTGCTGACCTTTGCTTTCGGGTGCCCGCAGTCCATGCTGACAGAATTAGGGCCGTGGTGGATAATATTCTGGCTCTGCCCGGTGGTGAGGACAGGGGGATACTAACGAACGAGGGGCAAGATGAAAAGGGTCGCGTTTACAGCATTGATGAGGTGTTTCCCAATTTCCATCCCGGAGAAACTCTCAAAGGCGCTCGTTTTATGCATGAACTGACCCAGGCGAAATTGGCGGCCATGATCGGGGTCAAGGCCAGCCATATTTCGGAAATGGAGAAGGGCAAGCGCCCCATCGGAAAAGAGATGGCCAGACGACTGGCCAAAGCCCTAAGCACCTCGTACCAGGTCTTTTTATAGCTCCGTGCGAAGACGAGGCGGATTGCGCGCCTCTTGGAACCTCACCTGAACCGACCGGTGGGCCGTGTACCGGCGCTGCCGGGCCATGGCCTACGCGTTTTCCCAATCCCAGGGAACCCCGGATTACCTGGGGGAGGACCCACAGTATTTGATCCCAGGTTCGTCTTGAAGTAGTCAGACTGTCTTATACCGTTTTCGGTTTTCGGTTTTCTGTTTTCTGTTAAAAATGTAAGGATTATCAGTAAGTTGAAACTTAAGTTTGTTGCATTTGAAACAGAACTTGGTCTTAATATCTAAAAAATAGCTAGGGAATTACTGGTCCCGGGAGGCGTCCAGCATCTTCCGGATCTTTTGGGCCAGGACGTTGTACCTGAAGGGCTTCTGGATAAAGGCGACCCCCGGGTCCAGCACCCCGTGGTGCACGATGGCGTTTTCCGTGTATCCCGACATGAACAGGACCTTCATTTCGGGACGCTGGAGTTTCAAATTTTTTGCGGTCTCCCAGCCGCTCATCCCGGGCATGACCACGTCGGTGAGCATCAGGTGGATGGGGCCCGCATGCTCCCGGCTGACCACCAGGGCATCGCGGCCGGAGGCTGCTTCCAGGACGGTATAGCCGTGCCGGGTTAGGATGCGGCTGGCCACCTGCCGCACCATGTCCTCGTCTTCCACCAGCAAGATGGTTTCCGAGCCCCACTCACATCTGTCGGGGACCTGGCCTAACCCGGCCGCCAAATCTCCCGCCGCCTCGAGCCGGGGCAGGTAGATCTTGAAAGTAGTGCCCTCCCCGGGGTTGCTGTAAACATAGATGAAGCCGCCGCTCTGCTTGACGATGCCATAGACCATGGACAGCCCCAGGCCGGTGCCCTTGCCCAACTCCTTGGTGGTGAAGAAGGGCTCAAAGATGCGGGCCTGGGACTCCTGGTCCAACCCCACGCCGGTGTCGCTCACCGCCAGCATCACATAAGGGCCGGACTGCACCTCCAGGTGGCTCCGGGCGTAAACTGCGTCCAGGTCCGCGTCGGCGGTCTCGATGGTCAGCTTGCCGCCCTGGGGCATGGCATCCCGGGCGTTGGCCGCCAGGTTCATGACCACCTGCTCGATCTGCCCCGGATCGGCCTGCACGGCATCCAGTTCGTGGCCCAGAACCGTCACCAGGTCGATATCCTCCCCGATGATGCGCCTAAGCATCTTGTCCAGGTTGGCCACCACCTGATTGAGATCCAGGCGTTGCGGCTGGAGCACCTGCTTGCGGCTGAAGGCCAGGAGCTGGCGGGTCAAGGAGGCGGCCCGCTCCGCGGCCTGAAGGATGTCCTTTACGTCCCGGCTCACCGGGTCCTGGATATCCGGATTCATCAGCAGCAGTTCGGCGTAGCCGGTGATGGCGGTCAGAATGTTGTTGAAATCATGGGCCACCCCGCCCGCCAGCCGGCCCACGGCTTCCATCTTCACCGCCTGGCGCAATTGCGCCTCGCTCCGGTGCAGGGCCTCCTCGGATTGCTTCCGTTCGGTGATGTCCCGGACGTATAATACCACTCCTTTCACCTTCCCCGTGGCCATATCCGTTATCGGGAAAGTGAAGATTTCCATCCAACCCGCCTCTACCGCATCCTTCCCCATCCTCTGGGAGACCTTGTGAGCAGCTTTTCCCGTCTCCAGGGTTTGCCGGTAAGGGCAAATCTCACAGGGTTCCCGCCGCCCAAGAAAGGCTTCATAACATTTCTTGCCTGCCAGGGGCAGGGCATGGGCATACCAACGTTCTGCAGTGGGGTTGACCCGGAGGATATTGTAATCCGTGTCCAGAATATTGATGCCGTCCTGGATGCTGGCGAAAATGTCGGCCAGGAAGCGCTCGCTTTCCTTGAGGGCCTCTTCCGCCTGCCGGCGCGCCGTAACATCGAAGGAGACGCCGCTGATGTAATCAACTTTGCCCTGGTCGTTTAAGAAGATTTGGCCCCGGCACTGGACCCAGATAATCTCCCCGTCTTTTTTGCGCAGGTGGTGCTCCCGCACATAAGATTTGTCGGTTTTAAGGGCCTCAATAAAGACTCGGGTGGCATAATCCAGGTCTTCGGCCGGGATCAGGTCGCACCATTTGACCCGACGGGACTCGAAGTCTTCTTTAGAGTAACCGGTCAAGGCCTCAACTTTCTCATCAAAGGGGTCAATACTCCAATCCCCATACCCTTGAAATACCACGGCCGGGATCTGACTCACCAGCAGCCGGTATTTTTCTTCGCTCTGCTGCCGCGCCTGCTCCGCCAGTTGGCGCTCCCTGATCTCCTGTTCAAGTTGGCGATTCTTGTCTTCCACCGCCTGTCTGCTTTCGGCAGCTTCCTCGAGGCGGGCCTGCAGAACCAGGTTGCGGGTGTTTCCCCGCACCATGATGGCCACGCCGCCCAAAATGGCCAAGGACAGGATTGCCATGACTGCCAGCAGTTGGCGGGGAGCGGCATGGCCCAATACTTCGGAGGCAGGCGAAGCCGACACGAGAAAGAAGGGCGTGTCCGGGATGGGGGCTCGAATGGCGATCATGTCAACCTTAGAGCTATTTTCCCGAATCGACTCAAACCGGTGAACCTCCCCGGTGGCCGAAGCACAAAGGTCGTGAAAGTCGTGCGATCCCCAAATTTGGACCTCCTGGCCCGGACCAGCCGGCGGGTGTAAAGGTCCCCCCTTTGCATTGATTATGGTTACCAAACGCTGCGAAGCTCCACCGGTGGTCTTGACTAGGTGGTGGCAAACGGTCTCAGAGGAAATCCAGGCGATGACTTGCCCGGAGAAGGCGCCTTTATAAAAATAGGGCATGGAAACCATTATTTGCCAGAATGATCCTTGGGGTTCGACGATAATTTGGGGGTCAGGGTGTTCCGGAGCGAGAAATCTCTGCCAATTTTGTTCATTTGCCGGGTTGGAGTTATCGGCAGGTCGGCCCACCAGCATGGCGCCGTTGCTTTCCAGAAAGACGATCCTCGTATAGCTCTTATCGCCGCTGATCCTGCGGTTCTCTAAAAAGCGGTCGAACATCTTGGCGATGCCGAACACGCTATCCCCCAAACCGTATTCCATGGACATGCCCAGGGCCTTATTCTCGAAAAAAGCGGCAAGCTCCCTTTTCTCCGTCAGATCCTTGAAATCGTTCTTCTGCTCGGAGAAAAAGTAGCTGACCGCGCCCGCATGTTTTTCCGTGTCCAGCCTCATCTGTTCTAAGCCGGACTTCTGCAACTCGATCTGGGAGTGGTAGTTGGCCATTAACAGGAAGGCAATATATCCCACGAGTAGGGCGCCTAGGGCAATAACCGCAAGATATCCCCGCAGACTATCAGTCCTGATTGATTGCATTTCTCATCCCAACAGTAGGTTGATGGGTTGCGCCCGCCAGTTAGCCGTCTCCGCAAGGCATTCCCCGGCCTCTTCAGGCCGGGGGCCTTGAGGACCGCAAAATCGTATTCCGTCTTGGCGTCTTAACGCCCAAAAGGCGCGCCGGCCTGAAATTGAACCGGTCAGACCGATTTCATCTGAAGTCCTTAAAAAATTCTGGGAATTTACGATAGAAATCCGGCTCGTACTTTTCCACCAGGCGCGCATAGGCCCCATCTTTTTTGCACTGTTCCATGAATTGTTGGAAAGCATCACGCAGCCTGGGGGAGGTCTTGGGGAAGGCGACCGCCATCATCTGGATCTCCGAAACAGGACCGATCACCTTTACTTCTCCGGGCCATTTCTCCAAAGCGAGCAAAGCATCCAGCACATCCATCAGGGTGGTCTCGGCTTCCCCCTTAATGATCGCGGGGACCATCTCGTTCAAGGACCCTTTGAACGCGATACATCGGGCGCCCCTTTCCTTTAGACCATATAGACCGGTATCAAGGCAGGTATTTGGGAGTCCCAATACCTGGCGACCCTTCAGCAGGGCTTTAACCTGGGCAATGTCTTTTTCCAGGTTGCCGCTGGGTTTGATGGGTTTAAGGGGAGAATCGGCTCGGGCCATTAACCAGATTTGGGTGGGAAAATTCGGCACAAAATCCATAATTTTTTCGCGCCAGGGCAGGACGGTAATCCCATGGGCGGCAAGATCTCCCTTAATAGGCACGGTCCCCAGGATTTCCACCTCATTACCCTTGGGTT
>CAZUBT010000062.1:0-20753 GCA_964618815.1 uncultured Desulfobacterales bacterium | reverse complement strand
CAACCGGACATTTTATGTGCTATGAAAACCGGACATCTGTATGTGCTATTGACAAGCAGCAAGCCCGCCCCTTGACGGAGGCGGGCTTTTTTATTAAGTTGAGTTATGAGAGAAATGTAGTCCCCCTAAGAGAGGCGTCCCCATGGAAAAAGGGATCGATCAAGATTTATTGGCAAAGTTCAAGGCGGTGGCGCAAGGCCCCGAAGCCGATTTGCTGAGAGAGTTGCTGAACGTGCTCTATTACCGGCAGGGGGAGCATGACCGGGAACCTCTTAGTGAAGAGGATTGGGCTGCCATTAGGGAAGGAAAGGAAGCCATCAAACGCGGTGAGTTTGTTACCTTAGAAGAGTTGGAAAAAGACCTCGGTCTATGAGCTATTCCCTCCATATTGACAAAAGCGCCGCCAAGACTATCAAGGACCTTCATCGAACGACCATAAATCGCATACATAGAAGGTTGAAGGAGTTGGCGAAAAACCCGATGGACCCGCGCATATCGAGTCAGGTGGAGATGGGCCAAAAGGAGCGCAAATCCAGAGGGGGTAACTGGCGAATCTTTTACGAAATCGACGAATATACCCACACAGTCAACATTACTGCAGTCAGACCCCGAGGAAGAGCCTACCGCAATTTTTAGGAAGGTGCCGGATGGGCTAATGAATAGCCCCGATCCCATCCCGAACTCGGTAGTTAAGACCTATTAGCCCCTGGATTAAGGAAATGGTGGGCAGTGCCCACCCTACATGGGAGAGTAGGACGCCTCCGGTGCACAGGCCGGAAAGCCTGGGCCACCAAAGAACAGCCGGGGGCGCCGGTTCCACATTTTCTTTGTCTAAGTCTTGATCTTTGTCCCAATAAGGTTTTCCAATAAGATGATGGGGGCGCGCCGGGGCGGGGAGACCCCGCCCCGCGAACCTTTCAGGACTGTGCCTTATGCCGCCTGGTGGGTGCGTTTCTTCAGGCGGTTGGCCTTCTTGCGCAGGATGTCGATCTTGGCCGGGGGATCCCCCGCGACGATGGCCTCCATTTTTTTGGCCCGCATCTCCCGGGCCTTTTCCTTCAATTCCCGCACATTGTCGGTCTTGGCGGCTTTCTTGCCTTCGTCGGCGATACCCTTGGCCTTTTTGATGGCCACCAGGAGTTCTTCTTTATTCATGCCGTGGACCCCGGTGATCTCCCCCAAATCCAGGGCATATTTGCGGAGCTCCGTGGCGGTCATCTTATCCAGGGGTTTTTCTTTTTTATCTTTGCGTTCTTTCTTGGCCATGTTTCCTCTCCATTGAAGATATTGAAATCAGGGGGCACAGCACGCTGTGCCCCTACCAGAGAAAAAATGTAGGGTGGGCACTGCCCACCATTCCTCTTCGAATATTACCTTTATGAGCGCAACCTGGTATTAGCTGTAAAGGTCCCCCGGCCACGGTGCGTGTATGTGCAGCGCCGCCGCCCCCGGCGATGCATCCGGAGGGGACAGCCGAGGGCGGCTGTCCTACATTTCTTGGATAACCTGCCCACAGACCGGCAGGAAACGAAATTTTGCCAGAGGGTCCCTCATCAGGCCCTTTTTTCAGAGTCCTCACATCGGTATTATCCGGTTCTCCATTAACCGAAAACCGAAAACTGAAAACCGTAATTGTACCCACCTGCCTTACTCTTTCTTATCTCCCATCAGCTCCAGTTTCTCGGCGATTTTCATAAAGGGCGTGATGAGGTCGATGGGGATGGGGAACAAGATGGTGGAGTTCTTTTCCGTGGCGATCTCCCGCAGGGTTTGGAGATAGCGCAACTGCAGGGAGATGGGCTCCGTGGCCAGCACCGCGGCGGCTTCCGCCATCTTGGCCGAGGCCTGGAACTCGCCTTCGGCGTTGATGACCTTGGCCCGCCGTTCCCGCTCCGCTTCCGCCTGCTTGCTCATGGCCCGCTGCATCTCGATGGGCAGGTCGATGGCCTTGAGTTCCACCAGGGTCACCTTGATGCCCCAGGGGTAGGTATGGCTATCCAGGATTTCAGCCAACTGGGCGTTGACCTTCTCCCGGGCGGAGAGCAGTTCATCCATATCCGACTGGCCGCAAACGCTCCTCAGGGTGGTCTGGGCCAGATTTTGGGTGGCCGTGAAATAATTCTGCACTTGGATCACCGCCTTCAGGGGATCGATGACCCGGAAATAGACCACGGCATTGACCTTCATGGTGACATTGTCCCGGGTGATGATGTCCTGGGGGGGGACTTCATAGGTCACCAACTGCAGGTTGACTTTCACCATCTTGTCAACGATGGGGATCAGGATGATGAGACCGGGGCCTTTGGCATGATCCAATGCCCGACCCAGCCGGAAGATCACTCCCCGTTCATATTCATTGAGGATCTTGATGGCGCTCATCAGGAAGAAGACCACCACAACGATGATCACCAGGGTAGAACCGCCGACAAATTGAAACATGAAACCTCCTTAAAATAGTTGTCAGTTATTAGTTGTCAGTCCATAAGAATGGCGTACTTTTCGTTCAAGATAACCCCGGTATGGAGACCCATGGGGGCGGCATCAAGTCGCCCGCCGCACCAGCAGCTTGAGGTCGACGACCTGCAAAACTTCGACGGGCTCCCCGGCGGCGATGGGTTCAGGGCTTTCGGCGTTCCAGTATTCGCCGAACACAAAGACCTGGCCCTGAGGATTCAACTCGGTGTGGGCCACCCCCCTTTCTCCCACCATGCCGGCGCTGCCGGTCATGGCCCGGCGCAGGTGGCTCCTGAAGACGATGCCCGCCACCGCAATAAAAAACAGCGAGATGACCAGCACCGTGGGGATCAACACTGCCCAGGAAATGTTCACTCCCGTCTCCCCTCCGCGAAACAGCATCATGGACCCCAACAGGAGGGACACCACGCCCCCCATAGTTAGGAGTCCATAGGAAATGAATTTAAATTCCAGGATAAAGAGGATAAAGGCCAAGAGAATCAGCAGGATGCCGATGAAATTGATGGGGAGGGTCTGAAACGCGAAAAAGGCCAGCAGCAGGCAGATGGCGCCCACCACGCCGGGGAAAATGACCCCGGGATGAGCCAGTTCAAAGTAGATGCCGGCCAGACCCAACATCATCAGAATGAAGGCCACGTTGGGGTCGCCGATATGCTTCAGCACCTTGGTGCGCAGGTCTTCGGGGATCTCCTTGACCGGCGCCCCCAGGGTGCGCAGGATCATGGGTTTTCCCGCCACCATAACCCGGCGGCCATCCAGCTTCTTCAGCAGGTCAGGCAGATCGTCAGCGATGATCTCGATGACCTTGCCCTTGAGGGCGTCGGTGGCGGAAATGGAGACGCTGCGACGGATGGCCTTTTCCACCCAGTCGGCGTTCCGGCCCCGCTCTTCCGCCAAAGCCCGGCCGTAGGCGGCCATGTCGTTGACCACCTTCTCGCCCATGACCTTATCCATCTTGCCGGCGCCTACGGATACGGGATGGGCCGCGCCGATGTTGGTGCCAGGGGCCATGGCGGCCACGTGCCCGGCCACGGTGATGAGCACTCCCGCGGACGCGGCCCGGCCCCCCTGGGGCGAGACATAGACGATCACCGGCACGCGAGCGTTGATGATGGCCTGGATGATCTGGCGCATGGAGGAATCCAGCCCTCCGGGGGTATCCAGTCGGATCACCAGGGCTTCGGCCTGGGCCCGTTCCGCGGTGCGGATGCCTTCTACGATAAACTCCGTAAGGCCCGGGTTGATGGAGCCCACCGCGGGGAGCACATACACGGTCCGGGCGGCGGCCTGGGCCTGGGGAAGCGGGTCCCCGCCGGTCATCCCCAGCATCAGCAGCGCCAGGAAGAAAGCCCGCCGGAGCCGGAGAAGGGTGATTCTCTTCCCTCCCGTAGCGTTGGGCCATAGAGAAAGTGATTTCAACCGATTCATAAGAATCTCTCTGCCTTCAAGAGTTTTGAGTTTCAAGTTTTGAATTGGTGGGGCGGGCCTCTGCGCCCGCCATTGCTTCCCTTGCAGTCAGCGCCGGCAAGATACCGGCGCTGCCAATAATTTTCCGACAGTCAAAATTTTCAGAGCAGTCGCTCATGAGCCATGGGCTCTCTCCAAAAGCATGAAAAGGGGCGCACTCCTAACTTTGAACTTTGAACCTTGAACTTTGAACTTTTCCAAGCAGCCATTCATGAGCCTGCGGCTCACCCGAAAATCATGAAAAAAGGCGGCCTGTTAATGGTGCGCAGTGCGCACCCTACCGCGACAGGCACAGAGGCCCGCCCCACCAACTCTAAACTCGAAACTCGAAACTTCAAGTTACCTTTTGGCCCCGCCTTTCCCCTTCCCCTGAATCTTCTGGCCCAGACTGGCGGCCAATTGGGGATCAAGATTCTTAAGCACCTTGTATTCCTCCGCGGCCCCTTCCATATTATTCTTCATTAAGAGCGCCAGGCCCATTTCATAGTGCGCCTCCGCCAGGTCCGGCATCAATTCCAGGGCCAGGTCGAAGGCAGTGATGGCCTTGTTTACATCTTTTGCCTTCATAAAGGTGCGCCCTTGTTTAACCAGGTCTTTAGCCTCCGCCAGCCAGCCTTCGGCTCGTTCCTCCAGGGTAAATCCAGGCCCTCTTTTCATGTCCAGCACCTTCTTGCCGGACACCGCGAAATTCAAGAGCTGCCCCTCTTTTCGGATAAAGGTGTTGACTCCGAATGCCTGGCCCTTCATGTTGACCGCGGGACTGCCGCTGGAGCCTTGGGAGATGGGCGCGGAGATTTGCACGACATCCCCTTTTTTGCCCCGGATGGCCGACACAATGCCTTCCGTGGCGGACCACTCCAGCCCTTTGGGGTTGCTCACCACCAGAATCTGTTCTCCCACTTCCGGCAGGGTGCCCGTGACCGGCAAAAATGCGGTCTCCGCTTCCGGCACGATGGCCGCGACGATCAGGTCGTAATCCTTATCTTCCGCCAGTATCTTGGCCACGGGATAGACCTTGCCGTCGATGGTCTTCACCTGGGCCCGGGGGGCCCCCACCAGGACATGATAATTGGTGACGAAATATCCCTTGGAGTTGATAAAAAAGCCCGACCCTTGCTTGAAGGCTTTGTTTTCCCGGTTGTAAGCCACGATGAACACCACCGCGGGCTGCACCTTTTTCACCAGTTCCGGCAGCCTGGTTTCGCCGGCGGGAGCCTTGGCCTTGGGCTGCAGGAGCGCCAGAAGCTCCTCGGCCAATTTGGGGTCTTGGGCCTTCAGGATCTCCAATTCCTTCTGGATTCCCTCTTTATTATTCAATTTCAGGTAGCAGTACCCCAGATTGTAGTGGGCCAGGGGATAATCGGACTTGAGTTCCACGACTTTGGCAAAGGCCGCCGCGGCCTCTTTGTACTTGTTGTCCTTGGCATAGGCCAGGCCCAATTGAAAGTAGGGGGGCACCTCATCCGGTTTGACCCTGGTGGCTTGCCGGTAAAAAAGCTGGGCGTCGGCGTAGCGGTTGCCCTTCAGAGCCGAAGAGCCCTTCTGGAGATAATATTCCAGGGCCTCCTGGATATGGCCCGCGGACCAGTCCGCGAAGGTCTGGGGCGCGCCCCCTTTCAGCTCCAGAATTTTTGCCCCGGGGATGGCGAAGTTAAACCCCTTGCCGTCCGACGTACCCGAGTGGGCCACGCCCATGACTTCGCCTTTGGGGTTGATGACCGGCCCGCCCATGGTCTCCGGGGTCACCTGCGCGGAGATGGTAATAACCTTACCGAACCTCAGAAAATCACGGGTCCCGGAAACCATGCCGTCTGAGAGAGAGAAATCCTCCTTTTTGGGGACCCCCATCACCAGCGCCCGCTCCCCGGGATCCGGCATGGCAGTTGCCACTGTAAAAAAGACTCTGGCGGCATCGGGATTCTCCAGGGAGGCTTTGGCCAGACCCGCGTCCACGTCGTCGGCCAGCACCAATTTGACGGGATAGACCTGGTTGTCCCAGGTTTTGACCTCAGCTCGGAACGCCCCCAGGAACACCTGGCGGAGGGTGATGAGGTGTCCTTCCGGGCTGATGATGAAGCCGCTGCCGTTTTTCAGCAGCTTGTTGTCCCGGTCATAGCAACTGACCTGCACCACCGCGGGCCGGAATTTCTTGACCAACCCCTTCAGATCATCCTGGGCCAAGGCCGGGCCGGGGAGGAGAAGCAGGGTCAGGGCGGCCGGAATCAACTTGCTCCAGGACCGACGCCACATGACCCGGATTGCCGTTACAGCCCGGCTTTCTTGAAAAAAAGAAGCGAGTTCCATGAGATCACCTCAATCCGGGAACCGCCGGTTTTCCGGCTCCCAAGCTCCTGTTGCGAAAAGTTTAGCCGCTAACTTAGAGACCTATGGTGATTTCAACTGCCTTAAAATTCACCACCAAGAACACCAAAGTTCACCCAGAAAGAATTATAATTTATACCCTAAAGTTAAGAATTCTATCATTAATAAATGGTCCTTTGTGTACCTCGGCAGCCTTTGCGCCTTTGCGGTTAACTATTCTACGATTCGCGGGCCAGCAATTCCATCACTTGCTGCATGTCTTCCCAGGTCTTGCGCCGCTCCTGGGGAAAGCGCAGCAGATAAGAAGGGTGGAACGTGGGCATCACGCGAATCTTCCGGTAACGCTGCCAGGCGCCCCGGATGCGGGTCAGGGGGGCCTGGGTCTCCAACAGGGCCTGGGTGGCCAACCTTCCCAAGGTGACAATGACCCGGGGGCGAATGGCCTCGATCTGCTTTTTCAGAAACGGGAGGCAGGCGTGGGTCTCATCCGCCTCCGGGTCCCGGTTTCCCGGGGGGCGGCATTTGACAATATTGGCGATATAGACCTCTTCCCGGACCAGGCCCATCTTGCCCAACATTTTGTTCAAGAGCTGCCCCGCGGCCCCCACAAAAGGTAGCCCCTGGAGGTCTTCCTCGGCCCCCGGCCCTTCCCCGATGAACATCAGGGCCGCCTGGGGGGAGCCGTCGCCGAACACCAGGTGGGTGCGGCTCCGGGCCAACTTGCAGCGCCGGCAATCCCCCAGCTCTTCCCGGACCTCCTTGAGGGTGGGATGCAGGCTGATTATCGGAGCTTTTTCTCCGGGGGCAGGAGGCTCTGCGGGAGTGCCTATCCAACCCAGACGCCGCTGAAACCGCAGCCATTCCGACAGCGTGGCCGTCAATTCCCGCAGTTCCAGCGCCGGATCCTCAGGCATCTCCGGCCCTACCCTCTCCCGCCAGCGCCGCGGCCACCAGGTCCAGGATTTTGTCCGCCACCTCGTCCTTGAAGAGCAGCGGCAGCCGGGTAATTTGGCCGTCTCGCCGGATGAGGGTCACTTCATTGGTATCCACCGCAAACCCGGAATCCGGTTGGGCCACATCATTGGCCACAATCAGATCCAGGTTCTTCTCCACCATTTTCCGCAGGGCCTCGGTTTCCAGGTCATGGGTCTCCGCGGCGAACCCCACCACGAATTGGTTTTTCTTTAACGAACCTATTTCTTTAAGAATATCCGGATTCTGGGTCAGGTGCGCCACGATCTCCGGGTGGCCCCGCTTGATTTTCCGGGTTTCCTGGCCCGTGGCCCGGTAGTCGCTCACTGCCGCGGCCATGAGCAGGGCGTCGGCCTGGGGAAAACTCAGGCGCACCGCGTCCAGCATTTCCCGGCCGGTGCGCACCATGACCAGCTCCACCCCGTAAGGCGCGGTCAGGGCCGAGGGGCCGCTCACCAGACAGACCTCCGCCCCCCGCCGCCGGCCGGCCCGGGCCATGGCATAGCCCATCTTGCCGCTGGAGCGGTTGGTCAAGAACCGCACCGGATCAAGGTCTTCATGGGTGGGACCCGCGGTCACCAGAAGCCGCCGCCCGGCCAGGTCCTGGGGACTGACCAGCGGGGCCAGGGCTTCCACCATCATCTCCGGCTCCGGCAGCCTTCCCACCCCTTCGGCGCCGCAAGCCAGGGGACCGGCTGCCGGCTCCATCAGGTGAAAACCCCGGGCTTTGAGCCGGACCAGATTTTCCTGGACCGCCGGGTTGCGCCACATCTCCACGTTCATCGCAGGGCACAGCAGCGTCGGCCGGGTGGCCGCCAAAAGGATGGTGGTGAGCAGATCGTCCCCGATCCCTGCGGCCAGCTTGCCGATGAGATTGGCGGTGGCCGGGGCCAACACGATGGCGTCCACTTCCTGGCCCAGGGCGATGTGCTCCAGGGGTTCGCTCCCCTGGCCCCACAATCCGGTCCCCACCCGCTCTCCGGTGAGGGCCTGAAAGGTCAGGGGCGCGATGAACTCCTGGGCGGAGCGGGTCATCACCACCTTTACCCGGGCGCCGGCGCTGATCAGCCGCCGGGCCAACTCCGCGGCCTTGTACGCGGCAATGCCGCCGGAAACCCCTAACAAGATGCGCTTGCCTTGGAAATTCATGGCTCCCTTGAGTAACCAGTAACCAGTAATCAGTGATCAGTAATCAGTGATCAGTGATCAGTAACCAGTAATCAGTGATCAGTAACCAGTAATCAGTGATCAGTGATCAGTGATCAGTTCTTGAGCCTCTTACAAAATTCAGTTGGAAATCCACCAATCTTGGTAGCACAGGCTTTCCAGCCTGTGCCGGCGTAGGCTAAATCCTGCCGCTACGGTAATTTTGCAAAAGCCTCTTCTGTTTTCTGTCCCTGGCCCCCGGCCTCCGACCCCTGTCCTTAAAAAAACGGATTATACTTCCTCTCCTGGCCCACGGTGGTGACGGGGCCATGGCCCGGGAAGACGGTGTAATGGTCCCCCAGGGGAAAGATCTTGGTTTTCACCGCGCTGATCAGTTGGTCGAAGTTGCCGCCGGGGAAGTCGGTGCGCCCGATGGACCCCTGGAACAGCAGGTCGCCCACATAGACGTAAGGGTGGCCTTCCATCACCAGGCTGATGTGCCCGGGCGTGTGGCCCGGGGTGTGCAGCACCTTCAGGCGGTAGGGGCCGAAGCTGAGGACGTCGTCTTCCTTGAGCAAGATATCCGCCTGGGACACACGCAGCCGGTTGCCGGTGAAGAACATGGCCTCCGCGGAAGGCTTGCTCAGCATCATGGCGTCCAGTTCATGGATGGCGATGGCCGCGCCGGTGGCCTCTTTCAGGGGCAGGTTGGCGTCCACATGGTCGAAGTGCCCGTGGGTGTCGATGATCAGCTTCAGTTGCAGATTGTGGTGGTTCAGGACCTCCAGGATATCCTCTTCATTCCCGCCGGGATCGATGACCACGGCTTCTTTGGTCTCTTCATCCCCCAGAATGTAGCAATTCACTTGCAGTAAGCCCACCTCCAGGCCCTTGTGAATCATTTTCGTCTCCTAACCTTTACGCCTTTACGCCTATCTTTGCGCCTTTGCGTGAGATTTTCTTGTAGAGGCACGGCTTGCCGTGCCCGATTATTTCAACCTTGGTGTAACTTGGAGTCCTTGGTGTCTTGGTGGTTACCTATTGTTTTTCACGCACCCAGGAAGAATCTCACTCCCTGGACCCCGAAGTAGCCCCCGAAAATAAACAAAAAGATGGCGCACGCGATCAGAAAGCCCCGGTAAACGGAATCCGACAGGAAGCGCCGCCCCTGGGCCACCGCGCCCGCCACCAAACTGTACCAGGCGAAATCCGCCAGGATGTGGCCCAGGAAAAACAGGGCCACCCCTAAGAACCCGTACTTATGGGCGAAGATCATGTAACCCAGGCCGATGGTGAGCCACCAGATGAGCCAGTAGGGGTTGGCCAGGCTCATGAGCACGCCCGCGGCCACGGGATGGAGGCCGGATTTGGCTTGGGTATCGAATTCCAGATGACTGTGGCGGGAGGCCTTGAGCAGGGCAACGCCCATCCAGCCCAACATCCCCGCGCCCACCACGGCTACAATCCCCAGAACCAGGGGACGGTGGAGCCAGGCCCCCAGGCCCACCAAGAGCAGCAATACCAGGGCCAGTTCCAGGAGGGCATGGCCCACGATGATCAGGGGTCCGGCCCAAAAGCCCCGCCGGGCCGCTTCCCCCACGGTCACCGTGAGCAGCGGCCCAGGCATCAAGGCCCCGGATAAGGCCACGATGAAAGAACTACCCGCGATGCCCAAAAGCGGCCAGATACTCATGCTTTGCCGTTATGTCCTTGACCGATATTCTCAGTTATCCTAACATACCCATACGGGTAAACCAAGGGAAAATCAGGGGAAAAGCCCTTGGGATATGAGGCTTCCCTCGCCGACGGAAGGGCTGGCCCTATGGGGCGGGACTGTGGGGCAGGCATGTGGGGCGGGCCTCCGTGCCCGCCATCCCTCGGTGGCACAGGCTTCCAGCCTGTGCGAGCGCCGGCAAGATGGCGGCGCCGCCGATCTGAGAGCTCTGAAAAAGTGATTTGAGGGGAAGGACGTAGGTCTCGATCCCTTATGACCAGAAATAATCCGGGAGGAAAATATGTTCACCAAATCCTTTGCAACCCTAATGGCAGCTTTGCTCCTGCTGACTTTTGCAGTTATCCACCTTCCCTTTGAAGCCCAGGCCCAGGCGCAGAAGGAAGAAGCGGCCCGCCCTAAAATCACCCTGTCCGGCGGCCCCGGGGATACCATGGCCACGGCCATTGTCATTAAAGGGGCGAAAAGCAGCCAGGATGGGATTCCCGCGGAATATTACTTTCTGGAGAAAAAGTTCGGCAAAATGCAGGTGGATTGGAAACTCAGCCGCCAAAGCCTGATGCACCAGGACGGCAAGCACTACGACCTGATGCGGATTGAACTGAAAGACGGAACCCAAAAGGACGTGTACTTCGACATCACGGAGTTTTTTGGGAAGTTTTAGATACGCTGAGACTGTTGCAATTACCCGAATAATCCCAAATTGTCACCCTGAGCGAAGCGAAGGGTCTAGATTCTTCGCCACCTACGGTGGCTCAGAATGACAAAAAAACCTACTATTCCCACTTGGCGAACTTTTGCAACAGCCTCAAGCTGTCGGCTCACAGCTTACAGAAAAAGGAGCGGCGTCGGCAGCCGCAGGCAATTTTCTTTTAA
This sequence comes from uncultured Desulfobacterales bacterium, assembly GCA_964618815.1. Lineage (GTDB taxonomy): Bacteria > Desulfobacterota > Desulfobaccia > Desulfobaccales > 0-14-0-80-60-11 > CAZUBT01. The sequence continues at coordinate 9,763 of CAZUBT010000062.1, read as the reverse complement.
AGGCAAGAGCGCCAACAATAAAACCTTTTACCGGTGGGGCGGGCATCCGTGCCCGCCATCCTTCCCCGGTTGGTTTGACAACCATCAATGACAGCATTATAATCATATCAATCATATTAGTCATATCAATTGATGCAACGGAAGGTTATATGCTGAAAAAAGTTTCCGCCCTGAAAGCCCGGCAAAACCTGGGGCAGATCATGAATGAGGTCTCGATCCGGGGAGATGATTACGTAGTGGAGCGCGCCGGCAAGCCCCTGGTGGCGATAATCAACCTGGATAAATACGACTTGCTGCGTGCCGATCAGGAAGCCGCTCGCCAGGCTCTCGCCAACGTTTGGGAAAAAATGGCCGATGTGGATACTCAGGAAGCTGAAGAAGTCATCGCAGAGGCTATCCGGGAAACTCGAAAAGCCCAAGGACAATGAGGGCCGTTCTTGACACCAACGTAATCTTGAGCGGAATCATTGTCCCTCATAATCCTCCTGCTCAACTCCTCACCCTGGCCCAGGAGGGAAGGTTTAAGATAATATTATCCCCCAGGATTATCCAAGAGATTCAGCGGGTCTTGGGCTATCCCAGGCTAGCAAAATTCATGGCAAAACACCGCCTCTCTTTAAATGAGGCGGATGACGTTCTCCAGAAAATCATCAACCTGGCTTTGCTCACCCCAGGGAATCTGGAAGTCCGGGCTATCCCGGTGGATCCATCCGACAACATTATCCTGGCCGCCGCAGTGGAAGGCGAGGCGGATTTCATCGTTTCAGGCGATCACCATCTCACCGACCTGAAATTTTTTCAAGGCATCCGGATCGTGGAGCCGGCCATTTTTCTGAGAATGATAAAAAGTGCCTGATGGCGGGCCATGCCCACCCTAGTGTCATGTACCATAAATAGTATGACAATTATTCTGCCCGGGGGGAAAAAAAGCTTTTAAAGTCCCCCTTTTCTAAAGGGGGATTTAGGGGGATTATCAGGTGCTTATTATAATCCCCCCTGGCCCCCCTTTAGAAAAGGGGGGTAACATATTGGCTTTTGTGGGAGTTTTCAGCCATAAAAATAACCTTTTCATTATGAAGCATCACCCTAAAGTGCGGCCAAATCGCCAAGGAGGCCGGAAATGTTGACCTGGTTTAAATTTCAGCCGCTCTTGACCCAGATACCATTGGGATTGCTGGGGGCGGTCCTCCTGATTGTCATCCTGGTGGGCGGCTTCCGGTGGGGGGTGAAATTTTTGGAATGGCGAAACCTCCAGACTTTAGAGATCAAAGAGCGGGTTAGCTTGAAGATCGAATTCATCAAGACCGCGGCCCAGTTCCTGGCCGGCGCCTTCTTCCTGGTAGGCTTATATTTCACCTGGGCGAACCTGGTGGTTTCACAAGAGAAGTTTACCACCGATCTCTACGTCCAGGCAGTTAAACAGGTGGGTGATGATAAACTGGAGGTGCGGTTGGGGGGCATTTACGCCCTGGAGCGCATCACCCGGGGGTCGGAGAAGGACCATGGGCCCATCATGGAGTTCCTGACGGCCTATGTGCGGGAAAAGGCGCCCTGGCCGCCTCCCCAGAAAACCAAAACCCGGGTTAAGCAGCTGGAAACCAAGAAACCGGAGCCCCCCGGACCGGGGAGGAAAACACCTGAGGAAGAGGAAATAAGACCTCCCGCGGATATTCAAGCCATCCTCACCGTTATCGGCCGGCGCTCCCGCACCTTTGGTAAGGGAGAAACTCAACGACTGGATTTGCGTAGCACCGATCTCCGGGGAGCTGACCTGCAAAATGCCCACCTGGAGCGGGCGAAACTTTCTAGAGCCCACCTGGAGCGGGCGGACCTCGAGGAAGCCCACCTGGAGCGGGCGAAACTCAATTTTGCCCGCCTGGAGGGCGCGGACCTCAGGGGAGCCCACCTGGAGGGGGCGGACCTCGAGGAAGCCCACCTGGATAAGGCGAAACTCTGGGGAGCCCACCTGGAGCGGGCGAGACTCAAGGGAGCTTACTTGAAGGGAGCCAGACTGGAGGGGGCGGACTTAAGGGAAGCCACCGGCCTCACTCGAGAGCAGATTGAATCGGCAATTATAGATGAAAAGACCAGGCTCCCGGACTATTTGCAGAAACCCGGGGCGGATAAGCCTGGCCAGCCATGAGCCGGCCGGCGGCGGCTCCCCCTCTCCTCGTTCCCAAGCTCCCGCTTGGGAACGCCAATATTTGCCGAAGCTCCGCTTCGGCGACCTTGATGATGCCATACAACCGCGCCTTGATGAAATGAGCCACTCAGCTTGGAACCGGAATGATCCCAATTCGCCTTCAAAAGAGCCTCTTGCAAAATCCACCTTGCCCCGGAATTGTCATTCTGAGCGAAGCGAAGAATCTCGTAATTATAAGGGGTTGAGATCCTTCACTTCGTTCAGGATGACAAAACCAACACTTTTGCAAGAGCCTCAAAAGATATTAAATGGTAGGGGCGAACCTTGTGTTCGCCCAGTGTTCGCCCACCCGTTTAAGGCGAATACAAGATTCGCCTCTACGAAAAATATTTACGTTTGACGGCGAATTGGCATAAAAATGACATTTTCGCCAAGCCCTTGGTTGAGTTAACCACCAGGAAAAGTGAGTCGCCTGCCTTTTCTTCTCTGGATGATTCCCTCTCATCTGATAACATGTGGTCGCGGCGGCGACCATTTTGCCATTGGCCGTTTCAATAATTCATTTTTGCGGAACAACCGGTGAGAAATAGATTAACTGTCCATTATCATTGTGAAATAATTGTTTCGGCTCACCTTCCCAAACGGAATTGAAGCGGCACAACTGCGGAACAACCGCGCCAAAGAACCAAAACAACTGAGAAGTGATCCGGTAACTGCCCGGAGCTGATCCGGGCCGTTTCCGCACTTTTGATCATCCTCCGGGACAGAAGCCAACTTTGAACTTTGAACCTTGAACTTTGAACTTTTCAAAGAAGGTAAACAATGGACAAAATCGTCATCGAAGGCGGCATTCCCCTTAAAGGCGAAGTAACCATCAGCGGGGCCAAGAACGCCGCGTTGCCGATTTTGGCCGCGACCATGCTGGCCCCGGGGGTGCATCGGCTGTACAATGTGCCGCCCCTGGCGGACATTAGGACGGCCAAGCGGCTGTTGGCCAAGTTGGGGATGAAGTTCAAGGAGCCGGCCCCGTTGTTTGATCAGGGCGGGGAGGGCGAAACCGGGGGCGAGAAAGGCGAACACAAGGTTCGCCCCTACGGGGGGGAATCATTAGGGGTGGGCTCCGAAAAAGGCGGGCACGGAGGCCCGCCCCACGTAAGGGGAAAGGGAGATGCAGACGAGCGCGGCGGGGCTCTACCGGAGTCCTTCTTAGAGGTGGACTCCAGCGGCCTAAGCGGCTGGGAGGCCCCTTACGAGATGGTGAAGACCATGCGGGCCGCGGTGTTGGTCCTGGGGCCGTTGGTGGCCCGCATGAGGCAGGCCCGGGTGTCGCTGCCGGGAGGGTGCGCCATCGGGGCCCGGCCCATCAACCTCCACCTCAAGGGCCTGGAGGCCATGGGGGTGAAGATCCACCTCCGGGAAGGCTACGTGGAGGCCGACGCCCGTAAGCTCCACGGCGCGGAAATCTACTTTGAAACCACCACGGTCACCGGCACCGAAAATCTGATGATGGCCGCGGCCCTGGCCAAAGGCACCACGGTCTTAAAAAACGCCGCCATGGAGCCGGAGGTGGGAGACCTGGCCCGCTTCTTAGTGGCCATGGGGGCCAAAATCGAAGGCATCGACACGGACATCCTCACCATCCACGGGGTCAAAGAGCTCTCCCCCGCCACCTACACCATCATGAGCGACCGCATCGAAGCGGGCACTTACATGGCCGCGGCGGCCATCACCAAAGGCGACGTCATCCTGCTGAACGCGCCGGCCCCCCACCTCACCGCGGTGCTGGGGAAATTCACCGAGGCCGGGGTGCGCCTGAGCGCCGGGCCGGGTATCATCGGCGTCCATCCAGGGGGGGCCTTAAACGGCGTGGATATCCGCACCTTACCCTACCCCGGCTTTCCCACGGACATGCAGGCCCAGTTCATGGCCCTCATGAGCCTGGCCCGGGGCGCGTCGGTGATCACCGAGACCATCTTCGAGAACCGCTTCATGCACGTCAGCGAACTCCGGCGCCTGGGCGCGGACATCACGGTGTCCGGCAGCCACGCCATCGTCCGGGGCCGCAAAACCCTCCAGGGCGCGCCGGTGATGGCCACGGACCTCCGGGCCAGCGCCTGCCTGGTGGTCGCGGGCCTGGCCGCCCAGGGCGCCACCGAAATCCACCGAGTTTACCACCTGGACCGGGGCTACGCCAATTTAGTGGAAAAGCTGTCGGCACTGGGGGCGCGGATCAGGAGGGTGGCGGGGTGAATAGTAGATAGTTGTTAGTTGTTAGTTTTCCAGATGTCAGTGGTTAATTTGAAAGGGGAACATTGTGGCGAGGTCTTATCGGGATTTGGTGGCATGGAAGAAAGCTGTGGAGTTGGTCACAGAAATTTATCGAAAGACCCAGATATTCCCCAAAGAAGAGCTTTACGGTTTGACTAGTCAGCTTCGGCGCTCGGCTATTTCTATCCCCAGCAATATTGCCGAAGGTCAGGGGCGAATATCCAAAGGGGAATTCAAACAATTCCTCGGAAACGCCAGGGGTTCATTATTTGAATTGGGAACCCAAATCACCATTGCCGATAATCTGGGTTACCTGAACAAGAGTGATGTTAACGACCTGTTAGAATTATCAGCGGAGGTGGGCCGTATCTTAAATGGCTTATTGACTTCTATAAAAGCCAAATAAAATACTAACAACTAACAACTAACAACTAACAACTAACAACTAACAACTATCAACTATCAACTATCAACTAATCCATCAACTCATGAAAGCTCTCGATAGAAGAAAAATCCGGATGGGCCGCGGCGTCCTCCTGGGAGCTGGATTTGGACTTAAAGAACAGGTGCTTGATGCCGTAGCGCCGGGCGGAGGCCAGGACGTCGGCGTTGTCGTCCACCAGCAAGGCCCGGGTGCGGTCAAAGCCCAGGCGCGCTTCCAGGATTTCCCAGAAGCGCTCGTCTTCCTTGGGGGTTCCCAGGTCGAAGGACGAAATCACCTCATCAAAATACCCCAGCAGCCCCACGTGGTTCATTTTCAAATCCAACGTCTTGTAATGGGCGTTGGTCACCAGAGCGATTTTCTTGCCTTTTTGTTGGACGAATTGCAAAAACGCCTCGGTGTCGGGATGCACCTCGATCATGTGGCGAATCCCTTCTTTGAGGGCGGGAATGTCCAGCTCCAGCATCCGGGACCAGAAGTCGATATCCGTCCAGTTGAGGGTGCCTTCTTCCCGCCGGTAGAAGGCGAACACCTCTTCCCGGGCCTTGGCTAGAGGCAGGTTCTGCCTCCGGGCATACTCCTGGGGCACCAGGGTTTCCCAAAAATAGTCGTCAAAATGTTTATCCAGCAGGGTGCCGTCCATATCCAGGAGCACCCAGTCAACTTCCTGCCAGGGAAATGTCATAACTCTCCTTCCTAAAATACCAATTCCCCGTAAGCGCGAACCCGAGGTTCGTGCCTAGGGATTTTTTCTTTGTCTTATACCAGGTTCTATTTCCAATGCAACAAACTTAAGTTTCAACTTGCTGATAATCCTGGTATTTTTAACCGAAAACCGAAAACCGAAAACGGTATTAATACACCGCGGGCTGGTCTTGGGTTTCCGCCAGTTCGAAGCGGGTGAATTTATCCAGGAAGGCCAGTTTGAATTCCCCGGTGGGGCCGTTGCGCTGTTTCTTCAGGTAGATGCGGGCCAAGCCTTCTTCCGGGGAATTTTCGTTGTAGATTTCATCCCGGTAGATAAAGAAGATCACGTCGGCGTCCTGTTCGATGGCGCCGGATTCGCGCCGGTCCGAGAGTTCCGGGATCTTGGGTTTGCGGTCTTCCACCTTGCGGCTCAACTGGGACAGGGCGATGACCGGCACTTCCAGTTCCTTGGCCAGAGCCTTGAGGTTCCGGGAAATCTCCGAGATCTCCTGCTCCCGGCTGGGGGAGTTGCTGCGGCCCCGCATGAGCTGCAGGTAGTCCACGATGATGAGGCCCAGCTTGCCTTCGGCCTTGAGGCGGCGGGCCTTGGCCCTGATTTCCAGAACCGTGGCCGCGGGGGTGTCGTCGATATAGACGGGGGCGTCGATGAGACGGCCCGCGGCCTCCTGGATACCCCGCCACTCCTGGTCGGTCAAAAAGGCCCGGCGCAGGTGGGAGGCGTCGATGCGCCCTTCGCTGCTCAAGAGGCGGCGCACCAGTTGCTCCTTGGACATCTCTAAGGAAAAGAAGGCCACCGGGGTTTCGTCGTCATAGGCCGCGTTGAAGGCGATGTTCAGGGCCAGGGCGGTTTTGCCCATGCTGGGGCGAGCCGCGATGATGATTAGGTCGCCGTTTTGGAAGCCTGCGGTGAGATTGTCCATGTCCTTGAAGCCGCTGGAGACCCCGGTGATGCGGCCCTTGTCCCGGTGCCAGATGGCCTCCAGGGTGGCGATCTCCTTTTCCACCAATTGGCCCAAGGGCCGGAAGCCCGCCCGGATTTTTGATTCCGCCACCTGGAAGATGCGTTGCTCCGCGGAGTCCAGAAATTCTCCCACATTTTCAATGGGAGACAGGCATTCCCCGGCAATGGTTTGGGTGAGATCCAGGAGGCGGCGCAGCACGGCCTTGTCGTGCACCAGGGAGGCGTATTTCTGGGCGTTGGTGGCAAATCCCACCTGTTCACTCAAGGACACCAGGAAGACCGGGCCGCCGACGCCTTCCAGGTGCCCCCGTTCTTTTAGGAGCTCGGTGACGGTCACCAGGTCCACGGGCTCGCCCCGGCGGTACAGGTCCAGCATGGCCTGATAGATGCGGCCGTGGGCCTCCCGGTAAAAGTCGTCTGAGGAGAGCAGATCGCCCACCTGGTCCAGGACTTCCGGGCGCAGGAGGACGGCCCCCAGGACCGACTGCTCCGCCTCGGAACTGGCGGGGGGAGTGTAGGAGGTGGGAGTGGTGTCCTTGACCGCAGCCGCGATCCGCCGGGTTCCTTTGGCCATGGCCATCTCCATGCAGAGTTTTGAGTTTTCGGTTATTAATGATGGGGGCAATTGTAGCATGTGTGGGCAAGGCAATGGCCCATTTTTTCAAGGCCAGTCTCGCCCAACATGAGTTATGCCTTAGGGGAAACCAGTCCCCTACTCCGCCACCACTTCCACGGTGATGACGCCCTTGACCTCCGGGGCCAGGCGCACGGTGACTTCGTAGGTGCCCAGTTTCTTGATGGGTTCCGCCAGTTCCAGTTGTTTGCGGTCGAGGTCCAGGCCCTTGGCTGCCAGGGCTTCGGCGATCATGGCCGCAGTGACGGACCCGTAGAGGCGCTCCCCTTCCCCCACCTTCTGGGCAATGGTGAGGCTCACCCCCTGAAGGAGGGCCACCTGGGCCAGGGCCGTGTCTTTCTCCTGGGCCCGGGTTAGGGCCAGCTTGACCTTGGTGTGTTCCACTTTGGCCAGGTTGCCGGGGGTGGCCTCCAGGGCCTTGCCCTGGGGGATGAGAAAATTGCGGGCATAGCCCCTGGCCACTTCCACCACCGCGCCCACCGGGCCCAGGGCTTTGATTTCTTCGGCAAGAATAACCTTCAAGGTGTTACCCTCCTTATGCCAATCCGGGGCGAACACAAGGTTCGCCCCTACAGAAAATATATTATACCTGCTTGGGTTGGTGCAGCCGCCGGAAATCGAACCAGAGGTCCAGCAGCCCCAGAATAATTACCAGAAAAACCAGGGGATGAAAAAACATCAAGGGATACCCCACTGCCCGGACGAACCGGGGCAGGTTGAAGCGGTGAAACCAGGCGGACAGCACCGCCACCCCCTGGAAGAAATAAAGCAGGGCCAGCACCATGAGCAGGTTGAGGCTCAGGAGCCGCACCGCCTTGGCAGGCACCAGCAACAGGAATCCCGCGGCCAGGGCTATAAAAATGAGCCATTCGGACACCGCCCAGTAATACATGGGCTGCTCCGGCTCGCCCCATCCCAGGGCCGGGGCCAGGCGCCGGGCCAGGACCACATTGATCCAGGCCACCATAGCGGAGTTCACCACCACCAGCCCCGGCAGCATAAACTGGAGCAGGCGCCGCACTTCCTCCAAGGTAAACCCGGGCAGGGCCAGGCCTTCGGAGCCGCTCCCGGCGCCTTCCACGAACTTCTGGAAGATATCCATCACCTCCCGGCTCTTTTGCGCCAGCAAGGCCGGCAGGGTGACCCCCAAATAGAGGGCCTCCCCCGTAACGTAGAGCAGGGTGACGAGGTTGATAACCACCACCGCCAGGATAATGGCCTTGGGAGGATATAGTCGGCGTTGGAGCCAGCTCAGGAGCACTCCCAGGAGGAGCAGTTGCCCAAAGCCCAGGTGCGCGGTGATGGTTTCGAGACTCGGCCTCAGGGAGAAGATGGTCAGGGCCGCGGCCAGGGCCAACCCCAGGGCGGCCATAGTCCCGCATCGGCGGCCTACCAGGAGCACCGGCAGAGGGGCCAGGACTCCCACCATCAGGTAAGTCACGGGACTTACCTGGCCCCCCACAAAGGCCAGCACCAAAGCGCCCAGGCAGAGGAGCCAGACGAGGTGACCTCGGCCCTTGTTCAACGCCTTACTCCGGCGATCAGGAGGCCGGCAGCGGGACGTAGGCGATCAGGGACAGGAGCCGGGCCTGCTTGATGGCTCGGGTGACCCGTCGCTGATGGCGGGCGCAATTCCCCGAAATGCGCCGGGGAATGATCTTTCCCCGCTCCGTCACAAACTGTCTCAGGGTGTTGACATCCTTATAGTCGATGGCCAGGGCGGCGTCCACGCAGAAGCGGCAGACCTTGCGCCGGACATAGAACTGCTTCCGTTTGCGGCGAGGCATTACAGGCACGGGTTACTCCTCCTGGGCTGGGGATGCGGCTTCTTCCACCGGGGCGGCAGGCTCCGGGGGAGCTTCCGCCTCCGGGGCGGGAGCGGCCTCGGGCACAGGGGCCACCTCGGGCGCAGGAGCCGCGGCTTGGGCCTTGGCGGCTACTTCCGCCTGCAAGGCTTCCACATCCACTTGGTCGGATTTTTTGGTGGTGAGATAGCGGATGATGCGGTCGTCGATGCGGAAATTCCGCTCCAGCTCTTTCACCGCCTCGGAGGAGCCGGCAAAATCAGCCAGCATGTAGTAGCCGCGGATGGCGCCTTTGATCTTGTAGGCCAGCTTGCGGCGGCCCCAGTCTTCCAGCCCCGCCAGGACCCCGCCTTGGGTGGAGATAATCCGGCTGAACTTGTCGTTGACGGCTTGCACTTCTTCATCCGGGAGGTCGCCGTTGACCACCCAGACCGTTTCATAACGGCGCATGCTTCCCCCTTATGGGCATGTGGCCCTGGACCCTTGAGGCCAGAGCAAGGAGTATGTAACCTGTTTTATTTATCAGAATAGGGGGAGTATGTCAATCAGCAATCCTCTTGCTTCGCTGCCCGGCGGCCGCCGTCGTTTATCATCCAGCAAATAAGGCAAAGCAGAGCTTCACCCCCACAGGGATTTCCAAGCAGTCACCCATGGGCCTTTGGCCCACCCGTAAATTATGAAATGTAGCCGTTTTGTATGTGTAGCACCGGCGCCCTCGATGGAAAATTCCTGATGGGCATACTTCTAAACTTTGAACCTTGATGGCCTGGTAAAAAGTCAAACTGCTATTTTTAACTGCACC
>CAZUBT010000061.1:16414-20985 GCA_964618815.1 uncultured Desulfobacterales bacterium | reverse complement strand
TTGACCTAAATTGACTTTTTACGAATTCATCAACCTTGAACTTTGAACCTTGAACCTTGAACCTCTCCACCCACCGCTTATCTTTTACCGAAGACCGAAGACCGAAGACCAAAAACCGTCTTTTCAAAGGAGCCGGATAGATGGCCAAGGACCCTCTTAAGACCTACCAGGACAAACGCGACTTCGGCCGCTCCCCGGAGCCGGCAGGCAGGGAGCCGCGTTTTGCCGGGGAACCCATCTTTGTAATCCAGAAACACGCGGCCTCGCACCTGCACTACGATTTTCGCCTGGAAGTGGATGGGGTCCTCAAATCCTGGGCCGTGCCCAAAGGCCCCTCCACGGACCCCAAGGACAAGCGCCTGGCCGTGCCCACGGAAGACCACCCCCTGGAATACGCCCGGTTTGAAGGGGTCATCCCCATGGGGGAATACGGCGGGGGCACGGTGATGGTCTGGGACCTGGGTCCTTGCCGCAATATCACGGAGAAAAAGGGGGTTCCCCTATCCATGGCCCAGGGGTTGGAACACGGGCACGTGAAGGTGTGGCTGGAGGGAAAGAAGCTCCGGGGCGGCTATTCCTTAACCCGCTTCAAAAAAGCCCCGGATGAAAATTGGCTCCTGATGAAGCTGGACGACGCCGAGGCCGCGCCGGGCCTTAACCTGTTGGCAACCCGGCCGGAGTCGGCCCTTACCGGGCGAACCTTAGAGGAGATCGCCGGGGCCTCCGGGTGAAAATGGTTTTCGGTTCTCGGTCTCCGGTTTTCGGCAAAATCTGATGAACCTGTAATCCCTTGGCGTCCTTGCGGTTTGGGGTGAAATAATTGGCCTCAAGCAAAGACGCCGGGGCTCAAAGCTTTTAAAGAACAGCCGGGGGCGGCTGTTCCACATTTTTTATTTGCAGTCTTTGCGCCTTGGCGTGAGACATTCTTATCTTTTTGTATCCACCGGGAAATGATCGTTAGCCCGGGCCGGATTACCAGCAAAATCCTTGATCATCCAATAAAAGACTCCTGCGGCCGCGACGGCAACCAGGGCGGTTAATGTGAAGCCCCGGGCAAAGCCGGTCCATTCCAGGACCCCGCCCATGAGCCCGGAACTGAGCATCATCCCCAGGTAGATGCTGGTATTGTACCCCCCCATGGCCAGGCCCCGGGACTCCGGCGGCACGGTCTCGGCGATGAGCGCCCCCAGGGGCGTGAAGGCCATGCCCATGGAGACCCCCGAGGCCAGGCTGGCGATGAGCAGTCCGGCGAGACTCCGGGACAGGCCGAAGCCCGCCAAAGACGCGGCATAGAGAATGAAGCCCAGGGACGCCAGCGCGCCTCGGCCGGCCAAGCGGTCGTCGCTTAAGCGGCCGAAAGGGAGCCGGGACAGGGCATTCACCACCGCCTGCACCGTGAACAACAGGCCGATCTGCGCCAGACTCAACCCGCATTGTGCGGCGTGCAGGGGCGCAAAGGTCAGGAACATCCCCTGGGCAAAACAGCCTCCCAGGGTGACCAGCCAGCATCCCAGGAGAGGGCGGTTTTGCCAGATCCCTTGAGTCGCGCCTCCTCTATGCTTAATTGCTGATCCGTCTTGAGAGGCCCGGCGAATTTCCGGCAGCAGGACCGCGGTCAGCCCTACCAGGACCAGGGTGAAGGCCCCGGCTATCAAGAACATAACGCGGAAGCCCCACCATTGAGCCAGGAAGCCTCCCACCGCGGGACCCAGGCTCATGCCGGAATAAATCGCGGTGGTGTACCAGCCGTATGACCTCCCCAGATGGGTGGCGGGAGAGATATCGGCCACGTAAGACATCAGGGTGGGGCCGATGGCGGCCAGCCCCATGCCGAACAAGAGGTAGATGCCGATGAGTTGCAGGGGGGTCTGGCTGAACCACAGCAATATGGAAGTGCCGCCGGAAATCAGCAGTCCCGTGACTACCAGGGGCTTTTTGCCCCAGCGGTCCGAAAGCAGCCCCAGGGGAAAAGACAGGGCCCCGCACATGAGCAAAAACGCGGCGTTGATGGCCCCCACCTGAGCGGTGGAGGCCCCCAGGGAGCCGGCGAACAGCGGCACCACCGGGATGCGCATATACGACCCGAAGTAGCTGGCAAACGCGATGCCGCAGGAGGTTAACAATAGAATCTGATAAGACGCGGCGGAGGACTTGCTGGGGCTGTTCATAGGAAGCGAATGGAGGTGATGCATCCTTATCGGTTTATTGGTTTATCGGCTCATTGGCCGTTCATGCTGGATTCTCTTAAATATAATAGGTCAGGTCCATGAAAGGGGGAAAAAGTGCAAAAATTATTTCGTCTGCGTGCTTCTGCGTTGGATTTTCACCTGGCGGGCGCGGAGGCCCGCCCCACCGAAAAACTATGGAGAATGGGGGGCCAGGAAGAAACCCCCTGGCCGCGGCCCCGGAAAGTTCTTATAATAATACCATGAATCTGGTCGCGGCCCTCATGGACCTCGGGGCGTATCCGGACCCCACCACCCGGGTGGAGTTGATCCAGACCCACATCTCCTGGATTTTCCTCACGGACAAGTTCGCCTACAAGGCCAAGAAGCCGGTGGACCTGGGGTTTCTCAATTTCACCACCCTCAGGCGGCGGCATCATTATCTCCAGGAGGAGCTGCACCTCAATCGCCGGCTGTGCCCGGAGATTTATCTAGGGGTGCTGCCCATAACGGCGCGGCGCGAGGGGGTGGCGGTGGGGGGCAAAGGCCGCCCCATGGAATATATTCTGAAAATGGTGCGGATGCCCCAGGAGCGCATGATGGACGAAGTCGCGGACCGGGGCGAACTTAACCGGCAATTCATGGACCGCATTACCGCGCGGCTGACGCCGTTTTACGAACAGGCCGCCACCGGCCCCCGCATCAATAAATTCGGGGAGCCGGCCATCATCGCCTACAATCATGAAGAGAATTTTTCCCGCACCGAGCCCCTGGTGGGCCTGATGTTGTCCAGGGAGTTGTTTGAGGAAATTCGCGCCTTTGCCCGGGATTTTCTTAAGCGGCATCGGGCCTTGTTTCTAAAGCGCATCCGGGAAGGGCGCATCCGGGACTGCCACGGCGACTTGCACATGAAAAATATCTGCCTGGCCGACGGCATCCATATCTTCGACTGCATTGAATTTAATCCCCGATTCCGATATGGTGATGTGGCGGCGGATATCGACTTTCTGGCCATGGATTTGGATTTTCATGGCCTGGAGGACCTGAGCCGCGATTTCGTGCAAGGGTTCGCGGCGGCCTCCCGGGACCCCGAGCTCCTAATGATGCTGGATTTTTACAAGTGCTACCGGGCCTACGTACGGGGCAAGATCAACGGCTTTGCCGCCCAGGACCCGGAACTCAGCCCGGCAGCCCGTGATCAGGCGGAGAAGACGGCCCAGGCGTATTTTACCCTGGCCGGCCGCTACGCCGAGGCAGGCGCTCGATGGGCCGCGTAATCATCGTGGTTTTCGGCCTCATGGGCACCGGCAAGACCACCCTGGCCCGGGCCCTGGGTGAGGCCATGCAATTGCCGGTGATCCACAGCGACGCGGTGCGCAAGTCCCTGGCAGGGCTGACGCCCACCACCCTCACGCCCACGGCTTTCGGCCAGGGGATTTATGATGAAGATTTTTCCCGGAAGACCTACGCCGAGATGCTTCGCAAGGCCGGGGAGCGTCTGGCCTCAGGGGAGAGCGTCATCTTGGACGGCTCCTACAAGCGGGCCGGGGAACGGGATTTGGTGCGGCAACTGGCCCGGGAACATGGCGCTAAGGCCATATTCATTTATTGCGCCTGCGCCTTGGAGGTGGTCAAGGAGCGCCTGGGCCTCCGGGCCCATGACCCCGAGTCCATCTCCGACGGCCGGGAGGAAATTCTGGAGGCCCAGGCCGCGGATTTTGACCCCCTGGAGTCCGCCGATGAACCGGCCCTGGCATTGGACACCCACCGGGAGTTGAAGGTAATAATTGAGGAAGTGAGGGGTTTTATTTCTCAGCAAAGCGCCAGGAAAATTTAAGGAGAGGTTGATGGAGCCTCAAGAAGTTGTGGAACGGGTAAGACAAAAGGCCAAAGCCAATCACAAGACCGGCCTCAACTGAGCGGAATGCGTCTTTGAGGCGGTCCTGTCTCAAATCGATACCGGTTTACCCCTGGAAACCATGTGCGTCATGACGGGCTTCGGCGGCGGGGTCGCCATGTTTGGGGATACCTGCGGCGCCCTAGTGGGAGCCATGGCGGCCCTGGGCGCGGTGTACGGCCGCCGCCAAATCCCCGCGGACCCCAAGGCCTCCAAGGAGGAAATGGGCGGCAATCCCGGACTGTACCGCCTGTTTAACCGGCTGCCCGTTGAGTTCAAGCAGCGCTACGGCAGCACCCAGTGCCGCATGCTCACCGCCCAGTGGCGGAAAAGCAACTGGCTATGCAAGGACCACACCCAGTATTGCCGGAATCTGGTCATCGACATGGCGGGCCTGGCCGCGGAAATGGCCGTGCCCCAGGACCCGGCCCGATGGGGTTCCCAGGAATTCGGCGAACATGTGGCGGGGATGAAGTAAAAGTTGCCGGCATTTTCGTAGGGTGCGTCTC
>CAZUBT010000061.1:0-16314 GCA_964618815.1 uncultured Desulfobacterales bacterium | reverse complement strand
AGGAATTCGGAGAACATGTGGCGGGGATGAAGTAAAAGTTGCCGGCATTTTCGTAGGGTGCGTCTCACGCACCATTAATGGCTGGCGGGCTAAAACAAATATGGTGCGTAAGACGCACCCTACGGGAGAGGGACCACGCCCGGTTTTTCCGGAACCTGGTCATCGACATGGCGGGCCTGGCCGCGGAGATGGCGGGGCCCAAGGACCTGGCCCGCTGGGGTTCCCAGGAATTCGGAGAACATGTGGCGGGGATGAAGTAAAAGTTGCCGGCATTTTCGTAACCAAGCTAAACCTCAGCATTTTTTATTCTGTAACTTCTGTAACTTAAGAAATAAGGAGGGTGCGTTATGACCTATACCAACGTCATGGTGGAAAAACGGGAGCAAATCGGCTTCATTACCCTGAATCGCCCCCAAGCGATGAACACCTTCAACGTCCCCTTTGCCCGGGAGCTTAATGACGCGCTCTGGGAAATGGAGAAGGACCCCCAGGTCCGGGTGGTGGTGATCGATGCCAATGGCAAACATTTCTCCACGGGTATTTCCCTGGACGAATTCAAGGGGAAAACCAACAAGGAGTACCGGGAGTTTATCCACTTGATGGATGAGCACAATCACACCATCGCCCGGATGAAGAAGCCGGTGATCGCCTCGGTAAAAGGCTATGCTTTGGCAAACGGCGCGGGTCTCTCATTTGCCTGTGACCTGACGGTGGCCGCGGAGGATGCCAAATTCGGGACCACGGCCATCAATGTCGGCCTCATCTGTCTGGGACCCGCGGCGCCCCTGGCCCGCAACGTCGGCCGCAAAAAGGCTCTGGAAATGGTGCTCCTGGGAGAAATTATCTCGGCCGCGGAGGCGCAAAGGCTGGGACTGGTCAACAAGGTGGTTCCGCCCGATAAACTGGAGGAAGCCACCCTTGAATTGGCCGCCAAACTGGCGGCGAAAAGCCCCCTGGCCTTGCAGATCGGCAAAGCCGGAATCTATGGGATGGAAGATGTCCCTTACCATAAGGCCCTAGATCTGCTGGGCGACATGTTTGCGGCTCTTTGCAGCACCGAGGATGCGGAGGAAGGGGTAAAGGCGTTTCTGGAGAAGAGAAAACCGGTGTGGCAGGAACGCTAACTGCCTTGAAAAGTTCAAGGTTCAAAGTTCAAAGTTCAAAGTCGCTATGGCCTATCGAGAACTTATCATCATTTATGGGTGAACCAGCGGTTCATTAATGACAACTCCAGGCAATAGTATTCGTTCCACAAAATATGAGAGGGACAATGTGGAACAGCCGCCCTCGGCGGTTCATAGGACGCCAAGCCAAGCTTGGGAATGAGATAAAACTGACATGGCGGGAACGCTATTTGCAGCAATCAAGGAAACCATCGATGGACCTCGAAGAAGTAATGACAAGTCATGGATTCAATTTCTCGGCAAGTTGCGCCGGGAAAGGGTCATATACGAAATGGATAAAATACCAAGGCAAGCGCGCCTATATCACCGTCAATGACGTAAGCGGGGACGGTTTTCCCATCTCCTTGGAGGAGCCCGTGCGGGTGGCCATCCATGACCTCAGGTCCGGGGACGAAGTTGAGCCTTCCCAGGAGATAAGCTCGCTAGGCTCTTATTTGGAATCACTCCAGGAGTAATCAGTATCCTGGCCCTGGCGGGAATATCGGCGCACGTACTTGCAAAAGAGGACTGCCTAATGGTAAGTTTGCATCCAGGAAACCGCGCCGGTTTGCCGGCAGGTTAAGCTGTAGGGTGGGCGCCGCCCACCATTTCCTAAGCTGTAGGGTGGGCACTGCCCGCGACATCAAATCCTTGTTAGATGTAGGGTGGGCACTGCCCACCATTTCAAATCCTTGTTAGCCGCAGGCTTTAGCCCGCGCCGGCACAGGCTGAAAAGCCTGTGCCACCAGTATAAATTCTGAGTAATGGAATAGGAATAAGAATGGCGTTTGCAGATACACCCGATCAAAGACCAAAAACCGAGGCTCACAAACAGAAGCGCATCTTAAGCGGCATGCGCCCCACCGGCAAGCTGCACCTGGGGAACTACTACGGCGCGCTGTACAACTGGGTGCGCCTTCAGGAAGAATACCGGTGCTATTATTTCGTGGCCGACTGGCACGCCATCACCACGGAATACGAGGCTCCCCAGGCCATCAGCAGCTATATTCCGGAGATGATCATCGATTGGCTGAGCGTGGGACTGGACCCGGAGAAATCGACCCTCTTCGTGCAGTCGGCCATCCCGGAACACTGCGAGCTCTACCTCATCTTCGGCATGTTCACCCCGGTGCCCTGGCTGGAGCGCAACCCCACCTATAAAGACCAGATGGAGCAATTGGCCCACAAGGACCTGGCCACCTACGGCTTCCTGGGCTACCCGGTGCTCCAGGCTGCCGACATCCTGATGTATAAGGCCGACGGCGTGCCGGTGGGGGTGGACCAGGTGCCCCACGTGGAGATGACCCGGGAGATCGCCCGGCGCTTCAACCACCTCTATAAGCCCATCTTCCCGGAACCGGAGGCCCTGCTCACGGAAATCCCCAAGCTCACCGGCACCGACGGCCGCAAGATGAGCAAGAGCTACGACAACTGCATCTACCTGAGCGACCCGCCGGAGGTCATGGCCCAGAAGGTGCGGCAGATGACCACCGACACCCAGCGCCCTTACCGTCGGGACCCGGGGGAACCGGAGCGCTGCCTGGCCTTTCCCTTCCATCGCCTCAATTTGCCCCAGGAACGTATCGCCGAAATCACCGCCGAATGCCGGGCTGCCAAGCTGGGCTGCGTGGACTGCAAAAAGCTGCTGGCCGAGGCCCTGTTGGAAAACTTCGCGCCCATCCAGGAACGCCGGCGCTACTTCGAGGCCCACCCCGACGAGGTTCGGGACATCCTCCACCAAGGCAATAAGCTGGCCCGGGAACAGGCCAGGATAACCATGGCGGAAGTCCGGGACGCAGTGGGATTCGGTCTGGATATTCAGTCATGGCGTTAGCCTCGCTAACGCCGTAAAAATATTGAGGGGAGGGCCGGGGGGAAGAGAGTGAACAGTGAGCAGTGAGCAGTAAATAGTAAGCAGCAGGCAAAGAGTCGTCCCGGCGCATTCCGATTTTGCTTCTAACCACTCACCGTTCACTGTTTACTGTTCACTGTTTACCCCCCTCCCCCTCCCCTACCCTCTTTCTCCATCGAGGCCACGTGACTATTGAGCGCTTGCAGAAGTATTTATCCGGAGTGGGAGTAGCATCTCGGCGCGCCGCGGAAGAATTAATCAAGGCCGGCCGGGTAAGCGTCAATGGTAAAGTGGTCACGGAGATGGGGACCAAGATCGATGGCGAGCGTGATGTGGTGCGGGTGGACGGCCGCCGGCTCAAGGCCGCCCCGCCCCTAACCGTCATGCTGCACAAGCCCTACGGGTACGTGACCACCACCCTGGATCCTCTGGGGCGCCGCACCGTATTGGACCTGGTAGGGGAAAAGTATGGGCGCCTTTATCCCGTGGGCCGCCTGGATTATGACGCCACCGGGCTGCTGCTCCTGACCAACGAAGGGGAGCTGGCCCAGAGGCTGACCCATCCCAGCTATCAAGTGCCCCGCACCTACCGGGTGACGGTGAGCGGGGAGGTTGCCGCGGAAACCCTGAAGCGGCTGGCCGGGGGGCTGGAACTGGACGGGCGGGTGGTGGCCGTGGCCGTGCAGGTGCGGAAACGTGCGCCGGACAAGACCGTGCTGGAACTCACGGTGCGGGAAGGCAGGTATCATCTCATCAAACGCCTCATGGAGCAGGTGGGCCATCCAGCCTTGAAGCTGAAGCGCATCGCGCTGGGTAGTTTACGTCTGGGCCGGTTGCCCCGGGGGACTTGTCGGCGGCTGACCCTGGAGGAGATGGCGGATTTGAAGAAAGAAGTGGGGCTGAAGTGAGCCGGGAAGATACCCCTTTCAGCCCCGGCCCACTCGGGGGGCCTTTCGGCGGGTTCCCGCGGGTCTGTCCCTTGCCTCCGGAGCAGGCCCCCCCCCCTCCCCCGCTCAGGCTGGGACTTCACTTGGCTTTGTTTTTGGCCACCATCGTAACCACCATCATCGCCGGGGCCTTGCATCAAGGCGTGAATCCCCTGACGAACCCCTGGGAAATTTACCGGGGCATGCCCTTTTCCTTCACCCTGATCCTGATCCTGGGCGCCCACGAGATGGGGCATTATCTGGTCTCCCGGCGGCATCACTTGGACGTGACCCTGCCCTATTTCATTCCCGCGCCGCCTTTTCCCTTTATTATCGGGACCTTCGGGGCCTTTATCAAAATCCGTTCCCCCATCCTGGACAAGCGGGCCCTGATGGATGTGGGCTGCTCCGGGCCTCTGGTGGGGGTGGTGGTGTCCGTTCCCGTGGTTCTGGTGGGACTGTGGCTCTCGGAAGTCAAAATCATGCCCCAGGGCTCCGCGGGCCTGATCCTGGGAGAGCCCCTGCTGTTTCAGGGCCTGAGCTGGCTGATTTTCGGGTTTCTCCCCGATGACCACCACATCATCCTGCACCCCATGGCCTTTGCCGGCTGGATCGGGTTCCTGGTGACCGCCCTGAACCTGCTTCCCGTGGGGCAACTGGACGGCGGCCACGTGGCCTATGCCCTGTTTCCGGAGCGCCACCGGCAAATTTCCTGGGCCTGCCTCGTGGGATTGGTGGTCTGCGGCCTGCTGTTCTGGGAAGGTTGGCTGGTCTGGGCTGTACTGCTCTATCTCATGGGGGTCCGGCATCCTCCCCCCTATTGCGATTGGGTGCCTTTGGACCGGCGCCGGAAAATCCTGGGCTTGATCACGGTCATAGTCTTCTTGCTCACCTTTAATCCGACGCCTTTTAAGCTGGAGTAAGGGGGACCTCTGAAACAATCACGAATTTCCATCCCAAGTATTCCGCCAAGGCCGCAGCCCGCGGTGCTCCTACGGACCCGGCGAAAGCTGAATATATCTCCCGCCAAGGCGCTAAGTCGCAAAGACCTGATACCAATTCGCCATCAAACGTTTATTTTTCCTAGGGGCGAACCTTGTGTTCGCCCTGGTATGGCGGGCGAAAATAAAGTTCGCCCATACATGTCAATACCTTTTTGACAGCAACCCGGGATGAGAGGTTCACCAGGTTTTTTTACGAAAACCAAAAACGGTATGATGTGATGTCCCACGAACCTGTAAACCTGTATAAATTCTGCCCCCTATGCGGCGGCCGCCTGGCCAAACGCCTCCTCAAGGCCGGAGAACCGGAGCGCCTGGTATGCGCGGCCTGCGGCTTTGTCTTTTATATTGACCCCAAACTGGCGGCCATTGCCCTCATCCCTTTGGACGGCGGTCTGGTGTTGGCGCGCCGGAGCATCAACCCGGGCTACGGCCTCTGGGTGGCGCCCGGAGGGTTTGTGGACATGGGAGAGCCGGTGGAGGAGGCGGTGGTCCGGGAGACTATGGAGGAGACTCATCTGACGGTAAAAGTGGTTCGCCTGCTCAATCTTTATTCTTACCGCGACCACCGCACCGTGATCGCCGCGTATCTCACGGAATATCTGGAGGGCGTCCTGGGCGCCGGGGATGAGACCCTGGAAGCCCGGGTCTTCGGCCTGGAGGAAATCCCCTGGGACCGCATTGCCTTCCAATCCACCCGGGACGCGTTGCAGGAATATATCCGAATCATGCCGGCTTCCCAACTGCGATAATTATCGGCTCGGGAGCTACGTAGGGGCGGGTTTTAAACCCGCCCCGACATCAAGGCAACATATTTTACGCTCCGATTAATAATTAGAAGGGAATCTGACGTAATGCGCCTCCAAGCCCTGCGAGCCAAGGCATCCCTGACCCCCACCCGCCTCTACCTGGTGCGCCACGGCCAGGTGGCCGACGGCCATACCCAGCGCTATCACGGCAACAACGACATCGGCCTGAGCCCCCTGGGCATCCGGCAACTGGAGGATGTGGCCGCGCAACTGCGGCAGGTGGAACTGGCCGGGGTCTATGCCTCGGACCTCAGCCGGGCCGGAGAAGGCGCCCGGATTCTATGCCGGGGCCGGGACTTGGAGCCTCAAGCTATCCCGGAATTTAGAGAGATTCATTTCGGCGTCTGGGAGGGACTCAGCTTCACGGAGATCGGGGAGCGCTATCCCCAGGAACTCCAGGCTCGCTTTCAGGACCTGGCCCACTACCGCATCCCCGGGGGCGAGAGCCTGACGGATTTGAGCGAGAGGGTGCTGCCGGCCTTGCAAGTTCTCCTGGAGCGCCATCCCGGCCAGGCATTGGCCCTGGTGGCCCACGCCGGGGTCAACCGGGTGATCTTGAGCGATGCCCTGGGCCTGCCGCTTAACAACCTTTTCCGTATAGACCAGAACTACGGCTGCCTCAACATCATCGACTACTTCCCGGACTTCACCGTGGTGCGCTTGCTGAACGGCGGGGTGAACGGGGTGGGGCCGCCCGCAGAAAAAGATTAACCACCGAGACACCAAGGGCACAGAGGTACACAAAGAAAAGAGTCGGGGGGGCGGACATCGCCCGGCCCCCCTTCATTATTTTCTTGGTGAAACTTGGTGTTCTTGGTGTCTTGGTGGTTAAATATTATTTTCCAGGTATTCCCTGAATGTGGCCGGGTCTTTGGAACTTTGCAAGTATCCCCGCAGCTCCCCCTCATCCAGTTCATAATACCCCGTAAACCCGCTGGGCCTGGCCCCCATGGGGCAGTGTACCAAGGCGGTCACATAGATGGCCGGGATCAGGCGCCAATCCGCCGAATCCTGTAAGGGCCCCGTCACTTTCTCTTCCACCGTGGCGATGACCCGCCGGGCGGCGCGTATGGCCAGGGGCCAGTCGGCCCGGCGGGGAATCAACAAGTTCCCCCGATCGTCGCCTTTGCTGCCGTGCACCAGCGCCACGTCCGGCCTCAATGCCTGAACCGCTGCCAGTTCTTCACCGCTGAACGGGTCGGCGATTACCTTTAAACAGGGATTGACCTCCAGGTAGGCTGACCCCAAAATTCCCCTGACCGGCAGAAACGGCGCGCCCATGCCCCCCGCCTGGAGGGCCCGGAGCAGCGCGCCTCAGGGATATTCCCAGATATCCAACTCCCCCTGCTCCACCGCCCGGCGGAAATGGGGGGCCATGCCGTATTCCTCCAGGGCCACCTGGGCGAAGTGCAGCCGGCTCGCGGCGCCCGCGCCGATGAGCAGGTCCACATTCCAGCCCCCGGTGGGCACGGTGATGAGGCTTAAGTCCCGGCGGCCCTGGCGGATGAGTTCCCGAATCAGAGCCATGGGGCCGTTCCGGGTGGCCCCGCTTAGGGCCACCAGGTGGCCGTCTTGCACCAATGCCGCGGCCCCGGCCAGATCAGTCCAGACAGGTGGCATAATGGTCTCCGGATATGGGGTATTCGCCCAGGCGGGCCAGGAGATTAAGAACAATCCGGGCGGTGGCGCCCCAGATCACCGTGTTGTCATGGCGCCAACAGCACACCTGGGTGGTCTTGCCCCGATAGTTGTATTCCCCGGAGTTCCAGCATCCGGGGTCGCAAAAGCCTTCCAGGGGCAGGATCAAGAGGCGCTCCACCTCCCGGGGATTAGGCTGAAATTCATAGGGATAAGGGATGCGCCCCACAAACGCCATGACCCAGTAGCCGGTGACGGTGGTAATGGGTTTCAGGGATCCCAGGATCTCCACCTTCTGGGGGTCCAACCCGATCTCTTCTTGGGTTTCTCTCAACGCGGTGACCATGAGGTCGGCATCAAAGGCGTCTCGCACCCCGCCGGGGAAGGAGATCTGCCCCCGGTGATCCTTCACCGTCATGGTGCGTTTGGTAAAGAGCAGATGCGGCTCTTTTCCCAGGCAAAACAGCGGGGCCAGCACCCCCGCGGGCACCATGCCCTCAGGGACCGGGGGGGCCGGTTGCAGGGACAGGCTTTTCTTTACCAACGCGAACGGGAAGCGGCCCATACAGGTTTTTTACCACGCCTCTTAGGGACATGGCAACAGATTCCCGGAAAAGTAGGATGTCGGGAACCGGGATTCCATGGCGGTTGCCGCCGGCGCCATTAAATCCACCACCGGGAATTCATATACCAGCACCTTCATCGGTTACGGAGCCATCAAGGCGGCCCTGACCAATACCGGCTAACAACTATTAACCGGAGCAAAAAATTGTCCTAACCGAAGCAGCTCCGGTAGGGGCGGGTTTTAAACCCGCCCCTACATCAAGGTGACATATATTATCCCCCCCTTAATAAATGTTATCCCCTGCCCCTGCCCCCCTCCCTTAAGATAATCTTGAGGAGATCGCAGGAGAATTGACAAGGGGCAGGGGGAGGTTTATGTTGTGATAGAATCTTGCATGGTGAAATACATTCAAGGGTGGGTAAATGGCCCGTTGAGGTGGCCGCCGGCCCCTGATTCCCAAAGGGAGAAGCCGATCATGAAGGTACAGGAATACATGCTGCAAGCCTTGAAAGACGCGGTGCAGATGGAGGTGGAAGGCCGGCAGTTTTATCTGGAAGCCGCCAAGAAGGTGCAGAGTGAAGGGGTCCGGGAGGTCCTGGAATATCTGGCGGAGTCGGAAAAATACCACATCGAAAAATTCAATGAAATCTACCGGAGCATGGAGAAAGACCCGGCCTGGACGGCTTCCATGGCGGAGTTCAACCCCCCCCGGCATGAACCGTATGTCTGCGTCCTGGCCATGGCCAAAGATGATTCGGCCAGCGGCGGCAAAAACGATCTCCAGGCCCTGCGCACCGGCATCAAGATGGAAGAGTGCTCCATCGAGTACTACACCAAACTGGCCAAAGAGACCCCCAACTCCCTGGCCCGGCGCTTTTTTATGAGCGTGGCCCACGAAGAGCGGGGCCATTACCTGATGCTCATGGACATGCACAACTACCTTTCAGACCCCGCGGACTGGTTCTATGTAACGCAGATGGGCCACGTGGACGGGCAGTAAAGACGGTTTTCGGTTTTCGGTAAAAAGATTCACCACTAAGACACCAAGGACACCAAGGTTCACCAAGAAATGATTCTTTGTGGACCTTTGTGGTCTTTGTGCCTTTGTGGTGAAACATCTTTAGGTGAGAGGCTGTAATGGAACTCATCGTCATCGGCTCCGGAACCGGGGTCCCGTCACTGCGGCGGAGTTCTCCGGCTTACGCGGTAAAAGCGGCGGGGAAACTGGTCCTCCTGGATTTGGGGAGCGGCGCCCTGCGGTCCATGCTGAAGTATGGCCTGGACTTCAACCAGGTGGACATCATTGCCCTGAGCCACTTCCACCCGGACCACGTGGGCGACCTGGCGCCGTTTCTGTTCGCCACCCGCTACTCCCTGGGCTATACCCGTCAGGAGCCTTTTGATCTCCTGGCGGCCCGTGGGTTTCAAACCTTTTACGATAATCTCCGGAGGGCCTTCGGCTCTTGGGTGGAAGCGCCCCCGGGACTGCTGCGGCTTCGGGAATTGAACCCGGACGGCCCGGATGAAACGACCTTCCCGGGCCTGGTGATCAAAAGCGCGCCCGTCAACCACATTGAGGGTTCCCTGGCCTTCCGGCTGGAGTCCCGGGGCGCGGCCCTGGTCTATTCCGGGGACACGGACGTGAGCGACTCCCTGGTGGAACTGGCTAAGGGTGCCGATCTCCTGGTGTTGGAGGCGGCCAATCCCTTTAAAGTGCCGGGGCATCTGACCCCCCGGGAAGCCGGCCGTCTGGCGGCCCGGGCCGGGGTGCAGCGCTTGCTCCTCACCCACTTCTACCCCCCTTGCGACGAAGTGGACGTGGTGGCCTTGGCGGGGGAGGAGTATGCCGGGGAGATTATCCGGGCGGAGGATGGGCTGCGGGTGGAAATTTAACCACAAAGGCACCAAGGACACCAAGGAACACCAAGAGAAAAAAATGAGGGGCCTGGGCGCTACCGCCCAGGCCCCTCAATAGTTAGCTTCTTAGTGAACCTTGGTGTCCTTGGTGTCTTTGTGGTTAATCTCTTATTCTTTAATAAGTCCGGTTAAGCAGTTCCCCGGTGATGGCCTGGAAATACTCTTTCTCCCGGCTGGGAGGGAAGGCGGCCAGGTTGTCCTGGGCCTTTAAGGTGTACCCCCGGGCCATGGACCGGGCGTGTTCCAGGGAGCCGTATTTATCGAACAGCCGGCGCAGTTCCGGGACCAGGTCCGTGGTCAGGTTCCGGGAGATCTCCTGGAGGCGCTCGCGGTCCCCAGGGGCGGCCTGGGCCAGGGCGTGGATCAGGGGCAGGGTGACGCGCCCCTCTTTTAAGTCCGCGCCCACCTGCTTGCCCAATTCCTTCTCAGTTCCCACAAAATCCAGGATGTCATCCACCAACTGGAAGGTGATCCCCAGATTCAGGCCCATCCGGGTCAGGGCCTCTTCCTGGGCCTCCGGCGCGTCCCCTAAAATGGCCCCGATCTGACAGGCCGCGGACATGAGGATCGCGGTTTTCCGGGTGATGACCTCGAAATATTGGGCTTCGGTGAGCTCCAGGTTCCCGGTGTACAAAAGCTGCAGGATCTCCCCTTCCGCCATCTGCGTGGTGGTATCAGACAGCACTTTAAGGACCTTCAACTTGTTGGTGGTCACCGCCAGGGACAGGGCCTTGGCCAGAAGGAAGTCGCCCACCAGGATGACGGCCTGGTTGCCCCAGACGGTGTTGGCGGTGGATTGCCCCCGGCGCACCGAGGCCGTGTCCACCACATCGTCGTGGAGCAGGGTGGCCGCGTGAAGATATTCAAAGATGGTGGAGAAATCCGCCAAATGATCGCTCCGGCAGCCGCACATCCGGGCGGACAGGAGGAACAACAGCGGCCGCACCCTTTTGCCGCCGCTCAACAGGATGTGCTGCCCCACCTGGGCGATCAACGGTACGTGGGTGGTGAGATTGTTGAGCAGGGCCCGGTTGATGCCCTCAATCTCAGCTTTAAGTTCCTGGAGGATGGGGTTCTTTTTCATAAACGGTCAGGTTTTGTGAATAAAATAACTTCCTTCCGGTGGGATGTCAACCGGAGATAAATATGAACCGCGGAGGAACTTGTTAACCGCAGATGGACGCAGATAAGAAGAGGGTATGTCCATGTGGCTTCGGCCTTTCCCCTGTCCCACCATTACCGGGCGGTGCTGGCTTGGGGTTCTTAGGTCGCCCCTCCATGAAGAATCTGCTCACAAAGGGGGTGGTATGTCCAAAATCTGCGAAAAAGATATATTTTGAGGGAAATTTGTGCTACCCTGCCTCCCACAAGATGATCTGGGCAAAAAAAGAGGAACCTTTTCGGGATTGAACCCAGGATGCAAGGTCCCGAAACCATTTTTGGACCGCGGTGGCCAAGGCTGCGGCATAATCTCGGCTTATAGACTAAAATTAGGGCCGTGGGAGTACGATCATCTCGAAATCGAGAGAAGAGCGTATAGAGGTAAAATAATGTCTGCTAATTTAAATAAGATAATGATTTTAATTGATAATGATTTGAAAGAAATTAATAGCTTACAAAAGATGCTTACCAATCTTAAGAATTTTATTACCAAAAATAGTTATGGATTAGCAATAAGATTAATATCCTCAATCGATCAAAAAGTGGAGTCTAATTTCCCATTGTCACCTGAAAAGGTTAAATTATATAAGTTGGAATTAGAAAATCTACACAGAGATTTTAAATTAAAATTTGATTCTTATTTTTTAAAAGAATGCGAAAAGATTAATTTGTCTCCTCTTAGTGGCAGCAGTCTAAAAGGTTTTAAATTAAAAGGCATAATACAAATTGATATAGACTTTGCAAAGTCATCTTCAATCATCGGAACAAATTGTAGAAAAATTAAGCTAAATTCAGTGCAAGTTAGCGATATTATTATTGAAATAGAAAAGCTATGTAATATATTATTTAATAAAAAGTTTGCGCCAAATGATTTTATAGAAGAACTCTTTGTTGCGTATAAAAAAGCTTCTGGAGATAAAATCGACAAAGATGTTCTTTTAAATGATATTCAGAAAGAATTGTGGATGAAGAGACAGAAAGAGGCTTTTTGGTTAACTTATGATAAATCAAAAATGATCGATTACCCAACCGATGCATTTAGTGTTGATCTATATGAACTTATTAAAAATAAAGCACTTTGTACTCGTGATGGATATAGATTTAGTTTATCCGAAGGCGCAAATGGTATCGTTGTTTATGATGAAGCTGGAAATTTTTGGACTTATAAATTTATAAAATTCAAAAAGTGAGGTGTGCTATGCCCGCAAGGCTGTCTCAGTTGGAAGCCGAAATGATAATTCAAACATTAGGGGATGGTGTCCCTGCTACTGACAATATAATGGACTATTCCTCAGACGTTGATTCCGAATTAATTGTAACTGTAAAAAAACATCTCGATAAGGTAAGAAGGGGAGTATCTGTTGCAAGGTTTCTTAAGGGAGATTATGGGTCGGGGAAAAGCCATTTTCTAAGTTTAGTAAGGGAGATCGCTTTACGGGATAATTTTGTTGTAAGTTTATTTGATTTAAGAGCACGTGAAGGATTTGACATGATAGAAAGAATATTAGGAAAAATAATTAAAACTATGAGTATTAATGATTTTAGAAGGGGTGACATAGAAAAGACTGTTTTAGATTATATTATAAGTAGATGGGCAAAAAGGGTCAACGATACCGATGACGAGATTTCGAATATGCCTTTGGATTCTACTAATATTGATTTTATCAGCTCAGTCAGAACATATGGGAAAGTAATGTCAAATAAGATTCCGAAGTTTTCAGACGGGATGAATATAATTGTAATATTAAATAGATGGTTTCAAGGGGATAGTTTAAAGGCGAAAGAAAGAGATAAGGTTAATGTTAGGAATAATATAACTGTGCGAAATGCACGGGCTGTTTTAAATATGCTTTCATTATTTTTTAAATCAATTGGATATGCTGGATGGGTAATTTTGATAGATGAACAAGAAATTATCCCGACTCTTATGTCTCGCCAAAAGAGAAATCTATCGAATGAAAATCTCAAAGTAATTATTGATACTCAACCTAATACAAATTATATGTATTATTTATTCGCTACAACCCCGGAATTCTTCACAAATGTTTATAACGGAATAAATGCGTATCCTGCTCTAAGACAACGAGTCCAAGATGTCTTAGAAGTCCACCCCATTTCATTTAAAGAAATGGTAGAAGCAGGCAAAAAGATAAGGGAAATAATTTCCTTGGCTTACCCTGATTTCAATCGTGGGTTGCTTACAGAAGAGGTTATAAAATATTGTTCTCAATTGGTTGACGAAACTTATACAAATATAGAATCGAAAGCAAGAGTATTTATTGTATCCTATATTAAATTGCTAAATAAGATACGAGACAACATTAATTTAGACGTTAAAGATGAATTTGAAGCCATAGTTGGAAATGTCTGGGATGAATTAGAAAAGAAAACTAAGGATGCATATTCACAGTTTAAATAACATGGATAAGCTAACAGCCGAAAGGATAATAAATGCCCTCGACAGCGGAGTAGTTTCTTATGATGATGTCGATTATTTTAATATTGGAAGGTCTAACGAAATAGCTCAAATAGAGACCTTATTAAGAAATACAAAAAAAGGAGACTCCAACATCCTTTTTGTTCATGGGGATTACGGAGTCGGCAAAACACATATTCTAAACCTTACGAAGGAGAAAGCTTTAAGGGATAAGTTCGTTGTCAGTTATGTGACATTAAGCTCGAGAGAGTGTCCATTAAGCAAAATGGTCTGGGTTTATGGTGATATTCTGAAAAATATGTCTTTTAGGGCAGAGAATGAAAATTTAGGTCTTCTTTCATTTCTCGATATGTGGTTGGAATTAGTTGAAAATAGAATATCTAAATATAGAAATGACCAATGCAAGCATAAATTAACCTACCTTACTTGTGGTCTCGGATGCATTGATGAACTTTATAAAGAGCACATGCCTGAATTAGAAAAAATTAATGAAACCCTTAAAAATGCGATTAAATTGTACCAGTATGCATTCTTAAGGGGAAATGACGAATTGAAGGTGTTAATAATACGATGGATTCTTGGAGAAAAGCTGAAAAGAATTGATTTTAATTATATTAATAACCAGTTAAAAGGTATTGAATTTAATGAGAATATAGATTATTCCAACGCATTTGATATGTTTAAAAGTATATCAAGTTTATCGAAAATCCTTGGCTATAGTGGGTTCATTATTTTACTTGATGAAGCTGAACGTATACCAAGTATTGGAAATGTTTTAGAGGGTTATACAAATTTATGCCGAATTATAATACAATCATCTATGATGCCTGGAGTTCTTATCGTTTATGCTACAACACCACAATTTTACGAAGACGCAAAGAACCATTTTAAGTATTATGAGAGTGAAGGAAACAAGGAATTACTTGAGACAATATATAGGAGAATGGAGAAAGAGAGATTAATATTAACAATATTAAAAGAGGGTGAACTACTTAATTTAGCAAAGAAAGTAATCAAAATTTACATACAATCGATGGGAGATCATAAAAACTCAGAAAAAATATTTAATAATATCTTAAATGAGATAACGGTAATTATCAAAGAATCAACAACTATGCGTGAATATATAGCTAAAGCATTGCCTCTGATAAAAAAATCATAATGCTCTGCTCTTTATTAAACATTCCTGACCAATTATTGGCGATATCTCACCCCTCATTCCTCCCGGAACTGTACATTGAACTAACCGGGTCGGGTCGAGCCTCTGTTATTACACATTAATCAGTATAATAATTATCTGCGTGCATCTCTGTGCATCTGCGGTTCATATCATCATTCATCCCCCGTGACCAACTCCCCCATCAGATCGTAGGGGAGGGCCCGGGTAAGGCGCACCGTCTGAATCTCTCCCACCCGCCCTTCGCCCGCGGTGATATAGACCTGGCCGTCAATCTCCGGGGCCTGGGTGATGAGGCGGCCGCTTAAGAGGTAGTCGCTCTCCGCGCTCACCCCCTCTACCAGCGCGGGCTGCAAGCTTCCCACCAGGGATTTGAGCCTGGCCTTGACGATCTTGGCCTGGAGAGCTTTGAGGCGCCCGGCCCGCCGCTGGGCCTCCCGCCGGGGGACCTGGGGAGTAAACCGGGCCGCGGGCGTGTCTGCCTCCGGTTGGAAGAGAAACACCCCCAGATGCTCAAAGCGCACTTCTTCCAGGAGTTGCGCCAGGGTCTCAAAATGGGCCTCGGATTCCCCGGGGAAGCCTGCCATGACGCTGGTGCGCAGCGCCGCGGCGGGCATGATCTCCCGGATGCGGCGGCAGACCTCCAAAATCACCTTGCGGCCGTAGCCCCGGCCCATGCGCCGTAAAACCTCATCGTGGCCGTGCTGTATAGGGATATCCAGATAGGGCGCGATGCGGGGATGGGCGGCCATGGTTTCCAAAAGCTCCCGGGTGATGCGGGCCGGATGGCTGTATAATATTCGGATCCAGGAGAAGTGGAGGGCAGCCAGTTCCCGGAGCAGCTCCGGCAATTCCGGCTCCCCGCTCCGATCCCGGCCATAGAGAGTGGTGTCCTGGGCCACCAGGACCACTTCCTTGACTCCCGCCGCGGCCAGGTTCTCGGCCTCGGCCATCAAGGTCGCAAAGGGGCGGCTGCGAAAGGGCCCGCGAATCTGGGGAATGACGCAGAAGGTGCAGCCATGGCCGCAGCCTTCCGCGATCTTGAGATAGGCCAGGTGTGCCGGGGTGGCGGCAAACCGGGGCTGGACGGAGTGATAATCAAAAGGCGAGTCGTTGCGCCACAGCCGGGTCTCGGCCCCTTCCCGGAAGTCCCGTAAGATCTGGGGCAGCCGGGGAAAATCATGGACCCCGATAAAGAGGTCCACTTCGGGGAGCAGACCATCCAACTCCGGGCCGAAGCGCTGGGGCAGACAGCCGGTAACCACCAGGATTTTTTCGGGATCGGCCTGCTTGTGCCGGGCCAGCTCCAGGATGGTGTCCACCGCCTCCTGGGAAGCCGGGGCGATGAACGCGCAGGTGTTCACCAGGAGCAACGCCGCGGCCGCCGGGTCCGGGGTGACCTCCCAACCCTCTCGAGTCAGGGTCCCCAGCATGATTTCCGTGTCCACCAGGTTCTTGGGACAGCCCAGGCTAATAGCGAAGATTTTTGAAGAACGGTTTTCAGTTTTCGGTTTTCGGTTTTCGGTTTTCAATGCAATCTTTTTTATAGCATGTTCAGTTATCAAAAGGCGGGCTTCATTTTTCTCGATCACATGACGTTCAACGACTAATCCCTAACTGTAATGACATCTCACGATAGCATACGGCTAAACGCGTGAGAACGGTACT